>DASUFZ010000229.1:0-22945 GCA_036274295.1 Myxococcota bacterium
GTAGAGGCCCGGCGGGCAGCCCGGCGCCTCGACCACCACGTCGTCGTAGGTGTCGTAGACGCGGAAGCCGTGCTTGCGCCAGACGGTCAGGCACTCGAGCTCGATGCGGCGTCGCGTGGCCGGCTGGTACGACGTCTGCCCCGCGATGACGACGTTCTCGAAGCTCTTGCGCCAGGTCTCGAGCCGGCCGCGGCTGCCCGCGTAGACCTTCAGCACCGCGAAGCCGCCGCGAAACGGAACCTTGTAGAGGTAGTTCCCGTTCTTCAGCAGCAGCAGCGGGGCGAGGTCGTCGAAGCGGAGCGTCTCGGCCATCGCTAGGCGGCCAGGGACGCCAACAACCCGGGCAGCTCCGCGAGGTCGGCCAGCGCGTGATCGGGCCCCGGCCCCTCATGCTCGCGCAGCGCCTTCTCCGGATCCGGGATGCGGCGCGTGATCCACGCGGTGCGGAGCCCCGCCGCGCGCGCGCCGCCGACGTCGGCGCGCAGGCTGTCGCCGATGTGGAGCGTGTCGGCGGGCGCGACGCCGAGCTGCTCCAGCACCGCCTCGAAGATCTCGCGGCGCGGCTTGCGCAGGCCGAACGTATCGGAGACGAACACCGCGTCGAAGACCGGCAGCAGCCGCGCCGACTCGAGCACGCGCCGCGCCGTCTCCGTGTGGCTGAAGTTCGAGCAGAGCCCGAGGCGCACGCGGCCGCGCAGCGCGCCGAGCACGTCCTCGTGGTGCGGCAGCGCGCGCACCGCCGACGAGAACACGCCCATGTGGATGTCGGTCAGGCGCAGGGCGAGACCCGGCCGCTCGATGCCGAGCCGCTCGAGGGTGTCGCTGAAGCGCAGCTCGGTCGGCACCTCGCGGTCGTGCGCGAAGTGGCTCTCGTCGAAGGCGCGGTTGCCCGCGAGCATCGCCTCGACGAGCGCGTCGAGGCTCACGTCGGCGTGTCGCGCGAGCTCGGCGTGCAGCGCCTTCACGGATGCGGGCAGGCGCTTGCCGTTGTGCTCGTGGCGCGGCAGGTCCTCGAAGCGCAGGTCGACCAGGGTGTCGAAGAGATCGAAGACGACGGCGCGGATCGGCACGCGGCGCAGCATAGCGGGCGCGCGGCCCGCTCCTGACAGCAGATCTACTTCTCGGCCTCGAGGCTGGCGTAGACGCTGCGCAGGAAGGCCTCGGGCTTGATGAAGCCTCCTCCCCACGTGGGATCGAGATCCTTCAGGGGCGAGTCTGCGAGCAGCGCATCGAGGCTCCTGCCCTCGGCCATCGCGCCCTCCACGCGCTCGCGCGCCAGCATCAGCATGTCGCGGTACGCGATCAGCTCGTCGCGCCCCGAGAGCGGGCCGTGGCCGGGAATGATCTTCGTCTTCGCGTCGGCGATCGCCAGCGCGCGGTCGCAGCCCGCGATGACACCGGAGAGCGAGCCGCCGCTCTCGAGATCGATGAAGGGGTAGCGGCCCGAGATGAAGACGTCGCCCATGTGCATCGCGTTGGCCTTGCGGAAGTGCACGATGGCATCGCCGTCGGTGTGCGCGTTCGGCGCGTGCAGCGCCTCGATCTCGTCGCCGTTCCAGTGGAGGGTCAGGTCCTCGCTGAAGGTGACGACCGGCAGCGCGGCGGGCGGCGCCGGCGGGATGTCCATGTTGAAGAGCTTCGAGAACTGACCGGCGGCGAGGCGCGTGCGCACGGCGTCCTGCGCCACGAGGGTCGCACCGCCCTTGCCGAAGAGCTCGTTGCCGCCCGTGTGATCGAAGTGCCAGTGCGTGTTCAACACGAAGCGCACGGGACCGGATTTCAGCGCCTCCAGCGCCGCGACGACCTTCGGGTGGAGCGGCGCGAACTGGTCGTCGACGATCAGCAGACCGTCGGGCCCCGTCGAGACGCCGATGTTGCCGCCCGATCCGATCAGCATGGAGATGCCCGGCGCGACCGGCAGGGTCTCGATCTGGACCTTCGAGAAGTCCTGCGCCGGCTGCGCGGGCAGCGCGACGGGTGTCGTGAGCAGGCATGCCGCGAGGAGCGCCGCGCAAAGGCGCCCGCGCGCCACGCCTAACGTCCGGCCAGCGGCGCGACGACCGCCTCGGCGAAGCGCTCGAGCGACGCCTCGTCGCGCGCCTGGATGACGATGTAGGAGATGCCCGTCTCCTCGCGCCGCTTCATCAGGCGGTCGCGCACCTCGCCCGCGCTGCCGGTGATGAAGAGCGGCGCGTCGGCGACCTGCTCGACGCTCATGCCGCTGCCCTTCGCGAGCCCCTCGCGCAGCGAGCGCACGTCGTCGCTGATGGCGACGATGAACACGAGCGCCTGGAACTCGATCGCGTCGGGGTTGCGGCCCGCGGCGCGCGCGGCGTCGCGCACCCAGCCGACCTTCTCGCGCACGCGCTCGGGGGCGAGATCCGCGGGCGTCTCCGGCAGCACGCGGCCGGCCACGATCTGCGGGTTGATGCCGACGATGTCGGCGTGGCGCCCGGCCAGCGAGAGCACGCGCTTGCCGCCGCCGCCGATCAGGATGCGCGGCGGCGACATCGATTCCGGCAGCTCGGCCGCGCGCGCCATCTGGCGGATCTGGTAGTGCTTGCCCTCGAAGTTCGTGCGCTCGTTCTGCCACATCGAGCGGATCACCTGGAGCGCCTCCTCGAGGCGGTCGATGCGCACGCCCGGGCGGTCGTAGGGCATGCCGGCCTCGCGGTAGTCGGTCTCCATCCAGCCGGCGCCGATGCCGAACTCGTGGCGCCCGCCCGAGATCAGCTGGATCGTGGCGGCGGCCTTCGCGAGCACGACGGGGTGGCGATAGTCGACGTCGTACACGAGCGAGCCGACCGCGATGCGCTTCGTCACGGCGGCCGCCGCGGCGAGCGCCGCGACCGGCTCCCACTGCGGGGTGAAGTGATCGGGGCAGAAGACCGACGCGTAGCCCAGCGACTCGATGCGCTGGAGGCGCTTCGCCCAGCCGTCGGCCGGAAGCGAAGAGAACTGGACGCCGAAGCGGAACGGATGCATGCGCGCCTCCGATGGATCGAAGCAGTCTACACCCGACGGCACTAGCATCGGCGCCCGCATGACGGGGGAAGCCGCCTTCCAGCACCGCGGTGTGATCGAGGGCTTCTACGGGACGCCCTGGTCTCACGAGGACCGCCTGCACGTGATCGGGCGCCTCGGTGCGTGGGGAATGAACCGCTACGTCTACGCGCCGAAGGAGGACCCGCTCCATCGCGCGCGCTGGCGCGAGCCCTACCCCGACGACTTCGTGCAGCGCTTCGCGGAGCTCGTCGCGGCGGGCGAGCGCGCCGGTGTCGCGGTCGGCTTCGCGATCTCGCCGGGCCTCTCGATCCGCTATTCGGCCGCGGACGAGCGCGCCGACCTCACGGCGAAGCTGCGCGCCTTCCTCGCGCAGGGCGTGCGCTTCTTCGCGCTCTGCCTCGACGACGTGCCGAGCGCGCTCGCGCACGCCGAGGATCGCGCCGCCTTCGCGAGCCTGGCGGCCGCACACGTCGCGCTCGCGCACGAGGTCGCGCGCGCGCTCGGACCGGACGCGACGCTCTGGCTCGTGCCGACCGACTACCTCGGGGTGGCGCCGACGGACTACCTGGAGGAGATGGGCGCGTCGCTCGACCCGCGCATCGAGGTCGGCTGGACGGGCCGCACGACCTGCTCGCCGACGATCGAGCTCGCCGAGGCGCGCGTGCGCGCGGCCGCGCTGCGCCGTCGCCTGCTCCTCTGGGACAACGTGCCCGTCGCCGACGGTCCCATGCGCCCGATGCTCCACCTCGCGCCCTACACCGGTCGCGCGAGCGGGCTCGCCGCATGCGTGAGCGGCGTGCTGCTGAACCCGATGCAGCACGCGCGCGCGTCCGGCCTGTCGATCCGCTGCGCGGCGGCGTACCTGCGCGACCCGGCCGGCTACGACGCCGAGCGCGCCTGGGACGAGGCGGCGGCCGAGCTCGGAGCCGGCGCGCCCGAGGCCTTCCGCTTGTTCGCGCGCGCGCACCGCTTCGCGCCGCAGACGCCGGACGACCGCGACGGGGAGCTCGAGGCGGGGCTCGCGGCGCTCCGCGACGCCTTCGACCTCGGCCGCGATGCGCGGGCGCCGCTCGAGGCGCTGCGCGGCGCGCTCGCCGCGCGCGCCGCCGTCGCCGATGCGCTGCGCTCCGGCCTGCGCGACGCGCGCCTGCTCGCGGAGATCGAGCCGTGGATCGCGTCGCATGCCGCCGAGACGCGGCGCATGCAGGCCGCGCTCGATCTCCTCGCCGCGCTCGCGTCCGCCGGTCCGCGCAAGGACGCCGTGTTCGCCTGCTTCCGCTACGTCACGCGCAGCTCGGAGCCGCCGCCCGCGCAGGTCTCGTACGGGCCGCGTCGCCTGCTGTATCCGCAGCTCGCCTCCATGCGCGACGAGTCGATGGGTTTCGGCCGCGACCCCTGGCTGCTGCGCGGCCGCTGTCTCGCCGACGACTTCGTCGCGCTCGCAGATGCGCGCGCGCAGGCAATGTTGGGCTGAGACCTGCGCTACAAGGAAGCGATGCACGAGGAGCATTCGTGAAGCGAGCGCGCGTCGCGGGCGGCTCGCTCGCGCTCTGGCTGGCCTCCTCGCACGCCGCGGCCGACGACGCGCCCTTCCAGATCCAGGAGATCGCGAGCCCGGACCGCGCGATCCAGGCCGACCTCGCGGATTTCGACGGCGACGGCCGCGCCGATCTGCTGTGGACCTCCTCGCGCGGGCTCCCGCCCGAAGAGCAGCGCGAGCTGCGCATCCATCTCGCCGGGCCCGACGGCATGCCGTCGCAGAACTTCTCGTGGCGCTCGGCGCTGCCTCCCGGCGTCGCGGCGTACGACCTCGCGGAGGTCGACGGCCAGCCCGGCACCGAGCTGCTGCTGCTGCGCCGCGACCGCATCACCGTGTTCTCGCTCGCGGGCGGCTCGCCGGTCTTCCACGACATCATGGTCCCGGGCGAGCCGACGCTCGCCGCTGTGGCCGACGAGCGGGGCGTCGACCGCCTGCGCATCGTGCGCGAGGGCCTCGGGCCGCGCCCGCGCCTCCTGGTGCCGGGCTTCGGCTCCGCGCGCATCCTCGAGCTCGACGGCACGCTCGTCGCGAAGCCCGAGGTCGGCGGCCGCGCGAACTTCCTGGTGCCGCCGGATCCGGGTCCGATCATCTCCGAGAGCGCGATGGAGATCTACTTCGATCACCCGCGCCTCACGGCGGGCGACGTCGACGGCGACGGCCGCGGCGATCTCGTCGCCACCGGACGCCACGAGCTGCGCGTCTTCCGCCAGCGCGACGACACGAGCTTCCCGGCGCAGCCGGACCTGCGCATGCCGCTGCGGCGCATCTCGCTGCCTGACCACATCCGCACGTCGGGCTCGGTGCGCGTCGAGCCGCACGATTTCGACGGCGACGGCCGCCTCGACCTGCTGGTATCGGTCGCGTCGGGGAGCCTGCTCGGCGGCGACACGCGCATCAGCTTCCACCGGAACCGCGGCGGCACCTGGAACCTCGACGCGAACGACCAGCTCTTCGAGAGCAAGGGCGGCTTCGCGACGCACGAGGTGATCGACCTCGACGGCGATGGCCGCGCCGAGCTGATCGTGATCCTGGTGCCGACGGGCGTGCTCGAGCTCGTCCAGCTGCTGCTGACGAAGGGCGCCGACGCCGACGTGAAGATCTACCAGCCGGCCACCGAGACGTTCTTCGACCCGAATCCGTGGCAGCGCTGGACCGAGAGCGTCCGCTTCGACTTCGAGACCCTGCGCATGAAGGGCTTCGTGCCGACCGTCGGCACGGACGTGAACGGCGACGGCTTCCGCGACATGGTGGACTCGGGCGGCGGCACGCAGCTCGTGGTGCGGCTCGGCGACCGCGTGGAGGGCTTCCGCACGCGCACCGCGTCGCAGGCGCTCGACACGCGCGGCCGCATCCGCTTCGGCGATCTCGGCGGCGACGGGCTCGCGGACTTCGTGCTCTACGACCCGCGCAGGCCGGGCGCGCCGCTCCTCATCGGGCGCAATCTCGGCAAGTGGCCGGAGACGGCGAACGCGCCGCCGGTCCTGAAGCCCGCGACCACGCCCCGCGCGCGTTAGCGCGGCGCGGCTGCGGCGACGGCACCTCGCTCGTGCACGAGCACGGACTCGCGGCCGTCGAAGCGCACGCGCACCTTGCCGCGCCCGGCGACGCCCTGCACCACGCCGACGCCGAGCGTCGGGTGCTCGATGCGGTCGCCCGAGCGGTAGCTGTCCGTCACCGCATAGCGACGCGGCGGGCGCGACGGATCGGCGGCGACGACCACCACCTCGGGCGCGGACGGCTTCGAGCGGGGGCGCGCCTTCGGGCGCACGCGCCCGGCGCCGGGCTCCCAGGCCAGCGCGAAGTGCGGCACGCCGTCGATGGCGGGGCCGTCCTCGCGGTAGACCCAGCCCGGATCGCCGGGAAGCTCGAGGGACAGGAAGCGCATGCTGACCCCGATGGACGCCTCGATCTCCTGGGAGAGGCGCTCCAGCTCGCGGATCCAGCCGGCGCCGCGCTGCGCCTCGCGGCGGCGACACAGCTTCCAGTAGACGGGCGAGGCAGCCACCACGCACATCGGCGGCTCCTCCGAGACGGTGCGGCCGAAGCGCTCGGCGATCTCGCTGCGCAGCGCGGGCAGGTTCGCGTGCGCGATCGCGGTGAGCGCGAGCGCCTCGAGCATCGCGCGCAGCGGCGTATCGCCGACGCCGCAGCGCGTCTCCGTGGGTCCGAGCACGCGCATCTTCACGACGGCCAGGCGGTCTTCGGAGGTGACCGCGAGCAGATCGATGCGGCCGATGCCGCGCGTCTCCGGCGCGTCGGCCGGGCCCGTCTTCACGCGCACCGCGGACTCGAGCGGCAGCAGGCGCAGCGATTCGTCGGGTAGCGGCAGGCCATCGCCGCGCGCGAGGCCGTAGCGCACGACCGCCGCGCCCGCGTGCTCCTCGTCCTTGTTGCTCTTGCGCTCCGTCGCGGGCTTGCCGCCGCGCGGCGCCAGATAGCGTTTGCCGGCGTCGTGGAGCCGCGGGGCCTCGCGCTTCTCCTGCTCGTAGGCTTCGGCGAGCTGCGCGCCCGTCATCCTTTCGGCGCGCGCGCGGAATGCGGCCGCCTGTCGGACGTCCTTGTCAGCGGCCAGCGCGATCAGCGGATGGCTCAATGCCTCGCTCCCCGACGCCCACACTAACACATCCATGCTGTCTCCACGCCCTCGCTGGCTATGCTGCCGCTCGATGAATCAGCGGGATCGCGAGCGTCTCGCGGACGCGTTCCGCTTCGCGCTCGACGCCCACGCCGAGCAGACGCGCAAGGGCACCGACATCCCGTACGCGAGCCACCTGCTCCAGGTATCCGGGCTCGTGCTGGAGCACGGCGGCGACGCGACGCTCGCGATGGCGGGCGTCCTGCACGACGCGCTCGAGGACAGCGCACACGTCGACGGCGCCGCGCTGCGCGCGCGCTTCGGCGACGAGGTCGCGCGCATCGTCGAGAGCTGCACGGACCTGCTGCCGGGAGATCGCCCCGACAAGAAGTCGCGCTGGGAGCTGCGCAAGCGCGCCTATCTCGAACGGCTCGCCAAGGCCGACGTGCGCACGCGTCTGGTGGCTGTATGCGACAAGGTCCACAACCTGCGGACCCTCGTCGCGGACCTGCGCGCCGAGGGCGTCTCCACCCTCGAGCGCTTCACCGCCGCGCCGGCGCAGACGCGCTGGTACTTCGAGACCGTGCGCGAGACTCTGTGCGACGGCCTGCCCGCGCGCCTCGTCGACGAGTTCGACGGGCTGCTCGACGTGCTGCGGGGCTTCGTACCCGGCTGATCAACGAGAGTGGAGCTGCAAGAGCGCGAGCGGGCGCTCGCGCAGCACCCGGCGCGCGGCCAGCCGCGCTGCGACGATGCAGGCGAGCGGGACGCACAGGGCCGCGCCGACGAGCGGCCACAGCGCGGGCCGCCAGGGCACCTCGAGCACGAGGCGCGCCAGCAGCGCGCTCGCCAGCGCGCAGACGGCCGAGCCCGCGAGCGCGGCCGCGAGGCCCAGCGCACCGTACTCGAGATCGAGCGCCGCACGCACGCGGCGAAAGTCGGCGCCGAGGACCTTCAGCAGATTCGTCTCGAGTCTGCGCGCGCGCGCCTGATCGCGCGCGATCGCGAAGACGACCGCGAGCCCCACGCAGAGCGAGAGCGCCGCAGTCCCCGTCAGCGCCCACTCGAGGCGCGAGGCGAGCGCGAGGAGGCGCTCGACCAGGCGCGTCACGTCGACGCTCGACACGTTCGGGAATGCCTCCGCGAGCGACGCCTGGAGCGCTTCGCGCCGATCCGCGGCGAGCTGCGGCACCGAGGCGAGGTAGGTCTGCGGCGCGTCCTCGAGCACGCCGCCCTGGAAGAGCACGAAGAAGTTCGGCTCGAAGCTCTGCCAGTGGACCTCGCGCAAGGAGACGACGCGGCCCTCGACGGTCACGCCCTGCACGTCGAAGCCGAGCGCGTCGCCGACGCCGACGCCGAGGCGCTCCGCGAAGCTCCGCTCGAGCGAGATCTCGGGCAGCCCGTCGGCGGCGCGCACATGCGAGAACGGCCGCCCTTCGAGGATGCGCTCACCGGGCGCGAGCTCGTCGCGATAGGTGAGGTTGTAGCCGCGCGCGCGCAGGCGACGGCCGTCGTCCTCGCCCTCGCGCGCGAGGCGCGAGCGCGCGGGCGGCGCGTCGCCGTCGGCCGCATCCCGCACCGGCTCGCCGCGCAGCGAGGCGAGTCGCGCGCGCACGAGCGGCGACACGCGGGTCAGCTGCGCGTCGTGCGCCTCGACGTGGCGCGCGATGGCGTCGCGCTGCTCGGGCTGGATGTCGAAGAGGAAGAGGCTCGGCAAGGTCTCGGCGCCCGGCGTCTCGAGATCGCGCGCGAGCGAGGCGCGCAGCTGCGGCGCGAGACCCTGGAGGAACACGCAGAGCGCCAGCGCCGCGAAGCAGGAGACGGCGCCGCTGCCGCCGCGCGAGAGCTCGCGCAGCGCGAGGCGCGCCGCCAGCGCGCGCGGCGAGGGCAGCGCGGCCGCGCCGCGCAGCAGGCCGGCGCCGAGCAGCGCCAGTCCTCCGAGCGCGACGGCGAAGAGCGCCGCGAACCAGAGGCCGACGGAGACGAGCGGCGCGCGCCAGAGGCAGATGCCGACGAAGAGCAGCGCGGCCGGCGTCCAGGCGAGCGCCTGCGGAAGCAAGGCGCCGCGCCGCGACGAGAGCGACGGCCGCGCGCCCTCGGCGAAGAGCTGCGCGGGGCGGAGCTCGCGCAGGCGCAGCAGCAGCGGAAGGCAGGTCGCGACGCCGCCCGCCGCGGCGAGCACCGTCACCACGGCGACCGCGCGCCAGCCGACAGTCGGCGTGAAGTCGGCGGGCAAGAAGTTGCGCGCGAGGTGCGCCGCGAGCGGCAACAGCAGCGCGCCGAGCGCGCTCGCCGCGAGCCCCGCCGCGACGCCGAGCAGCGCGAGCTGCGTCAGGAAGAGCTGCTCGGCGCGCCGCCGCGTGGCGCCGAGCGCGAGCAGGATCGCGACGTCGCCGAGCCGGCGCAGCAGGAACGCGCGGAAGAGGTGCGCCGAGCCGACGCAGGCGAGGAAGACGGCCGCGAGCGCGACGAGGGAGAGCGCGTCCGCGACGCGCGCGTAGACCTGCGTCAGCTCGCCGGCTGCCTCGTCGTGCGCGCGCACCTCGAGCTGCGGATCGTCCTGCACGAGGCGCATCGCGCGCGCGACGGCGTGGGCGTCGCCGCCCTCGGCGAGGAGATAGACGCGCCGGTACTCGATCCTGCTCCCGGTCGCGACGAGCTCCGTCGCGGCCAGCGCGGACATCGCGACGTAGACGCGCGGCGCGAGCGAGAAGCCGCGCGTCGGGCGCGCCGAATCGCGCTCGATCGCTCCCTGCACCGTGAAGCGCGCGCTGCCGAGCGCGAGCGTGTCGCCCGGCTGGAGCTCGAGCCAGCGCAGCAGCACGGGATCGGCCCACAGGCCCGGTCCTTCGCGCAGCGCGCGCCGCTCGGCCTCGCCGGCCGCGCCGCTGCCCTCCAACACGATCTCGCCGTAGAGCGGGTAGTCGGCATCGATCGCGCAGAGCTCGACGAGGCGGGCGCGACCGCCGGAGGCCGCCATCGAGAAGAGCTCGACCAACGAGGCCGTGCGAGCGCCCGGCCCGGCGAGATCGTCGTAGCGCGCCTGCTCCTCCTGCGTGAGCGGCCGCCGCGACTCGACCCGCACGTCGCCGCCGAGATAGGCGCGCGAGCGCGCGGCGAGCTCGCGCGCGACCGAGTCCTGGAAGGCGTCGAGCGCGACGAAGCCCGCGAAGCCGAGCGCCAGGCAGAAGACGAACGAGCCCGCGAAGCGCGGGTCGTTGCGGAGCTCGCGCAGCGCGAGGCGGAGGAGCGTCATGCGGCGAGGCGGCCGCCCGTCAGGCGCACGCGCCGCTGGCAGCGCGCGGCGAGCCGCTCGCTGTGCGTGACCAGCACGAGCGCCGTACCGCGGCGCGCGACCAGCTCGAAGAGCAGGTCGTCGACGGCCTCGCCCGTGCGCTCGTCGAGGCTGCCGCTCGGCTCGTCGGCCAGCAGGATGCCCGGCTCGACGACGAGCGCGCGCGCGATCGCGACGCGCTGGCACTCGCCGCCGGAGAGCCGCGCGGGCAGGTGCTCCGCGCGCGCCGCGAGGCCGACCTGCGCCAGCGCCGCGCGGGCGCGCGCGTGCGCGTCGGCGTCGCCGCGCAGCTCCAGCGGCAGGCGCACGTTCTCCTCGGCCGAGAGGCCCCCCATCAGGTGGAAGCTCTGGAAGACGATGCCGACCGAGCGCGCGCGCAGCGCCGCCAGATCGCGCTCGGAGAGCGCCGACGTGTCGTGGCCGTCGATGCACACGCTGCCTCGCGTGGGGACGTCGAGCCCCGCGAGCAGCGCGAGCAGGGTCGACTTGCCGCTGCCCGACTCGCCGAGCACCGCGACCGTCTCGCCCGGCGCGACCTCGAGATCGATGCCGCGCAGCACCTCGAGCGTGCCGGCCGGCGTGGCGAAGTGCTTGTAGACGTCGCGGGCGGAGAGCACGGGCGGTCCTAGAGCAGCGGCAGCAGCACGGCCATCACGTTGTCGGCGACCCGCTCGTAGCCGCGCGCGTTCGGGTGGATGCCGTCGGCCTGGTTGAGCTCGGGGCGCGCCGCCACGCCCTCGAGCAGGAAGGGGATCAGCGCGGCGCCCTGCTCTTTCGCCAGCTCCGGGAAGAGCGCCTCGAACTGGCTCGTGTAGGACGCCCCGTAGTTCGGCGGCAGCTTCATGCCCGCGAGCACGACGCGCACGCCCGCCTGCTTCGCGAGCGCGATGGCCTCCTCGAGGTTGTGCCGGGTGGCCGCGAGATCGAGGCCGCGCAAACCGTCGTTTGCGCCGAGCGCGAGCACCAGCACGTCGGGCTGCGCGCGCAGCTGCCAGCGCAGGCGCGACGCCGCCGACGCCGAAGTCGAGCCGCTGATGCCGGCGTTGATGACGCGCGCATGCGGGTGACCCGCCTCGTGCAGGCGCTGCTCGACCAGGCTCGGGAATGCCTGCTCGGGCGACACGCCGAGACCCTCGGTCAGCGAATCGCCGAGGCACAGGATCACGGGCCCGCCGGCGTCGGCCGCCCCGAGCGAGAGGCCGACGAAGAGCGCGAGGACGACCCCTCGCCATGCCTTCTGCACCGACGTCACCTTTTTCATGCCCGCGCGCACATCCCACACTACCCTACGGCCCCGCATGCAGACCGCCCGCCCGACGAGCGACGCGCTCGCCCCCTCCGATCCGTTCGTCCACCGCCACATCGGCCCGAGCGAGGCCGAGATCGCGCAGATGCTCGCGCGCATCGGCTGCGCGTCGCTCGAGGAGCTGGTCGATCAGACCGTCCCGCGCGCGATCCGCCTCGAGCGTCCGCTCGCGCTCCCCGGGCTCGACGAGCGCGAGCTCGGCGAGCGCGAGGTGCTCGCGCGCCTGCGCGAGATGGCGTCGCGCAACCGCGTGCTGCGCTCGTGCATCGGCATGGGATATTCCGACACGATCGTCCCGCCGGTGATCCAGCGGAACGTGCTCGAGAACCCCGGCTGGTACACGCAGTACACGCCGTACCAGGCCGAGATCTCGCAGGGCCGCCTGGAGGTGCTGCTCGCCTTCCAGACGCTGGTGGCGGACCTCACCGGGCTGCCGCTCGCGAACGCATCGCTGCTCGACGAGGCCACCGCGGCCGCCGAGGCGATGGCGATGTGCCACGGCGCGGCGCGCGGCAAGAAGAACGTCTTCCTGGCGGCCGACGACTGCCATCCGCAGACCCTCGGCGTCGTGCGCACGCGCGCGGAGTCGATGGGGATCGAGCTGCGCGTCGGGCCGGCCGAGTCGCTCGACCCCGCCGCCGCGGGCGCCTGCGGTGTGCTCCTCCAGTATCCGACGACCGACGGCCGCGTCGCCGATCCGCGCCGGCTGATCGAGCGCGCGAAGAAGGCCGGCGCGCTCGCCGTGGTGGCGGCCGACCCGCTCGCGCTCGTGTTGCTGACGCCGCCCGGCGAGCTCGGCGCGGACATCGCCGTCGGCTCGATGCAGCGCTTCGGCGTCCCGCTCGGCTACGGCGGTCCGCACGCGGCCTACCTCGCGACCCGCGACGAGCTGGCGCGGCGCCTGCCCGGCCGACTCGTCGGCGTGTCGCGCGACGCGCACGGGCACGTGGCCTACCGGCTCGCGATCCAGACGCGCGAGCAGCACATCCGGCGCGACAAGGCCACGAGCAACATCTGCACCGCGCAGGTGCTGCTCGCGATCATGGCCGGCCTCTACGCCGTCTACCACGGCCCGGAGGGCCTGCGCCGGATCGCGCGGCGCGTGCGCGGCATGACCCTGGTGCTGGCCGAGGGCCTGCGCCGTCTCGGCCACGAGCTTCCGGACGGGCTCTTCTTCGACACCTTGCGCGTGACGCCGTCCGGCAAGTCCGCCAAGCAGGTGCTGGCCGACGCGCTCGAGCGCGGCATCAACCTGCGCGCCTACGGCGACGACGCGGTCGGCGTCTCGCTCGACGAGACCACCACGCGCGAGGACGTCGAGAAGCTACTGGCGGCCTTCGCGGCCGACTCGACGCCGCCGGGGTTCGAGGCGCTCGCCGCTGCGGCCGAGGCGCCGCTGCCGGGCGCCTTCGAGCGCAGGAGCGCGATCCTCGAGCACCCGGTCTTCCACGCGCACCGCAGCGAGCACGAGATGCTCCGCTACCTGCACCGGCTGCAGGCCAAGGACCTCTCGCTGACGACCTCGATGATCCCGCTCGGCTCCTGCACGATGAAGCTCAACGCGACGAGCGAGATGCTGCCGGTCACGTGGCCCGAGTTCGCCGGGCTCCACCCGTACGCGCCCGCGGACCAGGCGCGCGGCTACGCCGCGATGTTCGCCGATCTCGAGAGCTGGCTCGCCGAGATCACGGGCCTGCCGGCCGTGTCGCTCCAGCCGAACGCGGGCTCGCAGGGCGAGTACGCGGGCCTGCTGGCGATCCGCCGCTACCACGCGTCGCGCGGCGAGGGCCGCCGGGACGTCTGCCTGCTGCCCGTGTCGGCGCATGGCACCAACGCGGCCACGGCGGTGATCGCGGGCTTCCGGGTGGTGGCGGTCGCCTGCGACGAGCGCGGCAACGTGGATCTCGCGGACCTGCGCAAGCGCTGCGCCGAGCACGCGCAGGATCTCGCGGCGCTGATGATCACCTACCCGTCGACGCACGGCGTCTTCGAGGAGGACGTGCGCGCAGCCTGCGCGCTGACGCACGAGCACGGCGGCCAGGTCTACCTCGACGGCGCCAACATGAACGCGCAGGTCGGGCTCACGTCGCCGGGCCGCATCGGCGCCGATGTGTGTCACCTGAACCTGCACAAGACCTTCTGCATCCCGCACGGCGGCGGCGGGCCTGGCATGGGTCCGATCGCGGCCGCGAAGCACCTCGAGGCGTTCCTGCCGGGCGACCCCGCTTCCGGCACCGGCCCCGTCTCCGCGGCGCCGTACGGGAGCGCCGGCATCCTGCCGATCCCGTGGGTCTACATCGCGCTGATGGGCGCGCGCGGGCTGACGCGCGCGACGCAGGTCGCGATCCTCAACGCCAACTACATGGCGGCGCGGCTCGGCGAGCACTACGACGTCGTCTATCGCGGCGCGCGCGGCCGCGTCGCGCACGAGTTCATCATCGACTGCCGCGGCTTCGAGCGCGGCGCCGGGATCCGCGTGGACGATCTCGCGAAGCGGCTGATGGACTACGGCTTCCACGCCCCGACCATGAGCTTCCCGGTGGCCGGCACCCTGATGATCGAGCCGACCGAGAGCGAGTCGAAGGGCGAGCTCGATCGCCTGTGCGACGCGCTGATCTCGATCCGCGCCGAGATCCGCGCGATCGAGCGGGGCGAGCTCGACGCCGAGGACAACCCGCTCCGCAACGCGCCGCACACCGCGCAGGCCGTCTGCGCGGACGACTGGCGCCACGCCTACACCCGAGCCCAGGCGGCCTGGCCCGCGCCCTGGCTGCGCGAGCACAAGTACTGGCCGCCCGTCGGCCGCATCGACAACGCCTACGGCGACCGGAACCTGGTCTGCACCTGCCCGCCGCTCGAGGAGCTGGCAGAGCCGTCCGAGCCGGAATAAGAGCCCGCTTTCGGAAATCCCTCGAGTCGGGGCCGCGCTCCACCGAAACGTGCCGCATGTCCGAAACTCTCTTCGAGTTCGTCGCGGCCCGGCTCGAGGAGCGCAGCGAGCTCGACCGGCTCGAGGCGCGCGGCACGGTGCGGATCGCACTGAAGGAGGCGGGTCTCGACCCGCGCAGCGTCACCACCGAGCAGATGGCCGTGATGCTGGTACGCGCGATGCCGAAGGAGCTCTCCGCTCGCGGCATCCAGGGCGCCGACGAGATCTGTCAGGGTCTCGCGACGGCGGTAAAGGCCTTCCAGGGCGGTCCGAAGTCGACCGCCGAGACCCCCGAAGACGTCTTCCGGCGCCTCGGCGCTCACTGAGCCTCGCTCACATTTTGCCGGGGTTCCCCCCGAATGGGGGAAGACGCCACGCTGCGATCCGTGGTAGAAGCTGTTTCGGGACGTCTGGCGCCGGTGATTCTGGCGGACGAGGGACCGCCTGGATCGCACAGCCCACAACGGCTCTAGACGACCTCCTCGGTAGAGGATTCAGCAACACGACTTGCGCACACGGATGGGGCCCATTCCCGAACGGGGGTGGGCCCCATCCAATTTCTGTACGTCCGACGCGAACCCGGGGATCCGCGGCCCCGATGAAAAGATGGGCCGAATTCGGTTCCCCCCACGGGGTTCGCAATCTCTTATGATGGCTGCCGTTCCTGTCATCAGGACGACTCGCCGTGCGCATCGAACGTCAGGCCCTCTCGCTCATCGCTCGCATCTACGAAGCCGCGAGTGATGCCCGCCAGTGGCAAGTCTTCGTCGAAGAGCTCGCACAGGCGTACGGCGATGTGTCGGTCGGCTTCGCGTTCCAGCTGCCGGGCTTCCCCGTGCAAGGCGTGTTCATCGAGCACGGCATGCGGCATCCGGATCCCGCGTATCTCGACGTGTTCGTCGAGCATCACCGGCGCGGGCTGCCGTGGAGCATCGGCTACACGAAGAACTTCGTCGGGCGCTTCGGGCTCGCGAGCGAAGTGCTGCCCGACTCGATGGTGTGTGAGACCTCCTACTACCACGACTTCATGAAGCCGCTCGGTCTCGCGGCATGCGGTCCGCTCGGACACACGGTCGCGCTGGAGGAGGGCCGGCCGTCCGCGGTGATCGCGATCTTCAAGCGCGAAGGCCAGAAGCCCTGGCGCACCTCCGACTGCGCGCTCGGCGACCTGCTGGTGCCGCATCTCGCGCGCGCGTATGCGCTGCACCAGCGCGGACACGAGAATGCGGCGCTCGCGGAGGCGCTCGACCGCCTGCCGACCGGCGTGATGCTGCTCGATCCGCGCGGGCAGATCGTGCTCTGCAACCGCGCCGCCGACCGCATCCTCCGCCTCGGCGACGGTCTCGAGCTCGAGGACGGCGTGCCGCGCGCGGCGCGCCCTGCCGACAACGCGGTGCTCCAGCAGATGATCCGCCAGGTGATCGAGGCGAACGCGACGGGCCGCTTCGTCGACGGCAACGTGATGGCGGTGACGCGGCCGTCCGGGCGCCGCGCCTTCCCGCTGATGCTCGCGTCGCTGCTCTCGACCGGCCCGGGCCACAGCCTGCACGACGCCGTCGCCGTCGCCTACGTGACCGACGTCGAAGGGCAGACGCTCCAGCACAGCGAGCCGCTGCGGAAGCTCTACGCGCTGACGCAGGCGGAGGTCGAGCTGGTCGAGCTGCTGTGCGACGGCTGGTCGCTCGAGGAGGCCGCGACCCAGCGCGGCGTGACGATGAACACGGCGCGCAGCCAGCTGAAGCAGATCTTCTTCAAGACCGGCACGAGCCGGCAGAGCGAGCTGGTGCGCCTCGTGCTCGCCGGCATCGCGGGGATCCGCGATCCTCGCCCGCCGGGACCCCCGGGATCGCCGGGGACGTCCGGCCATGGAGAAGAGCGATGAGCGCGGTTCCGAGCGAGCTCCCCGAAGCGTTTCCTCGCGGCACCGACGAGGTCGAGGCCGCGCTGCGCGCCATCTACAACTGGAGCTACGAGCCGGAGCTCGACGCGTTGCGCACGCTCTACGCCAACGCGCTGGAGCGCCAGTGGATCTCCGTGCGCGATCTCGACTGGCAGCGCGGCGTCGACCGCGAGGCCTTCTCCGAGACCTTCTCGCTCGGCGGCCTGCCGGTCGCGCGCACGCAGTTCTGGAAGTCGCTGCCGCCGGACACGCGCTGGGAGGTGGCCCGGCGCTCGGCCTGCTTCCTGCTCTCGAACTTCCTGCACGGCGAGCAGGGGGCGCTGATGGTGGCGGGCCAGCTCGTCTCGGCCGTGCCCCACATGGACGGCAAGTTCTACGCCGCCACCCAGACGCTCGACGAGGCGCGCCACGTGGAGGCATTCGCCGCCTATGTGCGCCTGCTCGACGACGTCACGCCGATCTCGCCCGGCCTGAAGAAGCTGCTCGACAACGTGCTGGCGGCCGAGGACTGGCGCTTCAAGGCGGTCGGCATGCAGGTCGTCGCCGAGGGGCTCGCGCTCTACGCCTTCCGCGACATGCGCAACCAGACGCGCGAGCCGCTGCTCCAGCAGCTCCTCACCTACGTCGCGCGCGACGAGGCCCGGCACACGGGCTACGGGATCAAGTACCTCTCGGCCGTCGTGCCGCAGATCAGCGACGCCGAGCGCGCCGCGCTCGAGGACTTCGCGTTCGAGTCCGCGCGCCTGCTGATCGACTCGCGCGCGGGCCTCTCGATGCGCGACCAGGTGCTCGGCATCTGGAAGGCTGCCGGCATCGATCCGATCGAGGCGATGAAGAAGCTCGCCGCCGAGCGCGAGGTGGTCGCCGAGGCGATGTCGAGGAGCGGCGGCCGCCTGGGTCCCGTCTCGGGCTTCGTGATCCCGACCCTGCGCGCGATCGGCCTCTACAGCGAGCGCATCCGCGGCCACTTCGCGGAGATGTTCGAGGCGAACATCGTGGCGCCGCGCGCGCGCGATCTCGCAACCGCGGGCGCGGATCTGCCCGAGGATCTCGAAGCCTGGGTCAACGAGGGGTACGAGGCCCTCTAGCGCCGGACCTAGGCGCCCGTCATCGACTGCAACGTCGCGATCCGCTCCTCGAGCGGCGGGTGCGTCATGAACAGGCGCGAGAAGCCCCCGCCGTCGCGGATGCCGAACGCGCGCAGCCCGTCCGGCAGCGGATGCGGCTCCGGCGTCTTCAGGCGCTCGAGCGCGCCGATCATGGCCGGACGGCCCGCGAGGCGCGCGCCGCCCGCGTCCGCGCGGAACTCGCGGCGCCGCGAGAACCAGCAGACGATCATCGTGGCGAGGATGCCGAGCAGGAGCTGCGCGGCGATCGTCGTGATGAAGAAGCCGATGCCGTGGCCGTCGCGCTCGTTGCGCAGGATCACGCGGTCGACCACGTGGCCGATCACGCGCGACAGGAAGATCACGAAGGTGTTGAGCACGCCCTGGATCAGCGCGAGCGTCACCATGTCGCCGTTGGCGACGTGGCTCACCTCGTGGCCGAGCACCGCCTCGACCTGCTGGCGGTCCATGCGCTGGAGCAGGCCCGTGCTGACGGCGACGAGCGCGGCGTCGCGGCGCGCGCCGGTCGCGAAGGCGTTCGGCGCGTCGGACGGGAAGATCGCGACCTGCGGCATGCCGATGCCCGCGGCCTGCGCCTGATGCTGCACCGTGCGCACGAGCCAGGCCTCGGTGTCGTTCGCCGGCTCCTTGATGACGTGCGCGCCCGTGCCGCGGATCGCCATCCACTTGGAGAGCAGCAGCGAGATGATGCTGCCGGTCATGCCGATGACGGCGGAGAAGACGAGCAGCGAGCCGAGGTTCAGGTCGACGCCGTTCTGGTGGAGGATGCCCTCGAGCCCGAGCAGCCGGAACACGATCGAGACGACGAGCAGAATGGCGATGTTGGTCACGGCGAACAGGAAGATGCGCATCATGGCGACGACCCTCCGAATGGGTGATCGGAAACTAGAGCCTGCCCGCGAATGCGCACAAGAGCGCGCGCAGCGGGTGCGGGGCTGCGGCCCCGACGACCGCGCCGACTACTGCGGCGGGTAGGCGGCTGCGGGCGCGTCCGGGCGCGGACCGCCCTGCTCCGTCTCGAGACGCGCGAGGCGCTCCGCGAGCGCCGCGATCTGCGCGTCGAGGCGCAGCCCTTCGGCGGAGGGCGAATCGCCGGCCGAGCCGGCGCGGGATTCGAGCGCGACGATGCGGGCGGTGAAGCCCTCGAGGCGGCGCTCCAGCGCTTCCGTATCCAGACCGCCGTTGTCGTTCGAGACGCTGCTGCGGCCCTCGAGCTCGACGAGCCGATCGCGCGTCTTCGCGACCGCGGCCTCGAGGCCGACGATGCGCTGCGAGAGCGTCGCGATCTCGCCGTGCAGCGGACCGACGTCCTCGCTCGCGTGCGACGCGCCGCTCGGCGCGCCCGTCTCCGGCGTCGCTTCGATCCAGCGCGGTGCGGCGCCGGCGAGCGCGCCGAGCACGGCGGCCATCAGCACCCAGGGCAGGGCAAAGCGGCGGAAGGTGCGGCGCAGATAGCGCTGCTCCTCCGCGCTGACGTCGAGGTGATCTCCATGGACCTCGGGCATCGAAGCCCTCATCGGCGGTGCGGCCCGCGAGCTGAACCCCGGACCGCGACCGCCGCTGAAGACGGGCGGACCTACTCGGCGGGAGCGGGCCCCGGCGTGACGGGCGTCACCGTTCGCGTGACCTGCTTCGTGGAGGTCGTGCCGTCGGGACGGGTGTGCGTGGCGGTCCTGGTGTAGCCGTTCTCGGTCTTCGCCCCCTCGACGTGCGTCGTGGCCTGCTTGCCGTTCGGGCCGGTGTGGACGGTGTCGCGCGTCCACTGGCCGTTGCCGCGCTGCCAGTCGGTGACGTGCTGCGAGGTGCGCGACGTGCCGTCGGGCCCGGTGCGCGTGACGGTGCGCTCCGAATGACCGCTCGTCGGCGCGCCCTGACGCGCGCGCGCGGCGCGAGGCCGCGCGTCGGCCGCGGAAGCGACGAACGCGAGCGCGACGAGCAGGCTCAGTGCGAAGGTGGCGGGGCGCGAGAGGCGCATGGTTCTTCTCCTGGTGTACGGCGCCGCGAGAGCGGGCCGCACTCCTTCAACCCGCGCGGACCGCCGGGGTTGCGGCAAGCGCGCTGCTAGCTTCCGCCGCTATGCGCGACAGCGAGCTCATCCCCGGGCGCGCAACCCCGGAGGGCACCGAGCGCTACGCGTCGCGCTTCGGCGAGCCGCGCAGCCACTTCCGCAGACCCGACCGGCTGTGGCTCTCCTCGCTGGCGCTCGGCACGCGCAACGGCGAGCCGGGCGGCGTCGACGACATGCTCTACCGCTCCGCCGTCTCCGAGCTCGTCGCCGGCGGCGTGAACGTGTTCGTCACGGCGCTCTCGGATCGCATGCACGCGAGCGAGCGCTGTCTCGGCGCGGCGCTCGCGCGCGCCTTCCGCGAGGGCGCCGCGCGCCGCGACGAGATCGTCGTCGTCACGAAGGGCGGCTACCTGACCCCCGACCCCGAGCTCGCGCCGTCGGGCAACGCCATGCGGCGTCACCTGATCTCCACCTACGTCGACACGGGCCTCGTGGATCTCGAGCGCGTCGCGCACGGCGTCCACAGCCTCGACGCGCCCTTCCTGCGCGACCAGATCGAGCGCAGCCGGCGCAACCTGCGCCTCGCGACGCTCGACCTGTATCTCCTCGAGGAGCCGGAGCTGCATCTCGGCGAATGCAGCGCGCAGGAGTTCCGCGCGCGCATGTGCGGCGCCTTCGAGGCGCTCGAGCGCGCCGTCGCGGACGGCGCCATCGCGGCCTACGGGCTCGCCACCTGGGACGGCCTGCTGCGGCCGCACACCGAGCGCGGTCACCTGGCGCTGCTCGACGTCTTCGAGTGGGCGCTCGAGGTCGGCGGCGGCGATCACCACCTGCGCGCCGTCGCGCTGCCGTACAACCTGGCGATGGCGCAAGCGCTGCGTCTCGACTCGCAGCTCGGACCGAGCGGACACGCGCAGGCGGCGCTCGCGACCCTGCACGGCACGGGCACGGCCGTGCTCGCCAGCGCGCCGCTCGCGCGCGGCCGCGCGCTCGGCCGCCTGCCGGGTTTCGTCGCCGAGTCCTTCCCCGGCTGCCGCAGCGACGCGCAGCGCTGCCTCCAGTTCGTGCGCAGCACGCCGGAGATCGCGTCGGCCGTCGTCGGCATGCGCGACCCATCCCACGTGGAGGAGAACCTGGCGCTCGCGCGGATCCCGCCGGTGGCCCCGGAGGCGCTCGAGGAGCTGTGGAAGCGCGCCGCAGCGCGCTCGCAGCGCTGACCGCAAGGAGGCCGGCCCAAGTCGGCCGACGCGCAGCGAGGCGCAGCCGAGCGAAGTGCCGGCAGCCCGAGCGCGAGCGATTAGCGAGCGCGAAGGTCCGGCTGAGATAAAGTCCGCGCCCGTGACGGAACCGGCCCCGCAGCAACCGCGCGACTCCGCCGACGTCCAGGTGATCGCGCAGGATGGCCGCGAGATCCTGCTCGTCGGGACGGCGCACGTGTCGCGCGAGTCCGCCGACCTCGTGCGCGAGCTGATTCACGCCGAGCGGCCCGACCGCGTGTGCATCGAGCTCGACGCGCAGCGCTACCAGGCGCTCTCCTCGCGGCGCCGCTGGGAGGAGCTCGACCTGCGCGAGGTGACGCGCAAGCGCCAGCTCGCGCCGCTGCTCGCGAACCTCGTGCTGGCCGCCTACCAGAAGAAGCTCGGCGGCGCGCTCGGCGTGGCGCCCGGCAGCGAGCTGGTCGAGGCCGCGCGCGCGGCCGAATCGCTCGGCATCCCCGTGGAGCTCTGCGACCGCGACGTGCGCGTGACCCTGCGGCGCGTGTGGGCGTCGCTCTCGCTGTGGAAGAAGTCGCAGCTGCTCGGGACCCTCGCCGCCGCGCTGCTCGACCGCCCCGAGATCGACGAGGAAACCCTGCGGCGGCTGCGCGATCAGGACGTGCTCTCGGAGCTGATGCGCGAGCTCGGCGAGGCGCTCCCCGGCGCGAAGACCGCGCTGATCGACGAGCGCGACGCCTACCTGGCGCAGAAGATCCACGACGCCGGCGGGCGCAAGGTCGTGGCGGTCGTCGGCGCGGGGCACGTGGCCGGCATCCGCCGCCTGCTCGAAGAGCACCGCCCGGTCGACCTCGCAGCGCTCTCGACCATTCCGGCGGTGCCCGCCTACGTGAAGTGGATCGGTTGGGCCGTGCCGGTGCTCGTGTTCGTCGCGCTCGCCGTGGTCGGCGTGCGCCACGGGGCACAGGCGGTCGTCCACAACGCGCTCTTCTTCGTGCTCGCGACGGGCATCCCGACCTCGATCGGCGCGGCCTGCGCGCTCGCGCATCCCGGCGTCGTGGTCTCGGCCTTCGGTGTCGCGCCGTTCACGGCGCTGCACCCGCTGCTCGGCGCGGGCCACGTCCTCGCCTTCCTCCAGGCCTGGCTGGTGCCGCCCGTCGTGCGCGAGCTGGAGAACGTCGCCGACGACGCGGCCGTCCCGCGCCGCTGGTGGAGCAACCGCCTGCTGCGGATCTTCCTCGTCTTCCTGTTGACGACGATCGGCGGCATGATCGGCACCTACGTCGGCGGCGCCGAGCTGATCCGCAACCTCTTCTGACCGGCGGAGGAACCATGCGCGCACTGGCCCCGGTCGCCGTGCTGCTCGCCGCCTCCGCGTGCGCCCACTTCGAATCGTCGCGGGAGATCGTCGACCTGACGCATCCCTTCGACGCGCAGACCGTCTACTGGCCGACCGAGGAGGGCTTCGTGCTGGAGGGTGCGCCCGGCGCCGTGACCGACGGCGGCTACTACTACGAGGCCCACCGCTTCCGCGCCGCCGAGCACGGCTGCACGCACATCGACGCGCCCGTTCACTTCTCCGCGACGGGCCAGCACGTCGACGAGATCCCGCTCGAGCACCTGATCGGCCCGGGCATCGTCGTGAACGTCGAGGCCGCCTGCCTCGAAGATCGCGATCACCAGGTCGGCGTCGCCGACCTCCAGGCCTGGGAAAAGGAGCACGGCGAGATCCCGCGCGGCGCGATCGTCCTGCTCTACACCGGCACGAGCCGCTTCTGGCCGGATCGCGCGCGCTACCTCGGCACCAGCGAGCGCGGCGCCGCAGCGGTCGCGAGCCTGCACTTCCCCGGCCTCTCCGCCGACGCCGCGCGCTGGCTGACCCTCGAGCGCGCCGTCGTGGCCGTCGGCATCGACACGGCCAGCATCGACCACGGCCCCTCGAAGCGCTTCGAGACGCATCAGGCGCTCTTCGCCGCGAACGTGCCCGCGTTCGAGAACGTCGCCGCGCTCGACCTCCTGCCCGCGCGCGATTTCGAGATCGTCGC
>DASUFZ010000230.1:0-8254 GCA_036274295.1 Myxococcota bacterium
ATCTCGCTCCACACGCGCGGCGAGCGCCCGGCCGCGATCGTGCTCGCCGACGCCTGGTTCCCCGGCTGGGAGGCGCGCGTCGACGGCGTCCAGGCTCCGCTCCTGCGCGCGAACCTCGCGTTCCGCGCCGTGGCGGTGCCGGCGGGCGAGCACGAGATCGAGCTGCGCTACCGGCCGCGCTCGCTTGCGCGAGGCACCGCGCTGGCAGCGCTCGCGCTCGCCGCCCTCGCCGCGCTGGCGGTCGCGTCGCGGATCAGTCGAGGACGATCGAGCCGTTGACCGTGACGGCGACGCGCGAGGTGCCCGCCTGGACGGCCGGCGGCGCGACCTTGTCCGACTCCGCCAACCTCATCTCGGCGCGCATCATCGGAACCGGGAACCCGGGCGAGCCCGTCTCGATGGAGACGTCGTCGAGCGCGAAGCCCGACGCGCCGAGGCCCTTGGCGACGAGCGCGGCGCGCGCGCGGAAGGCCGCCAGCGCCTCCGTCACCAGCTCCTCCTGCACCTTGCGGCGGAGCTCCTCCGACACCGAGAACTCGAACGACTGGAGCTGGAGGCGCGCCTGGAGCGCGCCGACGAGGCGCGTGATCGCGGCGCTGTCGCTGCCCTCGAGCACGAGCTGCTGGCTGGCCTGCCAGCGGCGGATGCGGCCGGCGTCGTCGTGCACCGGGAAGGTCGAGTAGCCGCCGCTCTTCGCCTTCACCTTGGATTCGGCACGCGCCTGCTGAAGCGCCCACGCCATGTCCTGGTTGATGCGATCGGCGAGCGCGGCGGGATTCACGTCCTCCGCGGTGACGCCCACGGTGGCGGTGATCCAGTCGTTCTCGACGTCGCGCGTGCTCTCCACCGTGAAGCGCGCGCGGTGCTGCGGCCCGCAGCGGTCGCAGCCGTCTGCGCGCGCAACTCCCGTCGCAGCGACCGTGCAGAGCAATCCGAGCATCCACGCGAGAATCGAACCCCGCGTACGCATCGCCAACCTCCCTCGCCCGTGTCCGCGGCCATTGTATCCTCGCGCGTCCGCGGCGCTCACAGCCAGCGCCCGCGCATCGGAGCGGACCTTGGCCGTGGACGCGGCGAGCGAGCGCAGCACCGGCACGGTCTACGCGCTGCTCGCCTACGGGATCTGGGGCTTCGCCCCGATCTACTGGAAGGAAGTGCATCACTTCCCGGCGGCGGAGCTGCTCGCGTATCGCGTGCTCGCCTCGCTCGGTGTCGCGCTGGCGATGATCGTCGTGCTGCGCGCGGGCCGCGAGCTGGCCGATTCGCTGCGCTCGCCGCGCAGCGCGGTGAGCGGCGCGTTCGCCGGCCTGCTCCTCGCCGTCAACTGGCTGGTGTTCATCTGGGCCGTGCAGAACGACATGATCCTGGCGACGAGCCTCGGCTACTACATCAATCCGCTCGTCAACGTGCTGCTCGGGCTGCTGATCCTGCGCGAGCGTCTGTCGCGCGTGCAGGTGCTCGCCGTCTGCGTGGCGACGCTCGGCGTCGCGGTGCAGGCGCTCGAGCAGGGCGAGATTCCGTGGGTGGCGCTCGTGCTGGCGACGAGCTTCGGGCTCTACGGGCTCGTGCGGAAGGTCGGCCCGGCGGCGCCGCTCGTCGGCTTCGGCATCGAGACCCTGACCCTCGCGCCGTTGGCGGCCGTGTACCTCGCGCGGCTCGGCGCACGCGGCGAAGCGGCGGTGCCGGCGGCGAGCGCGGGCATGCAGTGGCTCGTCGCCGCGTCGGGTCTCGTCACCGCGCTGCCACTCCTCGCCTTCGCCAGCGCGGCCAAGCGCCTGCCGCTCTCGATGCTCGGCATGTTCCAGTACCTTGCGCCCACCCTGGCGTTCCTGCTGGCGGTGGGGGTCTACGGCGAGCCGTTCACGCGGGGTCACGCGGTGAGCTTCGGCTGCGTGTGGGTGGCGCTCGGCCTCAGCATGTGGGAGACGCTCTCGCGCGAGCCGCGCGTCGGCGTCGTGAGGGAGAGCTGATGCGATCTCGGATCGGTGTCGCGTGCGCGCTGCTGGCGCTCGGCTGCGCGGGAGGCTCCGAGCCCGTCGTCTCGTGCGACGCGGTCGGCGACGCGCGGCCCTTGTGCGGCTTCCAGAACCCCGAGGATCTCGTGCTGCTGCCGGGCGGCGCGAGCCTGCTCGTGAGCGAGTACGGCGGGATGGAAGGCGAGCATCCCGGCGCGCTCTCGCGGCTCGATCTCGCGAGCGAGCAGCGCACGGTCCTCTACCAGAGCGGCGACGGCGGCGAGCTGCGCGCGGGCTGGGGCGATCCGGCCTGCCCGGGCGCGCCGCAGCCGTTCTCGCCGCACGGGATCGATCTCGTGCGCCGCGACGACGGCGCGCTGGCGCTCCTCGTGGTGAACCACGGCGGGCGCGAGTCGGTCGAGTTCTTCGAGGTGCAGGGCGGCGGCGCCGGGCTCGCGTGGCGCGGCTGCGCCGTCGCGCCGGAGCAGGGCTGGTGGAACGAGGTCGTCGGCACGCCCGACGGCGGCTTCTACGCGAGCCACATGCTCCCGAAACGCGGCGGTGTCGCGCAGGTGATCGAGCTCTTCCGCGCGGCGGTCCTCCACCGCGCCAGCGGCTACGTCGTCCGCTGGACGCCCGGCCAGGGATTCGCGCAGGTCCCGGGGACCGAGGTGGTGTTCGCGAACGGCATCGCGCTCTCGCCGGACGGCGCTTCGCTCTACGTGAACTCGACGCTCGGCGACGGCTTGCGCCGCGTCTCGCTCGCGAGCGGGACGGTCGAGGCGCAGACCGATCTCCCCACGCTCGACAATCTCGCGTGGGGCACGGATGGGCAGCTCTACGCGGCGTCGATCACGGCCGGGGTGCTCGAGGTGCAGGCCTGCAACGATCTCCCACGCGGCGCCTGCCCGGCGGCCTTCGAGATCGTGCGGGTCGACCCGGCGACCCTCGCCCACGAGGTCGTCTACCACGGCGGCGGCGCCCCGATGGGCGGCGGCACCGTCGGGCTGCGCGTCGGCGACGAGCTCTTCATCGGGTCGTTCGCCGGCGACCGCGTGCTGCGGGTGAAGCTCAAGCCTTAGCCGGGCCTTCGCGCTCGCTGATCGCTCGCGCTCGGGCATTCCGGCCTTCGTTCGGCTTCGCCTCACTGCGCGTCGGCCGACTTGCGTCGGCCTCCTTGCAGCGCCGGACGCTACCGTTGCGCGCCATGCCGCTGCGCGCCGTGCTCTTCGACCTCGGCGGAGTCGTGCTCGACTCGCCGCTCCACGCCATCGCCCGCTTCGAGCGCGCGCAGGGCATCCCGGAAGGCTTCATCAACCGGGTCGTCGCGGACACGGGACCCGAGGGCGCCTGGGGACGTCTCGAGCGCGGCCGCGGAGACTTCGCCTCGTTCGTGCGCGATTTCGAGGCCGAGTGCGCGGCGGCGGGCCAGCGGCTCTCGGCGCGCGCGTTGATGGAGGACATCGCGCAGGTGGCGCAGCCGCGTCCACCCATGCTGGCCGCGATCCGGCGCATCCGCGCGCGGGGTCTGCTCGTCGCGGCGCTGACCAACAACTGGTCGGGGGACGACCGGCAGGACGACGGCAACCGCGGGCTGCGCGACCTCTTCGACGCCTTCTTCGAGTCGAGCGTGCTCGGGCTCCAGAAGCCCGATCCGCGCATCTACCAGCACGCCTGCTCGGCGCTCGGCGTCGTGCCGAGCGAGGCCGTCTTCCTCGACGACATCGGCCGCAACCTCAAGGCCGCCCGCGCGCTCGGGATGACCACGATCCGGGTGGTCGAGCCAGGGGAGGCGCTGGGAGAGCTGGAGACCGTGCTCGGATTCCCGCTGCTGGACTGAGTCCTCCCCGAGGGGCACAACCGACCGTGCCTTGAATCACTCTATTGAGATGGATTGATCCTTCACTAAACTCCCGGCACTTCCGATCCAATCCGGAGTCGCCATGGCCCCTTCCCTCCGCCAGCAGCTCGAAGCCCTGATCGCCCGACGCATCCTCGTGATCGACGGCGCCACGGGCACCATGCTCCAGGCCCGGCAGCTCGAGGAGAAGGACTACCGCGGCGAGCGCTTCGCGAGCTCGGCCCTCGACTTGAAGGGCAACCACGACCTCCTCTGCCTGACCCGGCCGGACGTCGTGCGCGACGTGCACGACGCCTACCTCGCGGCCGGCGCCGACATCATCGAGACGAACACCTTCAGCGCGACCCGCATCGCGCAGGCCGACTACCAGATGGAGGCGCTCGTCCCGGAGATCAACCGGGAGGCGGCGCGCATCGCGGTGGAGGCCGCGCGCGCGTGGAGCGCGCGCACACCGGAGCAGCCGCGCTTCGTCGCCGGGGCATTCGGTCCGACCAACAAGACGCTCTCGCTCTCGCCGAAGGTCGACGATCCGGGCTACCGCGCGGTGACTTTCGACGAGGTGCGCAGCGCGTACGCGGAGCAGGCGCGTGCGCTGATCGAGGGCGGCGTCGACCTGCTGCTGATCGAGACCATCTTCGACACCCTGAACGCGAAGGCGGCGATCTTCGCCGTGCGCGAGCTGATGGCGGAGATGGGCGTCGACCTCCCGCTCCTGATCTCCGCGACCATCACCGACCGCAGCGGGCGCACGCTCTCGGGCCAGACGATCGAGGCCTTCTACACCTCCATCGCGCACGCGCGGCCGTTCGCGGTGGGCATCAACTGCGCGCTCGGCGCCACCGAGATGCGTCCCTTCCTCTCGGATCTCGCGGCCGTCGCGCCGGTGCCCGTGTTCGCGTACCCGAACGCCGGACTGCCGAACGCCTTCGCGGGCTACGACGAGACGCCCGACCAGACCGCCGCGCTGCTGCGCGAGTTCGCGGAGAGCGGGCTCGTCAACATGGTGGGCGGCTGCTGCGGCACCACCGACGCGCACATCCGCGCCGTCGCGGAGGCCGTGAAGGGCGTGCCGCCGCGCACCGTCCCCGCGCGCGCCGACAACGTCGCCACCTTCAGCGGCCTCGAGACCTACGCGATCCGCCCGGACTCGAACTTCACGATGATCGGCGAGCGCACCAACGTCACCGGCAGCAAGCGCTTCGCGAAGCTGATCCTCGAGGACGACTACACCCGCGCGGTCGAGGTCGCGCTCGACCAGGTGCGCGGCGGCGCCAACATCCTCGATGTCAACATGGACGAGGGCATGCTCGATTCCGAGCGCGCCATGACCCGCTTCCTCAACCTGATCGCGACCGAGCCCGAGGTGGCGCGCATCCCGGTGATGGTCGACAGCTCGAAGTGGTCGGTGATCGAGGCCGGGCTCAAGTGCATCCAGGGCAAGGGCATCGTCAACTCGATCAGCCTGAAGGAGGGCGAGGCCGACTTCCTCGAGAAGGCGCGCCGCATCCTCCGCTACGGCGCGGGCGTCGTCGTGATGGCCTTCGACGAGACGGGCCAGGCCGACACCACGCAGCGCAAGGTCGAGATCTGCCAGCGCGCCTACAAGCTGCTCGTCGAGCAGGTGGGCTTCGATGCGCAGGACATCATCTTCGACCCGAACATCCTGGCGATCGCCACCGGCATCGAGGAGCACAACCGCTACGCGCTGAACTACATCGAGGCGACCCGCATCATCAAGGCGACCTGCCCCGGCGCGAAGATCAGCGGCGGCGTCAGCAACCTCTCGTTCTCGTTCCGCGGCAACGAGCTCGTGCGCGAGGCGATCCACACCGCCTTCCTCTACCACGCGATCGCCGCGGGCATGGACATGGGCATCGTCAACGCCGGCCAGCTCGGCGTCTACGAGGAGATCCCGAAGGAGCTGCTCGAGCACGTCGAGGACATCCTCTTCGACCGCCGGCCCGACGCCACCGAGCGCATGGTCGAGTACGCCGAGCGCGTGAAGGGCGCCGGCCGCAAGAAGCAGATCGATCTCTCCTGGCGCGACGCGCCCGTCGAGGAGCGCCTCTCGCACGCGCTGGTGCACGGCGTGGTCGACTTCATCGAGGCCGACGCCGAGGAGGCGCGCCAGAAGTTCGCGCGGCCGCTCCAGGTGATCGAGGGCCCGCTGATGGACGGCATGAAGATCGTCGGCGACCTGTTCGGCGCCGGGAAGATGTTCCTGCCGCAGGTGGTGAAGAGCGCGCGCGCCATGAAGCGCGCGGTCGCCTATCTCACGCCGTACATGGAGGCGGAGAAGAGCGCGAGCTCGTCGCAGGGCAAGATCGTGATGGCGACCGTGAAGGGCGACGTGCACGACATCGGCAAGAACATCGTCGGCGTGGTGCTCGCCTGCAACAACTACGAGATCGTCGACCTCGGCGTGATGGTGCCGTGCGACAAGATCCTCGATACCGCGGTCGAGCTGCGCGCCCACGCCATCGGGCTCTCGGGCCTGATCACGCCTTCGCTCGACGAGATGGTGCACGTCGCGAAGGAGATGGAGCGGCGCGGCATGGACCTGCCGCTGCTGATCGGCGGCGCGACCACCAGCCGCCCGCACACCGCGGTGAAGATCGCCCCGCAGTACCACGAGAGCGTCGTGCACGTGAACGACGCGTCGCGCGCGGTGGGCGTCGTCTCGGCGCTGCTCGATCCCGAGCGCAAGCGCAAGCTCGACGAGGAGAACCGCGAGGCGCAGGAGCGCCTGCGCTTCGCCCACGCGGGCGACCGCGAGCACAAGCTGCGCCCGCTGGCGGAGGCGCGCGCGAAGCGCCTCGTGCTCGAGGAGCGCCTCCAGGACTTCGCGCAGCCGCTCTTCCTCGGTCACCGCGACGTTCAGCCTTCCGTCGACGCGCTGCTGCCCTTCGTCGACTGGACCTTCTTCTTCTCCGCCTGGGAGCTGAAGGGGAAGTTCCCGCGCATCTTCGAGCACCCGCGCTACGGCGCGCAGGCGCGCGAGCTGCACGCGCACGCGCTGGCGTTGCTCGGCCGCATCTCGCGGGAGAAGCTGCTGACGCCGCGCGGCGTCTACGGCTTCTGGGCGGCGGCGAGCGACGGCGACGACGTCGTGCTCTACGCCGACGCGTCGCGCGAGCGCGAGATCGCGCGCTTCCCGATGCTGCGCCAGCAGACCCCGCAGCCGGACGGCAAGCCGCAGCTCTGCCTGGCCGATTTCGTCGCGCCCGTCTCCTCCCCGCAGCGCGACCACGTCGGCGCCTTCGCCGTCACCTCGGGCATCGAGGCCGAGTCGCTCGCGGCGGCCTACGAGAAGGACCTCGACGACTACAACGCCATCATGGTCAAAGCGCTGGCGGACCGCCTCGCCGAGGCCTTCGCCGAGTGGCTGCACGCGCGCGTGCGCCGCGAGTGGGGCTACGGCGCCGGCGAGACCCTCAGCAACGAGGACCTGATCGCGGAGCGCTACCGCGGCATCCGCCCGGCCTTCGGCTACCCGGCATGCCCGGACCACACCGAGAAGAGACGCCTCTTCGAGCTGCTCGAGCCCGGCACCGCGGGCATCACCCTGACGGAGACCTGCTCGATGCGGCCGGCGGCCAGCGTGTCGGGCCTCTACTTCGCGCATCCCGCCGCGCGCTACTTCACCGTCGGGCGCCTCGGGCGCGACCAGGTGCAGGACTACGCGGCGCGCAAGGGCTGGTCCGTCGAAGAGGCGGAGCGCTGGCTCGGCCCGAACCTGGCGTACGAGCCGAAGTAGTCAACTCCGCTCGCCTGCGGCGCTTGCGGCGCGCTCCGTGCGTCATGGCACCGGGTGACGCGTGCGAGCCGGTCGTTCAGGAGCGCCCCTTGCACCAGCCAGCGAGGCCTAGCAAACCCAGCCCGAGCAGCGCCCCCGTCGTGGGCTCTGGCACCACCGTGCCGTCGACGACCCCGTCGAAGAGCGCCGTCCCGTTCAATAGGACGTGAAGTCCGTAGTCGTCTCGAAGATATCCACGCTGCTGAATATGGACGCGATGGAGGCCGTGCCCGTCTCCGGCGCGACGTATCGGACCACCGCGTTCTCTCCGTTCGGGCCGGGATGGAGGGCGAACTGACCGGGATTCATGGGATTGGTATCGCCCAGTATGAGGACACTGGTCGTCCCGTTGTGGTACTCGGCGGGATTTCGGAACGGCTCGAGGTCTCCGCGCCAGGTGGCGACCCCGTCGCGAACAGCGGGATGCGTGCTGAGTACGAAGGGCGAACCCAGCATGGTGGACCACCCGTACTGCCAGACGCCGTTCGGGTTGTTGGTTGTCGAGAAGTCCGCAGCGACGTCGGAGTGGACACCGCCCAGCGTGATGGTCGCGATCGCGTCCCAGTCGGCGATCGAGGTTGACATGCCAGTGTCAGCGGGCGTAGTTGTGATGCGCGGGCCGACGAGACGTCCGTCCGCTCT
>DASUFZ010000231.1:0-4439 GCA_036274295.1 Myxococcota bacterium
GGTGCTGCTGGCCGGCGCACACGTAGACCGCGAGCACGGCGCCCGCTTCTACCAGAAGGCCGTGAACCAGGCGCGCGTCCTGCGCGCGGCCTACGACCGCGTGCTCGCCGAGTTCGATGCGCTGCTCATGCCGACGTCGCCTATCGTCGCGACGCCGCTGCCGGCGCCCGACGCGCCGCTGCTCGAACGCTTCCAGCGCTCGAGCGAGATGACGGGCAACACGCAGCCCTTCGACGTCACGCACCACCCCGCCATCTCGGTCCCGTGCGGCAGGGTCGACGGCCTGCCGGTCGGCATGATGCTGGTCGGCCGACACTACGCGGAGGAGACGCTCTACCGCGCCAGCTACGCCTTCGAGCAGTCCGAGGACTGGCGGCAGATGTAGGGCGCTGGCGTCCGGCGCTCACTTCTCGCAGAGCACCGTCCAGCCGCCGGGACTCTCGCGGACCTCCCACTTCGCGAGCTCGAGCTCGCTGAAGAGTGACTCCACCTCGTCGCGGCGGTAGTAGCGCGCGATCTCCGGGACCAGCGCGCCGACCACCTGCGCGTGGAGCGGGCGGAAGCGGAGCTCGGTCGCGCTCGCGAGCACGTGGCTGCGGCGCAGCGGCAGCCCGAGGAAGAGCGGCGCCGACATCAGATACGCGAGCCCATGCAGGGCGCGCGGCGGCAGATGGCGGAGCGCGGGGTGGACGCGGCCGAGGAAGCGCGCGAAGCCCTGGTTCGCCTCGTAGCCCTGGAGCCAGGCGACCATCCTGCCGCCTCGCCGCAGGGTCTCGCAGAGCTTCTCCAGCGCGAGGCGCGGATGCTGGAGGTGGTGCAGCACGTCGACCGCCAGGACGAGGTCGAACGCGCGCTTGATCGGGAGCTCGTAGATGCTGCGGCGCTCGACGCGCACGCGGGGCACGTCGGCGAGCAGCTCGTGGGCAGCGTGGACGGAGAGCGACGCGGAGTCCACCGCGAGCACGGAGCGCGCTCCGTAGTGCGCGGCGAAGAGCGCGTGACGCCCCATGCCGCAGCCGGCGTCGAGGACGTCGCGGTCTTCGAAATCGCGCGCGCCGAGCGGCGCGATGCGGGAGAGGAGCTGCGCCTCGTAGTGCGGGAAGACGTCGCGGTAGCGGTCCCAGTAGACGCCCAGCCGGCTCGCGGTATCGAGGGGCCTGCGGGTCCGCGGGAGCGTGCGTGTCTCTGCCACCGACCGGATTCATCGGCCGGCACGCGCCGAACCTGTGCTCAGGTCGCCGGCGACGGCGGGAAGTCCTTCAGCACGGCAGCGGCGACCTCGTCGGCCCGCTTCTGGAGCTCCGCGGGGTCCGTGGGCGCTCCGTCGCCGCGCAGGCGGCGCTGGCCGATGCCCCGCCACACGACCTTCTTCTCGGTGCGGTCGATCACGTCGATGATCAGGCTGCCTTCCTCGTACTCGCGGACCTCGGTCTGCGGGAGCGACATCCAGTAGCCGTAGCCGCGGTAGAACCCGGCGTTGTACGTGTCGATGTCGAGCTTGCGCTGGGAAGACAGGTCGAAGCGCACCAGGAAGTCCGGGTTCTCGGTCCGGGCGAAGCCCTTCGCCTCGAGCGCGCGGTCGATCGCCGTGCGGATCCGCTCGTGCAGCAGCGGCGAGTCGAGGCGCGGGCTGCCCGTGGGCGTCGGCTCGTCCGGGAGCCATGCATAGGTGCGGAAGCGGCCGAAGTCGATCTTGGGGTCGTAGTCGCTCGAGACGCGCAGAGTCGAGCACGCGAGCGCGGCGACGCCGACGAGCAGGGCGCAGAGGATGGTGGTGCGCATCGGATGACCTCTTGGGGTGGATTCGCGCGGGTGAAACCAGCATAACCGCTTGCACCCGCGCGCACGCGCTGATAGCTAGTCAGGCCATGGGGGGGATTCCATGGCGAGCCGTTCGTCACTCGTCGGTTCGAAGGTTGGACTCGCCGCGTGCCTGCTCGCCTTCGGTGCGTGGGCTCCGGCGTCCGCGCAGCAGACCACGGTGGTGGTGGAGGAGAAGGAGGAAGTCGAAGAGGACGCGAGCCGCTGGTCCGGCATGGTCCAGTTCGACTTCACGAATGCGTACTTCTTCAACGGCATCATGAACGAGCGCGCCGATTTCATCTGGCAGCCCTGGGCCGAGCTGTACCTGAATCTCTTCTCCTCGGACGAGGGCTTCATCCGCGATGTCTCGCTGGGCTTCGGCGTCTGGAACAGCGTCCACGACAACCACACGAACGCGTCGAGCAGCCCGCGCGCGCTCTACGAGACGGACTGGTATCCGATGCTGACGATCGGCCTGCCGGCCGACGTCAGCTTCACCACCTACTACTACTGGTACACGAGCCCGAACGGCGCCTTCGACACCGTCGAGGAGCTGGACCTCTTCTTCGAGTGGGACGACAGCGAGATCCTGAAGGGCGTGCCGCTCGCGCCGTTCAATCCGTCGATCAACTGGGCCATCGAGACCGATCGCCACTCGGACGCACACGAGTCCGGCGCGGGCGTGCAGATGGCGATCGCGCCGACGCTCTTCGAGCTCGACAACGAGGACTTCCCGCTCACGATCACGGCGCCGCTCGAGCTCGGCCTCTCGGTCCACGACTACTACCAGGACGAAGAGGGCGACGACGATACGTACGGCTATCTCCAGTACGGCCTCGCGGCGAAGCTGCCGCTCGCGTTCCTCGATGCGAGCTGGGGCGACGTCTACGTCGGCCTCTCCGGCCAGGGCATCAACCTCGGCAACTCGACCGCCTCCTTCAATCACGGCGACCACAACTACGGCATCGTGATGGGGAGCCTCGGCGTAGAGTTCTAGGGCGGCGGCGCGTCCGGCTCGGGATGCAGCAGCCGCGCGGCGTCGGGGCGCCAGCAGAGCCACAGCGAAGCGCCGGGCCGCACCTCGGGCTTCTGCTCGTGCTCCTCGAGGTAGATCACCAGCTCGTCGCCGACGGCGTCCTCGAGCGCGCAGCGGACGTGCGCGCCCTGGAAGACGAGATCCGTGCACGTGACGGGCAGGCCGATCCAGCCGCCGGACGGCTCGCGCGCGTCGAGCTCGAGATCCTCCGGGCGGATCATCAGCAGCGCGTCCTGGCCCGGCTCGAAGTGGCGGCCCTCCGGGTCGACGTCGCCGCGGCGCTCGCCGGGCAGCTTGAGCGACGTGCGTCCGTTCGTCGTCTGCACGACCTCGACGGGGATCATGTTGGCGCTGCCGATGAAGCGCGCGACGAAGGCCGTCTCCGGGTGGTCGTAGATCTGCTCGGGCGTGCCGACCTGCTCGAGATGCCCGGTGCGCATGACGGCGATGCGATCGGACATCGTCAGCGCCTCCTCCTGATCGTGCGTCACGAACACGAAGGTGATGCCGACGTCGCGCTGGATGCGCTTCAGCTCGATCTGCATCTTGCGGCGCAGCTCGAGGTCGAGCGCGGAGAGCGGCTCGTCGAGCAGCAGCGCGCTCGGGTGGTTGACGAGCGCGCGCGCGAGCGCGACGCGCTGGCGTTGACCGCCGGAGAGCTGGCTCGGCTTGCGGTCCGTGAACTCGCTGAGGCGCACGATCTGGAGCATCTCGCGCACGCGCTTCGCGCAGTCGGCCTCCCCCACCTTCCGGATGCGCGGGCCGAAGGCGACGTTGTCGAAGACCGAGAGGTGCGGGAAGAGCGCGTAGTTCTGGAAGACGGTGTTGACCGGGCGCCGATAGGGCGGCACGCCGACGACGTTCTGGCCGTCGATGCGAAGGGAGCCGTTCGTCACCTCCTCGAAGCCCGCGATCACGCGCAGCAGGGTGGTCTTGCCGCAGCCCGACGGCCCGAGCATCGAGAAGAACTCGCCGCGCCCGATGTCGAAGCAGACGTCCTTCAAGGCCGTGAAGTCGCCGTAGCGCTTCGTGACCCGGTCGATCGAGATGACGGGCTTCGAGCCGTCCGCTCGAGGCTGGGAAGAAGTGCTCAACTCGTGCCTCCGGGTGCGCTGGCGGGAGGCTGCGGCGCCTCGCCGTGGGATTCCGTCGGGGCCTCCGGGTCGAAGCCCTTGTCGCGGCTCGCGTAGACGAAGCGGCGCGTCTTCGAGAGCTCCCCGGCGATGCGCGCGATCTCCTCGTCGAGCCAGTGCGGGTTCGCCGCGATCTTCTGCGCGATGGGGCCCTGCAGGTAGGCATCCGTGACGGGGCCCGGTCCGTAGTGACGCCGATACACGTCGTAGCGGAAGAGCGGCTTCAGGCGCTTCAGGTCCTTCGCGCCGGTCGGCAGCGGCAGCAGCGCGACGTCGTTCTTGCCGCGCGCGCGGCGCTCCTCGAGCCGGCCGAGCACGATGTCGAGGCTGCTCGCCAGGTTCGTCGGCTCGCAGAACGTCTCGAAGTCGTCGTAGAGGAGCTTCATGACGGCGGCCGCCTCGTCGATCGGCAGGCGCGCCTCGCGCTCGCGCCCGACGCGCCGCAGCAGCAGCATGAACGGCACGGG
>DASUFZ010000232.1:0-19860 GCA_036274295.1 Myxococcota bacterium
GAGCGCGACGCCCTGGGCCTACGACGCGAACAATCGCCTGACGAAGAGCCCGGGCTTCTCTGCGCGCTGCTACGACGCCGACGGCAACCAGACAACCACCCGGAGCTCGGGCGATTGCAGCACCGGCATGCTTGTCGAGACGCTCACGTGGGATGCGACGAACCGGCTGAGCGCCTACGAGAATGACACGACAGGCGCGGACTTTACCTATCGCTACGACCCCTTCGGGCGTCGCATCAAGAAGAGCAGCACCTCGAGTACGACCTTCTATCTCTGGGATGGCGACCGGCTGCTCGCAGAGTACGGCGTCTCAGGCAATCGCACGGTCCGCTACGCATACGGCTCCGGCTTCGCGCCGGTGCAGTTCGCAAGGACGGACGGCTCGAGCGAAGACATCTACGACGTGCACAGCGATCACCTCGACACCCCGAGGATGCTGACGGACGACGCGGGCGTGCCGTCGTGGCGTGCGAGCTACGAGGCCTTTGGTCGCGCGCACGTGAGCACGGATCCCGACGGCACGCCCGTGACGACGGACCCGGGCATCACGTTCAACCTTCGCTTCCCCGGGCAGTATGAGGACGCGGAGTCGGGGCTGCACTACAACCGGCACCGCTATTACGCGCCAGACGTCGGCAGGTACATCAGCGCGGATCCGATTGGGCAATTCGGCATGTTGGCGGAGGATCGGTTGCTGATTCCGACGATTCCGCTCGACGTGACAGGATCGAACATCTACCAGTTCGCGTCGCTGAATCCGCTCAATAAATGGGACCCGGACGGTCTACAGTCACGAACACCTGCTCAGGGCCAGAAGCCGAACTCCCGACAGACCTACACAGATGGAAAGGGAGGGCAGACGGTTCGAGACTTCGGCGCTGATGGCAAAGCTAGCCGCGATGTCGACTACGGGCACAATCATGGGCAAGGAGATCCCCATGCACACGACTGGGACTGGAACAACCCGGACAATCCGCGGCAACCCGGGCGCCCCTTGAACGATGGTGAAGATCCGAACGCGCCGCCCGGAGCTGGACCCGCGCCGATTGGGATTCCCCTGTTCTACGGCCCAGCCCCGTCGTTCCTGTTGCCAGTTCCGATTCCTGCCATTTGCCTGGCCGTGCCCGAGCTTTGTCCGCCGCCGCCGGGTTGCTAGGTGAGTCACCCTAGAAGCGACGGTAGGAGGACATCGTGACGATTCCTCTCGTGGTTGACGGCGCTGACGAGTTGGCGCGGGAGCTTGGCGGTTGGCCGTCGTTCCACGACGCAGAGGTAGTCGACTTCCACTTGCGACGAGCGAGCGAATCGATTCTCGCCCTTCAGCTCGCGAACCCGGGCCGAACGATGGTGGAGTTCGTGCTAGGCGATGTGCATGGGCTTGAACTCTCAGAATTCAATCGGCAGAACGTCATCGCGCGGCTTGACGTCGAGAAGGATGACGGTGGCGTGGTGATTCGTCTCTCTCCCTGTTACGGGATGAGCGGCTGGATCAAGGCAAAGTCAGCCCGCGTGCGAACCCGCTGAGCGTGGTCTGACTGCTGGAGCCTGAGCGGGTCAAGACCTCCCCCGCTCCGCCTCCTCGAACAACGACGTGACGCTCTTCCCGAGCGCCTTCGAGAGCCGCTCGATCACGTCGAGCCCAAATAGGTCTGCGAATCGGGCCTGCCTTCCGCCGGACGCGACGACGGCTCCGTGCGTGGATGGCGGAGCGACGCAGCAAGGGGTTCGGGAGAGCCCGCTTCCTTACCTCGTGCGCCTGGAGCGCGGACGAGGCTCGTCGCTTTTCCCGGCGACGGCTGGAGTGGTCTCCGGCCGCATCCGGTAGCGCTCGAGCGCGCCCTTCAGCTCCGCCACCACCTCGTCGCGCAGGTGCGCGGGCTCCTGCACCTCGGCGCCGGCGCCGAAGGACAGGATCCACTGGCGCAGCTCCGCGGTGCCGCCGACCTCCATGTGGAGGAGCGCGCTGCCGTCGGCCAGGCGCTCGACCTTCTGGCTCGCGTGCCAGATGTGCTCCTCGACGTAGTGCGCCCAGCGCTTGTCGAAGAGGATGCGCACGGGCGTGGCCGGCTCGGCGATGACCCCGAAGGACGCGCCGATGGTGGCGTCGAAGTCGAAGTCCGGGTCGATCTCGAAGCGCGCCGGTGTCGCCGTCGCGGCGCGGATGCGATCGACCGCGAAGGTGCGGATCTCGCCGCTCTTGTGGTCGAAGCCGACGACGTAGAGCCCGCCGCTGCGGTACCAGACGCGGTAGGGGTCGAGCTCGCGCACGGAGAGCGCGCCTGTGCGGCCGGTGCGGTAGCGCATGCGCAACGTGCGGCGCTCGAGCACGGCCTGGTTCAGCAGCCGGATGGTGTCGCGCAGGTGCGCGTAGCTCTTGTGCGGGCCGGGCAGCACGCGGAACGACTCGCCGAGGCGCGCCAGGTACTCCGAGAGCTCCGGGCCGAGGCCGGCGCGGATCTTCGCGAGCGCCGAGCGGATCGAATCGTGGAAGACGGTGCCCTCGAGCGCGCCGAGGAGATCCTCGCTGAAGGCGAGCGCCAGGATCTCGTCGGGCGTGAAGGGCACGTCGCCGAGGCGGAACGTGTCGAGGAAGCGGTACACGACCTTGCCGTCGCGCTTCTCCGAGATCACCGGGAAGCCCGCCAGCATCAGCGCGTCGAGGTCGCGGTACACGGTTCGGCGTACGCAGCCGAGCTCGTGGGCCAGCGCATCGAGGGCGAGGCCGTAGCGGCTGCGCGCGAGGCGCTGGATCAGCTGCCACTGGCGCGCGAGCTGGTTGCCCCGCATGGGCCGCTCAACGGTAGACGTCCCTGCGGTGCCCGAGCTTGACCACCGTCACGACCTTCGCAAGGTCGTCGACCTCGTAGATCACGCGGTAGCGCCCTTGTCGGATCCGGTAGCGATCGTCGCTTCCCCGCAGCTTCTCACAGCCGGAAGGGCGCGGGACTTCGGCCAGTCCTTCGATCCGACGCACGACTCGTTGGCGATCGACTCGTGCCGGCCCCACCGCCTCGAGCTCCTTCCTGGCCGAGGTCTTGATCAGGAGCCTATAGCCTGCCACGCCGCCGCATCTCCCGGACGACCTTCTCGAAGCTCACGGCTCGTTCCCGGGCGCGCTCATCGAAGGCGGCGAGGTCTTCGGCGTCCTCGGCGAGGCTCCTCTTGACGGCATCGTTGACCAGATCGGAGATGGAGCGGTCGGTCTCGGCGGCCTTCAATCGGAGTACCCGGTGAACGGCGGGCTCCAGATACACGGTCGCGCGCTTGGCGGCGGATCCCATGCGTCGGAGGCTATCGACCGAACGTCATGGCGTCAAAACGTCACGACGTCGGACGAACCCTCGCCCGGCGGCGCCGGAGCACCCACGCGTAGAGCGCGACGTTCACGGCGATCAGGCCGAGGCCGAGCGCCCACTGCCAGGCGGGCGTGAGGCCGACCGGATAGATCCACGCGCCGACGTAGTGCTCGATGAAGCCGCCCGCGTAGGCGCGCTCGCCGGCGGTGCTGCGCAGCGCGTTCTCGAGCGGCGTCAGCGGGCAAGGTCCGTGCAAGAGCTCGATGCCGACGCCCCACGCCAGCGCCGGCAGGTGCACGAGCGGCGCGAAGCGCCAGCGCAGCCACGCGAGCGCGCCGAAGATCGCGAAGAAGATGAATGCGGCGTGGAGGAGGAGGACGAGATCGGCGAGCAGGCCGGAGGCCATCGGACTCGGGCTATCGGCGCAGAGCGAAGATCGGCCGCGGACCGGAGAGCCCCTTGAGCTCGTGCTCGCCGCGAGGCTCGAGCGAAAGACCCGAGCCGTCGAGCAGATCGCGCGTCGTGCCGGAGAGCAGCACCTCGCCCGGACCGGCGAGCGCGGCGACGCGCGCCGCCGTGTGCACGGCGACGCCGCGGGCGCGGCCGCCGACGATCTCCACCTCGCTCGTGTGCACGCCGACGCGCACGCGCAGCCCGAGATCCGAGACGGAGGCATCCATCGCGGCCGCGGCCCGCAGGGCCTTCGCCGCGCCGTCGAAGAGCGCGAGGAAGCCGTCGCCCGCCGAATCGATCTCGCGGCCGCGGAAGCGGTCGATGGCGGCGCGGATCCGCACGTTGTGCTGGCGCAGCCGCTCGGCCCACGCGTGGTCGCCGAGCTGCTCGCTCATCACCGTGGAGTCGACGATGTCGCTGAAGACGATGGTCGCGAGGACGCGCTCGCCGAGGTCGTCGGGCGAGACCCCGAAGGTGTGGCCGCTCGTGAACTCGACCGAGTCCCACGGCTCGTCGCCGACCACCCAGGCATCGTGGCCGGGCGGGATCTCGTAGGCGTCGCCCGGTCCGATGGTGAGCTCCGTGCCGTCCTCCATGCGGACGTGCAGCGAGCCCGAGATCGTGTAGCCGAGATGGCGATGCTGGCAGGAGCGCGTGCCGCTGATCGGCGCGACGTCCTTCGACCAGCGCCAGCCCGGCCGGAAGCGGAAGCGGCAGACCGTGACCTCGTCGAGGTTGACGACGTCCAGATCGCCGGTCGGAAATTTCCGGACCTGGTCGGGGCTCGCGAAGTTCTTGCGTTGCAGCCGCGGCACGGGCTGGAGCGTACGCGCTCATGGCCTCGGCAGCAGCACCATCTGTGTGCAGCGGAAGAGCGCGATCGTCCGGCCGTTGGCCTCGTCCTCCACCGTCACGTCCCACACCTGCGTCGTGCGGCCGCGGTGCACGGGGACGGCGCGGCCGCGGATCGCGCCGCCCTCGCGCACGGTGCCGAGGAAGTTTGCCTTCAGCTCGATCGTCGTGAAGCCGGCGCCCTCCGGCAGGTTCGGACCCATACCTGCGGCGCAGAGCCAGTCGGCGAGCGTGATCACGACGGGCGCCCACAGGAAGCCCGTGCCCGCGACGAGCGGCGCCGTCACCGGCAGGCGGCCCACCACCTCGTCGGCCTCGCACGAGAGCAGCTCGACGCCGACCATGCCCGGGTGCTTCGTGCGCGTGAACTCGTTGAGCCGCGCGACGCGTTGCTGCGATGTCTCCTGGCTCATCTCCCCTCTCAGTCCGTGAAGAACCTCGCCAGCTCCTCCTCCTGCGCGCGCGCGTCGCGGTAGCCGAGCTCGGCGAGCGGCTCGAGGAATTCGCCGTCGAAGAGGAGATAGGAGAGCAGGTCGGCCTCGGCCGAGCGGCGTCCGGGCTCGAGGTTGCGCAGCGCCAGCCGGAAGAAGGGCGAGCGCAGCGCGGCGTCGGGCAGGTCCTCCAGCACCGTGCCGGCCAGCACGCCGAGATCCGCCGACGGCCGGATCACGAGCTCCTCGATCACGCGGCGCGGCTCGTGCGTGCCCTCGCGCGCGGCGCCGAGGCGCGCGAGGAAATCGGGGCCGAAGGCGCGCTCGCCGTCGCGGATCAGCTCGTTCATGTCGCGCATGCGCGCGAGGTCGGTGTCGAGGTGGTCGAGCATGAGCGAGTTGAGGACCTTGCCGAAGAGGAACGTCGGGCTCGCGTAGTCCGCGACGGTGTGCGTGGCCGTCGTGTGCGACGCGCCCGGGCTCATGCGCAGCGCCACCACGAGCACGCGCTCGGCGCCGAGCCGCAGCGCCGGCGAGAGCGGCGTGTTGAGGCGCAATCCGCCGTCGCCGTAGTAGGTGCTGGCGATGCGCACGACGGGGAAGAGCAGCGGGATCGCCGCGGAGGCCAGCGCGTGCGTCGGGCGGAGCCGCGTGATGCGCGGGACGAGCAGCGGGTCGCGGCTCCAGCCGGGCAGCTCGCGATCGGCCGTGTCCATGAAGACGACGACCCGCCCGGTGGCCATCTCCGTGGCCGCCACGCACACGGCCCCGACGCGCCCCGCCGACACGTTCTTGTGGATGGAGAGCCAGGGCACGGCGCCGACCACCAGGCGCTCGAGCGCGCGCGTGTCGAGCAGGCCGTAGAGGCGGTCGGGCGCGCGGCCGCCGCGGAAGGCCTTCTGGATGCGGCGGATGCCGAACAGGCGCCGCGCCATGCCGAGCACGTCGCGCGTGGAGAAGGGCAGCACCTCCTGCACGCGCATGCGGCGCCAGAAATCGACCAGGCGATCGCCGCGCCCGGGACCCTGGTCGGCGGTGCCGGCCAGGTAGCAGGCGTGGATCGCGCCGACGGACGTGCCGCACAGGATGTCCATCGCCAGCGGACGCCCGAGCCGCGGCGCCAGCTCCTCGAGCAGGTAGCGGATCACCCCGGCTTCGTAGGCGCCGCGCGCGCCGCCGCCGGAGAAGACCACGGCGCGGCGCGGCGAGCCGTCTCCCGAGCCGGGGCCCGGCGTCAGCTCACACCCGTTCGACGTACGCGCCGGTGCGCGTGTCGACGCGGATCTTCTCGCCTTCCTTGATGAAGAGCGGCACCTGCACGACCGCGCCCGTCTCGATCGTCGCGGGCTTCGTCGAGCCGGAGGCCGTGTCGCCCTTGATGCCCGGATCCGTCTGGGTCACGACGGCCTGGATGAAGGCCGGCAGCTCGATGTTGATCGGCTTGCCGCGCCAGAAGATCACGTCGACGTCGAGGTTCTCCTGGAGGTAGGTGCGCGCGTCGCCCACCTGCTCCGCGGAGAACGGGATCTGCTCGTAGCTCTCGGTGTCCATGAAGACGAGCTGATCGCCGTCCTGGTACACGTACTGCATCTTGCGCTCTTCGACGTCGGCCTCCTCGAGCGAGTCGCCGGAGCGGAACGTGCGGTCGAGCACGCGGCCGGTGCGCAGGTTCTTCAGCTTGGTGCGCACGAACGCGCCGCCCTTGCCGGGCTTCACGTGCTGGAAGTAGATCATCACGAACGGCTCGCCATCGAGCTCGACCTTGAGGCCGTTCCGGAAACGCGAAGTATCGAGCGCCATGCGGTGCCTTCTCGGAAAAAAGGAGGGCGCAGTGTAGCGGCGGGGTCAGGGAGCCGCTGGGGGCGCCGTCGCCTCCGGAGGCGCGGCAGCCCGCACCTGCTCGACCTGGAAGCCCTGCTGCTCGAGCAGCGCGGGGATGCCGCGCGCGCCGACCAGGTGCAGCGCGCCCACGACGATGAAGGCTCGCTGCGACTCCGCGACCACCGTCTGGACGCCCTTCGCCATGCTCGCGTTGCGCTGGAAGATGGTGGCCTCGTAGAAGGGCAGGAGCTCGGGATCGGCGGACTGCATGCCGTCGAGCACCGACTCGAGCCCCGCGGCGTCGCCGCAGCGCCAGGCCGCGAACATGCTCTCGAGATCGAGCGCGCCGGGATCGGCCGGCTCCAGCATGTCGCGCAGCATGCGGTCCTGCGCCGGGTAGGACATGTTGTCGAAGAGCGCGAGCTGATCGCTGATCTTCTCGAGCCCGCGCGTCGCCTTGGGCCGTCTGGCGGCGTACACCTGGAGCTCGACGCCCTGCTCGCGCGTCATGCCGAGCTGCCCGAGCGCGGGGCCGATGAACGTCATCGCCAGCACCCACGGCTTCATCCCGAGCAGCGGGTCGAGCGGAATGTTCGACTCCTGCGCGCGCTGCTCGAGCAGGCTCCAGGTCTCGGGGGACAGCACGTCGCGCAGGGTCCGGCCCTCCGGCAGCTGGCCCATCTCGAAGACCTCCCGCGCGACCTTCTCCTGCGACACGTTCTCCATGTCGAGCTCGCCGACGAGCACGTCGGCCTCGGCCAGGGCCTGCTGCGCGCGTGAGCCCAGCCCGGCCTCGCGCTCGCGCGCGAAGTGGACGGAGCCCTGGAGGAAGGCCTGCTGGCCGTTCGGCGCGCGCAGCTCGAAGGCGAGCGGGACGCCGGCCGTTCCCGCGGCGCACGGAGGCAGGGGCGGGGGCGGCGGCTGCGACGCGCACGCGAGGGCGAGCAGACCGGTGGCGGCGAAGCGGCGGCGCGTCATGCCCGGATCCTACCTTCCGAGCGCCGCCAGCACGCCGCCGTCGACGACCCAATCGCAGCCGGTCACGAAGGCGGCCGCCGGCGAGCAGAGGAACGCGACCACCGAGGCGATCTCGTCCGACTCGCCGAGACGCGCGAGCGGCGTGCGCTCGAGCATGATCTTCATGGCGGGCTGCTTCTCGAACTCGAGCAGGCCCATCGGCGTCGCGATCATGCCGGGCGACACGGAGACGATGCGCGCGCCGCGCGCGCCCCACGCCGGGGCCGCGCGCGCCACCAGCGCGCGCACCGCGCGCTTGGCGTGCGCATAGGCGGCTGCCGGATTGCCGACGGGCTCGCCCGGCAGCGCGGCGAGCCGCTCGAGCAGATCCGGCGCGAGCGGCTCCGCCATCCGCGCGGCGATGGCCGGATCCTCGGGCACGAGGTGCCCCGCGATCGAAGCGATGCAGACGGCGACGCTTCCCTCCGTCACGAACGGGAACGCGGCCTCGAGCACGCGCGCGGTCCCGACGAGATCCACCTCGAGGATCCTCCGCCAGTCGGCCATCACGGGAGAGAGGCCCGCCGTGTGGACGAGCGCGCCGAGCGGCGGGCCGCCGCGCAGCGCGTCCGCAATGGTGCCGGCGGCGCTCGCGCTCGCGAGATCGCAGACGAAGCGCTGCGCCTCGATGCCCTCGCGCGCGAGCGCGTGCACCGCGGCATCGAGCGCCGGCGCGCCGACGTCGGTCAGCAGGATCGCGTCGCCGTCGGCGGCCATGCGCCGCGCGCAGGCGAGCCCCATGCCGCCGGCACCTCCGGTGACGAGGACCCGACGTCCGCGGGCGGCGCGCTGGCTCATAGGGGCGCAGTCTACGCCGATGCGGTCTCGAGGCGCAGCGCGCCGTCGCCCGCGCGCGCCATGCCGATGCGGTCGTGCGGGTGGAAGCCGAGCTCGCGCTCCGCGCGTCGCGTGTCGAGCGTGAAGCCGTAGCGGAGGTGCGGTCCGTCGAGCGCGGCTTCGAAGGATTGCCCGGCCAGGCGCGCGCCCGCCGACGCGAGCGCGAGCAGCGGGCCCGGCAGCGGCCACGTCTCGCGACCGGTCCAGCGCGCCAGCACCGAGAGCGGCAGCGCCTCGCTGCCCGCGATGTTGTAGATGCCCGGGCCGCGCGCGTGGACGGCGCACTGGATCGCGCGCGCGACGTCCTTGTCGGAGATCAGCGCGCAGATCGGGTCGAAGCCGGCCGGGCGCGCGCGCCGGCCCGAGCGTCCCGAGAGCGTGGGGTGCAGGTATACGTAGCCACCCGCCGCCACCACCGTCGGCGCGCGCAGCAGCACCACGCGCAGGCGATCGTTGTGGACCTCGCCGTGCAGCAGCATGTCGCAATCGATCCACGAGCGGATCTCGGGCGGCACGTCGGGATCGAGATCGAGCTCGGACTCCTCGTCGAGCCGGTTGACGTTGCCCGGCGCGAGCTTGTAGACGAAGGCGCTGCCGACCGCGACGAGGCTCTCGACACAAGGCGCCTCCAGGCAGTGCTGGAGCAGCAGGCGCGTCTCGGCGGTCCGCTCGGCGATGCCGGCCATCAGCGGCGCCTGCTCGGACGCCGCCGCGCCGTGACGCGGCACGTGCACGACGGTGTCGATCTCGGCCGCGCGGAAGGCGCTCGAGTGGAAGAGATCCGTCACGGGGCGGTGGCGCGCCAGGTCGACCCGCGCGTAGGTCACGCGCGTCGCGCCGTCGGAGAGGAACTTGTCGAAGGAGCGCGGCGGCGGGCCGTCGCCGACGGCGAAGATCGCCCCGACGCGCGCGTCGTGGTAGAGCGTCTTGACGGCGCGCCGCCCGATCGGCTCGTCGGCGTGCGTGACGAGCACCCGCTTCATCAACGCTTCCGATCGATCAGCCGCTGCACCGTCCGCCGCACCTGGTTCGCCAGGTAGCGCACGAGCCGCGCGTCCTCGGCGCCCTCGGGACCGAAGCGCTCGTGGAAGTGCAGCGGCTCCCCGTACACGACGCGGTAGCGGACCGGGTAGGGCAGCAGGCCGAGCGGCCCGAGCCACGGGAAGGTCGGCGTGATCGGCGCGACCGGCAGGCCGAGCCAGCGCGCCAGCGGCTTCACGTCGTAGAGCACGGGCGCCTGGTCGTCGCTGCCGACCACCGCCATCGGCACGATCGGCGCGCGCGAGCGCAGCGCCTGCTCGACGAAGCCGACGCGGAAGGGCTGGAGGCGGTAGCGCTGCGCGATCGTCTTGCGCACGCCCTCGACGCCTTCGGGGTAGACGAGCACGAGCTGCCCGTCGTCGAGCAGATCGGAGAAGTTCTCGCGCGTGCCGATCACCTGGCCGCAGCGCGCGTAGAACACGTTGATCCACGGGAGCGTGCCGGCCCAGCGGTCGACGATCGCGCGCGCGAGCCGCGGCGGATCGCTGTGCAGGGCGATATCGATCACCGTCATCGCGGCGTCGAAGGGCAGCAGGCCCGCGTGGTTCGAGACGAGCACCGCGGGGCCGGACTCCGGCACGTTCGCGTGTCCCTCGCTCTGCACGCGGAACCAGCCGCGATAGAGCGCCTGGAAGAACGGGAAGGCACGTCGCGTCACCTCGGGCGAGAAGCCGAAGCGATCGTACGGGCCTTCCGCCTCGACGAGGTGCGTGAAGGCGGCGAGCACGCGGCGCGCGTCCTCGCCGAGGAAGCGGTCGACGAAGCCCGTCGGCTCCGGCAGCTCGATCTCGCCGAGCGTCGGCAGCACGGGCGTGCGGCGCTTCGCAGGCGGACGCGCCCGCAGCGCCGGCGCCGGCCGCGGCTCGCTCTTCAGCGCCTCGAGCGCGGGCTTCTGCGCCGGGCGGCGCGGCTGCGCGCCGCGCCAGGCGCGGTCGAGCGCGTCGAGGCGCGCCGAGAGCGGGTCGGGACCCTCCAGCTCCGCGAACGGATCGCTGCCGAGCGCGGGACCCTGCTCGGCCGCGGGCGAGTCGGCCAGCAGCGCGTCGGTCTCCCACACGCGGGTCTCGATCGGATCCGAGCCGCTCACGCCGTCGCCTCCCAAGCGGGCACGCGCCCGCGCTGCTCGAGCTCCTCCGCGAGCTCCGCCATCACCTTCGCGCCGCGGTCGCGCGGCGCGTACTCGAAGATCGAGAGGCCGCGCGACTGCGCCTCGTCGATGCGGACGTGGTAGCCGACGACGCTGTGCGCGATCTCCTTGGGGAAGCGCTCCTGGAGCTTCTGCAGGATCTCGTGCGCGAGGCGCGTGCGGCGGTAGAAGGTCGGGACCACCATGCTGATGCGGAGCTGCGGGTGGTCGTAGCGCTCGCGCACCGTCTGCACCGTGCGGACGAGCTCGGCGCAGCCGTCGAGCGCGAGGAACGTGAGCGGCACGGGGATCACGACCTCGTCGGCCGCGCGCAGCACGTTGAGGGTCAGCGGGCCGAAGGAGGGCGGCGCGTCGAAGAGCACGATCTCGTACTGCTCGAGATCACGGCTCGCCTCGAGCGCGGCGCAGAGTCGGCCCGAGGGATCGAGATCGTCGCCGTCCTGCCAGGCCGGGAAGAGGCCGAGCGACTTGTTGGCGACGATCGCGTCGAGCGCGGGGATGCGCGTGCGCACGACGGGCAGCACGCTGCTCGGGCGATCCGGGCTCCGCCGCGCGCGATCCAGCGAGGCGTCGCCGAGCACGCCGTCGAGCAGCAGGTCGATCGCGCTGCGCGAGGGCGCGCGCCGGTCGATGCCGAGCACCTTCGCGAGCTGGCCCTGCGGATCCATGTCGATCGCGAGCACGCGGCGTCCGCGCTGACCCGCGAGGTACGCGCCGACGTTCGCAACGAGGGTGGTCTTCGCGCTGCCACCCTTTTCGTTGATGAACGCGATCCGGCGCGGAGCGAGCATCCCTTCACCCCCTAGGTGGGCGCTCTTCCGAAACTCAGTCGCCGTTGCAGCCTGGGAGAATCCGCGGCAGCAAAGTAGCCGTCCGTGCGAACACGGAGGGCTCAACAGTCTCTACCCCTGCATCCCCACACTGTCAACGAAAGTGTGGCCGCAGGGCAGGAATCAACGGCGTTTGATCAGCCGCCCTTGGCCGTCTTCACGGCGGCGGTCAGCGCCGGCACGACTTCGAAGAGATCTCCGACCACGCCGAGGTTCGCGACCTCGAAGATCGGGGCATCGGGGTCCTTGTTGATGGCGATGATGTAATTCGAAGTCTTCATGCCGACGAGGTGCTGGATCGCGCCCGAGATGCCACAAGCGATGTAGAGCTTGGGGCTCACGACCTGACCGGATGACCCCACCTGGTACTCGTGCGGCAGCCAGCCCGCGTCGACGACCGGGCGCGACGCGCCCATCGCGCCCCCTAGGGCGTCCGCGAGCGGCTTGATCACTTCGGGGAACTTCGCCGGATCGCCGACGCCGCGGCCGCCCGACACGATGATGTCGGCCTTCGTCAGGTCGACGCCCTTCGCCTCGGACTGCTTGATGCCGACGAAGCGGCTCTTCTGACCCGCCGGGTCGATCGACACCGCGAGCTTCTCGACGGAGCCCGCGGCCTGGCCCGTGAACGGGGCCGTCGCGCCCGGCTGTACCGAGGCCACGACCTTCTCGCCCGTCGCGCGGATGGTGGCGTCGAGCTTGCCGTTGAAGACGCGGCGCTTGAGCACCAGACCGCTGCCGTCGGCGTCGATCTGGAAGCAGTCGCTCACGAAGCCCGCGTCGAGCGCGGCCGCCAGGCGGGGCGCGACGTCCCAGCCGGAGGGCGTGTTCGAGAGCAGCACGAGGTCCGCGCCGGATGCGGCGACCGCCGCCTTGATCGCGACGAGCGCGCTCTCGGCGTTGTACTGCGCGAGCGCGGCGTTCTCCGCGGCGTAGACCTTGCCGCCGCCCCGCTTCGCGAGCTCTTCGGCCTGCGCGCCGACCGACGCGCCCATCACGACGCTGGCGACGCTGCGCCCGCTGGCGCCCGCGATCTTCTGCGCAAACGACGCCAGCTCGTAGCTGGCCTCGCGAATCTTGCCGCCCTGGATCTCCGCGACGATGAGAATGCTGCCCACGTTCTACCTCGCGAGCCCCTTAGAGGAGCCCGAGCTCCTTGATCTTGCCCACCAGCCCCTTGACGATGTCGTCCGTCGAGCCCTTCAGGATCTCGGCGCGATCGCCCTTCGGCGGCGGAGCCAGCTTCTCGATCTTCACCTTGGCCGCGCCCGCGCCGACCTTGCCCGCGAGGCCGAGATCGGCGGCGGTCTTCACGTCGAGCGGCTTCTTCTTCGCGGCCATGATGCCCTTGAGCGACGCGTAGCGGACCTGGTTCAGGCCCGACTGCACCGCCACGAGGCAGGGCGTCTTCAGCTCCTGCACCTCGTGCGCGCCGCCCTCGATCTCGCGATCCACCGTGACGTTGCCGCCCGAGCGCTCGATCTTCAGCGCGGCCGTCGTGTGCGGCACGCCGACGAGCTCCGCCAGCATCGGCGGGACGGCGGAGAAGTTGCCGTCGTCGGACATCAGCCCCATCAGGATCATGTCGGGGCTCTCGCTCTTCGCGATCGACGCGAGGATGCGCGCGATGCCGAGCGCGTCCGAGCCCTGGACCTCGGGGTCCTTCACGTGGACGGCGCGGTCGGCGCCCATGCCGAGCGCGGTGCGCAGCGCCTGGGTGACGCGCTCCGGGCCGATCGACACGACCACCACCTCGGTCTCGCCGGCATCCTTGATGCGCAGCGCCTCCTCGAGGGCGTAGGTGTCGTAGCTGTTGATCTCGAACTTGATGCCGTCTTCCTTGATCCAGGTTCCGGCGGCGTCGATGTCGAGACGGGCGTCCTGATGCGGGACCTGCTTCAGGCACACCATGATCTTCATGGGGGGTCTCCGGGGATCGGTGTGAGGGTCCGCGACCGGACGGCCGCGGAAAGTGAAGGGGGCCTACGCTAGTGGACCCCTCCCTCGATTTCAACCCGGCCGCCGCGTGAAAAGCGGCGTCGATCCGGAGCGTTACGCCCGCCGCGCGATCCCCGGGCGAAGCCCTCGGCGACGCCGCGCGCGCGCGGCGGTAAGCTGCGCGCGTTCACGTATCCGCCCGCCGCGCTCCGCTCGAAGCGGCGCGCGCTACACGGAGGTCGGTCGGCCCATGCATCGCTCCTTCGCCGCATTCCTCTCGCTCTTCGCCGCCGTCGGCTGCTTCGCGCTCTCCGCAGCCGCGGGCGACGACCGCCCCAGCGAGATCCCGTACGACACCCCGGGCGACGTCCCGCAGCTCTCGCCGAAGTACAAGCAGAGCGACCACGAGGTCGTGCTGATCACGGACAACGCGCTGAACCCGCGCCTCGTGACCGTGAGCGAAGGCCAGCTCGTGGCCTGGATCAGCTACTCGGCGGCGCCGTCGGTCGTCGTCTTCGAGCGCGAGATCGCGCGCTCGATGGTCTGCCACAGCCTGGTGAACTTCTCGATCGAGGACGACGAGCTGAAGTCCTCGCCGATCCACGCCGGCGAGTTCGCGAGCTTCTGCCAGCTCAAGCCCGGCCGCTACAAGTACAAGGTGGTGCGGCCCGGGGCGCCGAAGAGCGGCGAGGACGCCGCGCGCAAGCTCGAAGGCGAGATCGTCGTCGGCAACCCGTAGCTTTCGAACTCCGCTCGGCTGCGCCTCGCTGCGCGCGGCGGCGTTGGGTGGTGACGCCGCGCGGGTCTTCGCCGCCGCTTGCGGCGACCCGCGCGCCTTCGGCGCGCTCAGCCGTGCTCCGAGCGGTCCATGATCCGACGCTCTAGCGAACAACATGCCCGACGGGCGACGGTGGGGGGGCGCCCGAGCGGAAGTAGAGCGCAGCCCGCGCTAGAAGTGCGCGTCGTATTGCAAGATCGCGCACGCGCGCGCCCGATCTCCGCGCACGCACGCAGGCGAGCCATGGAGCGAGGGCGCCACCCGAGGAGCCCGTCGGCTATCAAGCTCGCGGACTACGCGCCCATGAACATGAGGAACTGATCGAGGCCGGTCACGCGCAGGAAGGGGTTCGTGCGCTTCTCGTCGCCGAGCTTGCCGGACGGCTCCGCCGAGTAGAGGTGACCCGGGTAGAGCAGGGTCTCGTCGGGCAGCCGCTTCAGCTTCTCGTTCAGGCTCCGGTACATCTCCTCGGGATCACTTCCCGGCAGGTCGACGCGGCCGCAGCTGCCGAGGAAGAGCGTGTCGCCGGAGACGAGCCGGCCCGGCTGCCCCGCCTCCTCGACGAGGAAGCACTGCGAGCCCGGCGTGTGCCCCGGCGTATGCATGAGCCGCACGTGCACGGGCCCGAGATCGATCACGTCGCCGCCGGCCTTCGCCACGATGTCCGACTTCGACGCCCCGGTGATGCGCCGCACGCCCTCGGCTTCGTGCTCGTTCGCGTAGATCGGCATCGGCGCCCGCTCGAGCAGGCGAGCGATGCCCTCGATCTCCATGCCGAAGATCGAGCCGCCGACGTGGTCCTGGTGGTAGTGCGTGACGAGGGCGCCGGTCACCCGCATGCCGTCGCGCTCGGCGCGATCGAGCAGCGCGTCGACGCTCCACGCCGGGTCCACGACCAGCGCCTCGCGCGTCGTGAGGCTACCGATCAGGTACGCGAGGTTGGCCATCTGGCCGACGGGCATCTGCGCGAAGTAGAGGTCGCTTCGGGCGCTCACGCGTTATCCCCTAGCACCTTCTGGATCCACTCGTCGAGCGCGGCGCTGATCTCGTCGCGCACCTCGTCGCTGGTGCGCGGCGCCTTCTTCGGGACGGCGAAGTTGCGGTCGGCCTCCTGGCCGATGTAGAGCGCGCTCGGTGCGCCGACGCGCGTCAAAGTCTTACGCAGCACGTCGAGATCACAGGTGCGATCGCGGCTGCCTTGTAGAAACAGCACCGGATTGACGATGCGGAAGAGCTGATCGGGCTGGAGCTTGTCGGGGCGACCCTGCGGATGCAGCGGGTACGACATCAGGAACAGGCCGTCGACGCGCAGGCGCGAGCTCGCGACGTCGAGCGCGACCTGTCCGCCGAGCCCTTTGCCACCGAGGAAGAGATGGGCGGGAGCCGCCGTTGGATCGCGGCCGAGCGCGCCGAGCGCGGCGCGCAGGGTCCGCCGCAGCACGTTGATGGAGTCCGGGCGGCTCTTGCGCGCCTCGGCGAAGGGAAAGTTGAACCGCAACGTGAGGTAGCGGCGTTCGGTCAGCTGGCGGTGGACGTGTGCGACCGCCGGGTCGTTCATGTCCCCGGTCTTGTCGTGCGCGAGCAGCACCGAGACCCGCGACCCGGTGGGCCACCATCGGGGAATGCCGAGAACCGCCGATACCTCCTCCAGCCCGTGTACCGGGTCCGGAAGACGGATCTTGATCTCTTCGAAGCGGGCAGAAGGTTCGACCACCAGGTCCCCTGGGGCACGAAGGGGCCTACTTATACCACGCCGTAGCAGCACCGCTTGGTCCTGACCAGCCACAGCAGGTACTCTGCGCGACGTAAACCCTAGGAATCGCGGTGGAAAAGGTCCTCATCACCGGCATCGCGGGCGGCCAGGGGCGGCTTCTCGCCCGGCGTCTGCGCGAGCGATACGAGGTGTGCGGCGTCGATCGGGCGCCGTGGGAAGGGGCCCCTCGGGGTATCCAGGTTCACCTCGTCGACATCCGCAAGAAGAAGTTCGAGGACGTGATCCGCACGGAGCAGCCGAGCGCGATCGTGCACCTGGGCTTCATCCGTCACTTCCGCACGAGCCCGCGCGAGCGCTACGACGTCAACGTCCGCGGCACGAAGCAGCTGCTCGATCACTGCGTGGCGCACGGCGTCAAGAATCTCGTCGTGTTCTCGAGCAGCTACGTCTACGGTGCGTTCCCCGAGAACCCCTTCTACATGGACGAGGACGCGCCGCTCTCCGCGAGCCGCTCGTATCCGGCCATCCGCGATCTCGTCGAGGTCGACACGCTCGCGAGCGCATTCCTCTGGCGTTACCCGCACATCCGCACGTGCGTGCTGCGTCCGGTCAACGTGCTCGGGTACTACGTGCACTCGATGATCGGCCAGTACCTGCGCGAGCGGCGCGTGCCGACCGTGATGGGCTTCGACCCCATGATGCAGTTCATCCACGAGGAGGACGTGAGCGACGCGATCGCGCTCGCGCTCGAGAACGGACTGCAGGGCGTCTTCAACGTCGCGGGACCGGGTGAGGTGCCGCTGCACACGGCGATCCGCGAGACCGGCGGCACGGCGCTCGCGATCCCCGAGCAGATCATGCGCCCGCTCTTCGCGCAGCTCTTCCGCTTCGGCGCGATCCCGTATCCGCCGGGCGCGATCGACTACCTGAAGTACCCGGTGACGGTCTCCGGCGCGCGCTTCGTCGAGGCGACCCGCTTCCGCCCGCTCTTCGGTCTCGAAGAGATCTTCCACAGCGTGCGGCGCTGATGGCGCGCACCGGCGTCGTCAGCGCGCTGGCCGACCTGACCGGCGCTCTCGTGCCGCTCTCGGCGCAGCGGCTCCAGCGTCGCGTGGCCGAGCGGCTCGAGCGCATCCCGAACCGACTCAACGAGTTCGGCTTCGACCCGTACGGCCTCTCGCCCGAGTGGATCCGGCGCCTCTCGCTGCCGGCCGTCCTGCTCTACGAGTACTACTTCCGCTGCAAGACGTACGGCATCGAGCACGTGCCGCCGGGCCGCGTGCTGGTCGTCGCGAACCACGCCGGTCAGCTGCCCTTCGACGGCATGATGCTGGCGACGGCTCTGCTCCTCGAGGCCGAGCCGCCGCGCATCGCGCGCGGCATGGGCGAGTACTGGATCCCGCAGATCCCCGGCTTCAGCGTGCTGGCCGCGCGCGGCGGCACGCTCGTCGGGACGCCGGAGAACTGCAGCCTGATGCTGCGCAACGGCGAGTGCGTCGCGGTGTTCCCGGAAGGCGTGCGCGGCATGAACAAGCTCTACCGCGATCGCTACGTGCTACAGCGCTTCGGGCTCGGCTTCATGCGCCTGGCCCTCGAGACCGACACGCCGATCGTCCCGGTCGGCATCGTCGGGTCGGAGGAGCAGCAGCCGGGGCTCGCGAACCTGAGCGCGATCGGGAAGCTGCTCGGCATGCCGGCCTTCCCGCTGACGCCGACCTTCCCGTGGCTCGGCCCGCTCGGACTGCTGCCGCTGCCCGTCCGCTACCACCTGCACTTCGGCGAGCCCATGCACTTCGAGGGCGACGCAGACGAGGATGACGCGGCGGTCGAGCGCCGGGTCGAAGAGGTGCGTACCGCCATCAGCGGGCTGCTGAAGCGGGGACTGGCCGAGCGGACGGGGGTGTTCCGCTAGTGACGGTTACGCTGCGGCCGCTTGCGGCTAGCGCTCCTGGCCCCGGGCGGGCGGCCGCACGGTCTGCTCGCGCACCGGCTCGACCCGCTCGCTCTCGACGACGTCGTTGCCGCCCTCGAAGCCGGCGTCTTCCGGCGTCCACACGCGGCCGCCCCCGAACTCGTCGCATGCGTCGTCGCACGCATCTGCGTCGTCGTCCATGGACTGGACGACCATCCCGTCGTTGCAGAGGCACTTGGTGTTGGCGAATGCGACGAACGGATCGGCCAGACCGACGAACGTGACGAGCGCGAGCGCGAAGCAGCGGATCTGAGGCATGGTGGGCTCCTTCTCGCGATGCGATCGGAAGGACACGGACCGGCCTTGAGGACATCTCTGCGGATTGCCGCCCCGTTGCTCGCGGGAATTGCGCTCGCCTGTGCGAGCGAGCCGAAGGAGGTGCCGCCGCCGCCCGAGGCCGTGCCGATGGTGGCCGTGGTCTCGATCGGCGGCTTCACGCCGCAGGCGCTCTTCACGGACGGCGCGAAGCCGCTGCTGCCGACCGTCGCGCGCTTCGCGAGCTACGGCGTGCGCGCCTTCGAGGTGACGCCCGTGGTGCCGGCCGCGAGCTACCCGGCGCACGCGACCCTCCTCACCGGCGTGTCGCCCGCGAAGCACGGCATCGCCGCCGACCGCCGCATCGGCGAGCACGGCGTGGAGGACGTCTGGTACAGCGCCGTCAGCGCGCTGCGCGTGCCCGCGCTCTGGCACGCCGCGGGTGACGCGCAGCAGCTCGTCGCCTCGCTCGACTGGCCGACCACGCAGGGCGCGTCGATCTCGCTGCTGCTGCCCGACGTGCCCGGCACGCAGCCGGCGCAGAGCTGGCTCGACCGGCTGCGCGGCGCCGCCGCGCCGACCGCGATGCTCGAGCTCGCCGAGAAGCACGGCGCCGCCGCGCCCGAGGCCGCGAAGCCGGGGGCCGCGCGCGACGCGGCGCTCGTCGGCGTCGCGTGCGATCTCGTCGCCGCGCCGCGCCGCCCGCGTCTGCTGCTGATGCGGCTCTCGCAGACGTCGCAGGCGCTCGCGGAGTTCGGCCCCGGCTCGCCGGAGGCGGAGAAGGCCTTCGCCGGCGCGGATCGCGAGCTCGAGCGCTGGCTCCGCTGCCTGCGCGACGCGGGGCAGCTCGAGATCACGTCGGTCTTCGTCGTCGGCGATTTCGGCATGAGCTCCGTGCACACGGCGATCGCGCCGAATGCGGCGCTCGGCCTCGCGCGCCTGCTCGTCCCGCAGAGCGACGGTGTCGCATCGTGGGAGGCGATCGCGCGCTCGAACGGAGGCTCGGCCTTCGTCTACGCGAAGAGCGAGCGCGCCGCGCTGCGCGCGCGCGACGTGCTGCTGCGCGAGGCCGAGGCGTCGGGTGCGTTCCGCGTGCTCAGCGCCGACGAGATGCTGCACGCGGGAGGAGATCCCGAGGCCTGGTTCGGGCTGGAGGCGTCGCCGGGGTATGTCTTCGACGACGCCTCGACGGGCGAGCTGCTGCGCGCCGCGGCAGTGCGCGGAGCCGGCGGCTACGTTTCGCAGAGCTCGGCGCAGGGTCCGGGCTTCGCCGCGTGGGGGCGCGGCATCAGGCGGGGGATCCGCATACCTGTGATGCGCCAGACCGACGTCGCGCCGACGCTCGCGCGCCTGCTCGGGCTCTCGCTCGGCGAGACCGAGGGCCACGCGCTCGTCGGCCTCTTCGAGACCGCGAAGCCGGTGCCGGCGAACGCGCCGCCGCCGAAGCCCGCGACGCCGCCCACGAAGGCACCGCCCAC
>DASUFZ010000233.1:0-30366 GCA_036274295.1 Myxococcota bacterium
CTGACCCGCGTCATGAAGGACGTGGTCCCGCGCTACAAGGCCATGCGCGGCTTCGACGTGCCGCGCCGGGCCGGCTGGGACACGCACGGGCTCGCCGTGGAGATCGAGGTCGAGAAGGAGCTCCGCATCTCGGGGCGCGCGGCGATCGTCGCGTACGGCGTCGAGCCGTTCGTGCGGCGCTGCCTCGACAGCGTCTTCCGCTACACGGAGGAATGGAAGAGCTTCACCGAGAAGCTCGCCTTCTGGATCGATTTCGACGAGGAGTACGTCACCTACCACCAGTCGTACGTCGAGAGCGTGTGGTGGGCGCTCTCGCAGCTCTTCGCGCGCGGCCAGCTCTACCAGGGTCACAAGGTGGTGTGGTGGTGGGCGCAGGGCGGCACCGTGCTCTCGGCGGCCGAGGTCGGCGAGGGCTACCGCAGCGTCGACGACCCGTCGGTCTACGTGCGCATGCCCCTGCGCGACGACCCCGCGACGTCGCTCGTCGTCTGGACCACGACGCCGTGGACCCTGCCTTCGAACACCTTCGCGGCCGTGAACCCCGGCGTGGAGTACGCCGTGGTGCAGGACGGCGAGAAGCAGCTGATCGTCGCGTCGGCGCTGCACGAGGCGCTGGCCGAAAAGGTGGGGCGCGAGCTGCCGGTCGTGCGCACGCTCCGCGGCGCGGAGCTGGTCGGGCGGCGCTACGTGCCGCCCTTCGACTGGTACGCGAAGCGCCTCCCCGACGCCGATCTCTGGCGCGTCGTCGCGGCGGACTTCGTCGAGCTCGACGCCGGCACCGGCATCGTCCACATCGCGCCCGCCTTCGGCGAGGTCGACTTCGAGCTCCTCCAGCGCGAGCGCGTGAAGAACCCGAAGCCGGAGCTGCCGCTGCTCTGCGCCGTGCGTCCCGACGGCAGCTTCGATCCGGAGGTCGCCGAGCCCTTCGCCGCGAACCGCTGGGTCAAGGATGCCGACCGCGACCTCGTGCGCGCGCTGCGCGAGCGCGGCCTCGTCGTGCACGCGGAGCAGATCCGCCACGACTACCCCTTCTGCGTGCGCTCCGATCAGGACCCGCTGATCCAGTACGCCCGGCCCGCCTGGTACGTGCGCACGACGGCGCACGTCGAGCGCGCGCTCGCGAACAACGCGCGCATCCAGTGGCTGCCCGAGCACATCCGCGACGGCCGCTTCGGCGATTTCCTGCGCAACAACGTCGACTGGGCGCTCTCGCGCGAGCGCTTCTGGGGCACGCCGCTCAACATCTGGGTGAACGACGCGACCGGGCGCATGGAAGCGCCGGCCTCCGTCGCGGAGATCCTCGAGCGCAACCCGCGCGCCTTCGACGCCTTCGAGGCGGCGCTGGCGAAGGACCCGTCGCTCTCGCCGCACCTGCGCGTGCACAAGCCGTGGATCGATCAGGTGACGTGGACGCGTCCCGGCGAGCCCGGCGTCTACCGGCGCGTGCCCGAGGTGATCGACGCCTGGTTCGACTCCGGCGCGATGCCGTTCGCGCAGTGGGGCTACCCGCAGCGCAACCGCGAGGAGTTCGAGCAGAGCTACCCGGCCGACTTCATCTCCGAGGCGATCGACCAGACGCGCGGCTGGTTCAACTCGCTGCTCTGGATCTCCACCCTGCTCTTCCCCGAACGGCCGCTGCCGATCCCGTACCGGACCTGCCTCGTGCTCGGCCACGTCGCCGACCGCTACGGGAAGAAGGAGTCGAAGAGCAAGGGCAACTACACGCCGCCGGAGATCATCCTCGACCGCGTGCGCCTCGAGTTCGCAGCGGTGTCGGCGGCGGAGCCGCCTGCGCCGGGCCGCGCGCGCGTCGCGCGCGAGGACTACGAGGGACTCGATCTGCGCGGCGACGCCGCGAAGGTGCGCGTCTACACGCAGGGCGGCGAGGCGCGCCCGCTCGAGCTCGAGCTGGTGCCGGCGTCGCTGCCGCGCCGCGTGATCGAGTTCGCGCCGGCCGACGCTCAGCGCCTCGGCGTCGCGCCGGCGGAGGCGGGCGCGCACATCCTGCCGCGCGAGGTACCCGGCCTCGAAACGCGAAGAAAGGTCTGGGTCGAGGATCCCGCGACGCCGGCGCCGGGCGCCGACGCCTTCCGCTGGTTCTTCTTCGCCTCGAACCCGCCGTGGAACCCGACGCGCCACTCGCTCGGCGCCGTGCGCGCGGCGCAGCGCGAGCTGCCGCTGAAGCTCCGCAACGTCTACGCCTTCTTCACGATCTACGCGGGCATCGACGGCTTCGATCCGTCGAATGCTGCGTGCAGCGCCGGACGCCGCCCGGCGCGCGCGCGCGCGCTCGTCGACCGCTGGATCCTCTCGGAGCTGGCGCTGACGACGCAGGCCGTCACGGCGCACATGGACGCCTATCACATCTACGAGGCGACCGGCGCACTGACCGAGTTCGTCGACGCGCTCTCGAACTGGTACGTGCGCCGCAATCGCGAGCGCTTCTGGGCGCCGGGCCTCACGCAGGACAAGCTCGACGCGCACTGGACCCTCTACGAGTGCCTGACGGCGCTCGCGCGCCTGCTCGCGCCCTTCCTCCCTTACGCCACCGAGGAGCTGTGGCAGAACCTCGTGCGCGGGCCCGACCGGCAGGCGCAGGAGAGCGTGCATCTCGCGGACTGGCCCGAGGCGGACCTGGCGGCGATCGACGCCGAACTCTCGCGCGTCATGCGCTCCGTGCGCGAGATCGTGTCGCTCGGGCTCCAGGTACGGACCGCGAGCAAGCTGCGCGTGCGCCAGCCGCTCGAGGCGGCGGAGATCGTGCTCGCGGATCCGTCGCAGGAGCCGGCGCTGCGCGAGCACGCGGCGCTCGTGGCCGACGAGCTGAACGTGCACGAGGTCCACTTCGTCGCGAAGGCGGACGAGTACGTCACCTACCAGGTGAAGCCGAACTTCCGCGCGCTAGGTCCCCGCGTCGGCAAGCACATGCCGAAGCTGAAGGCCGCGCTCGCGGACGCCGACGGCGCCGCGCTGCTGCGCCAGCAGGGTGCGCAGGGCTGCGTGCGCATCGCCGTCGAGGGCGAGACGCTCGAGCTCTCGCGCGAGGAGATCGCGGTGTCGCTGGAGGCGCGCGCCGGCTTCGCGGCGGCGTCGGGGCCCGTCGGCGTGGTGGTGCTGCGCACGGCGCTCTCCCCGGCGCTCGTCGAAGAAGGCCGCTACCGCGAGGTGCTGAACCGCGTGCAGACGCTCCGCAAGGAGCTCGATCTCGAGTACACGGGGCGCATCCGCCTGACCCTGCGCGGCGCGCCCGCGCTGCTCGACGCCGTGCGCCCGCGCGCGGCCGAGCTCGCGCGCGAGACGCTCGCCGACGACGTTGCGCTCGACGCGGCGCCCGCGCCCGGCGCGCACGTCCGCGAAGTCGCGATCGACGGCGAGCCGCTCGTGATCGGGCTCGCGCTGGCGTAGCCGGCCCGGCGCTCAGAATCCGAAGCGCGCGAGCGCCGGCCTACGTCGACCGCTGGATGCCGATCCGCGGCTGACGTCGCTCGCCGCGACGACGATCCCCACTCGCCGCCTGCTAGCGTGACGGCCGACATGCCGGATCCGACCGAAGGCTCCCGCTCCCGTCTCTTCCGCGACGCCCTCGAGACGACGGTCCGGGTCGGCCTCGTGCTGCTGCTGCTCTTCTGGTGCTTCCAGATCGTCCGCCCGTTCCTGACGCCGATCCTGTGGGGTGTCATCATCGCGGTCGCCGTCGCGCCGGTCTACCGGCGCGTCGCCGCGGCGCTCGGCAACCGGCCGGCGCTCGCCTCCGCCCTCTTCGTGCTGCTGACGCTCGCGGTGTTCATCCTGCCGCTGGTGAGCGTCTCGGGCGCGCTGATCGACAGCACCCAGCACGTGGCCGACGCCTTCCGCCGCGGCGAGCTGCGGATCCCGCCGCCGCCCGAGTCGATCGCGCATTGGCCGCTGATCGGCGCCCGGCTCTCCGCGTTCTGGAGCCTTTCCGCGAGCAACCTCGAGGCCGCCCTCACGACTCTCGCGCCTCAGCTCAAGGCCGTCGGCGCCTGGCTCCTCGGCGCCGCGGCCAACGTGGGCCTGGGCATCCTGCAGTTCGTCTTCTCGGTGATCATCGCGGGCGTCGTGCTCGCCAACGGCCAGCGTTCACAGGCGGGCCTCGAGCAGCTGATGCGGCGGCTGGTCGGCGCGAGCGGCCACCACTTCGTGGAGCTCTCGGAGTCGACGGTGCGAAGCGTCGCGACCGGCATCGTCGGCGTCGCGCTGATCCAGTCGACCCTGGCCGGGATCGGCCTCGTGCTCGCCGGCGTGCCCGGTGCCGGCTTCTGGGCGGTCGTGACACTCTTCCTCTGCGTCATCCAGGTGGGGCCCACGCTCGTGCTGCTGCCGGCGGTCATCTACGTGTTCTCGACCGCGGAGACGTTCACCGCGATCGTCTTCCTGATCTTCTCCATCTTCGTCGGCCTGCTCGACAACTTCCTCAAGCCGCTGCTGCTCGGCCGCGGCGTCGACGCGCCGATCCTCGTGATCTTCGTCGGCGCCATCGGCGGCTTCCTGTCGATGGGGATCATCGGCCTGTTCGTCGGCGCGGTCGTCTTCGTGCTCTTCTACACCCTGCTCAAGACCTGGCTGAACGAGGAGACGCCGACGGGCGACGCGCGGACGGCCGGAGATCCGCCCCGCTCGGCGGCCTGATAACGTCTCGCCCATCCCGCGCCCGCGGAGCCGCAGCATGAGCTCGCCCTTTCTCTTCAACCCGCTCGACCCCGCCGTGCGACGCGATCCCTACGCGCTCTACGCGCGCGGGCGGCGCGAGCACCCGGCCTTCGTGCACGCGGGGCTGCCGATCCCGCTCGTCTCCGTCTTCCGCTACGCCGACGTGCAGGCCGTGCTGCGCGATACCGAGGGCTTCTCGAACGACTTCTCGCGCGGGCGCATGCTCGCGCCCGAGATCGCGGAGCTCGCGAAGTCGGCGCCTCCCTCCATGCTCGGCATGGACCCGCCGGATCACACGCGCCTGCGGAGCCTCGTCAACAAGGCCTTCACGCCGCGCATCGTGCGGCAGCTCGAGCCGCGACTGCGCGCGGTCGCGCACGAGCTGCTCGACGCCGCGCTCGAGCAGCGCGAGGTCGACCTCGTGCAGGCGCTCACGTATCCGCTGCCCGTGATCGCGATCGCCGAGATCATCGGCGTCCCGGCGGAGGACCGCGAGCAGTTCAAGCACTGGTCCGACCAGGCGGTGGCGACGCTCGGGCTGGCGTTCTTCGAGCCGCCGACCTTGGAGCGCATGCAGCGCCAGCTCGCAGTGCGCGAGGAGATGAGCCGCTACTTCGTGCCGCTCGCCGAGAAGCGCCGCCGCGAGCCGAAGGACGACCTGCTGACCGGCCTCGTGCAGGCCGAGCACGAGGGCAGCAAGCTCGACCACGAAGAGATGCTGGCGATGCTCGTGCTGCTGCTCGTCGCGGGCAACGAGACGACGACGACGCTCATCGGCAACGCGGTGCTCACCCTGCTCCAGCACCCGGGCGAGCTGAAGCGGCTGCGCGACGACCCGTCGCTGATGGCGTCGGCCGTCGACGAGGTGCTGCGCTTCGAGTCGCCGATCCAGTTCGATCCTCGCCGCGCCACGCGGGACTGCGAGATCGCCGGCGCGAAGATCGCCGAGAACACGCTCGTGCTGAACTGGCTCGGCTCGGCCAATCGCGACGAGCGCGCGTTCGAGCAGCCCGACGTCTTCGACGTCGCGCGCCAGAAGAACGCGCACCTCTCCTTCGGCTACGGCACGCACCACTGCCTCGGCCACAACCTGGCGCGGCTCGAGGCGAGCGTCGCGCTGGAGGTGCTGCTCGCGCGCACGTCGGGCTTCGAGCGCAGCGACGACGGCGCGCTGCCGATCCACCCGAGCCCCGTCTTCAAGGCGGTGACGAAGCTGCCGCTGCGCCTCGAGGCGAAGTGAGCGCAGCGCAGAGCGCCGCCGTCGGCTGACTCCGGCGCAGCACGCCGCGCTTGACACCGGCGAGCGTGCGCAGCATCTGCGCCTCGCCCGCCGCGATGCCGGCCAGCAGCGGGAAGCCGCGGTCGCGCAGGGGCGCGAGCCAGCGCAGGCGCGACTGGAAGAACGGCGTCAGCCAGCGGCTCGCCAGACCGTAGAAGCGCACGTGGGCGCGGCGTGCCGCGTCGTAGCGCGCCAGCGCGCGCTCGACGTCGGGCTCCTCGCGGAGCGCAGCGGCCATCGCGGAGGCGTCGAGCAGCGCGAGGTTCGCTCCCTGCCCGAGCTGCGGGCTCGTCGCGTGCGCCGCGTCGCCGAGAAAGCCCACGCGGCGGCGGTGCAGCCGGCGCATCACGACGTCCACATAGGTGGCGACGAGCACTTGATCGGCGTCGCGGATCTGCGTCAGCAGCGGCTCGGCGCGCGGCTCGTAGCGAATCAAGGTCTGCTTCCAGGCCGCCAGCCCACGCTCGCGCCAGTCCGCGATGCGGTCGACGCGGATGCTCCAGAAGAGGCTGACGAGCGGCATCGCGCCGTTGCCCGCACCGAGGCCCGTCGGCAGGCAGCCGAGCATGTGCTCGGTGCCGTCGCAGACCTGCGAGAGCGTGCCCGCGAAGCGCCGCTCCGGATCCTCGCCGACGAACCACAGGGCGCCCCATGGATACGGGCGCGCGCGGTGGCGGATCGACGAGGCGCCGCGCAGGCGCGAGCGTGCGCCGTCCGCGACGAGCACGAGATCGTGCTCCGCGAATGCCAGGCCGTCGGCGCCGAGCAGACGTGGGCGCGCCGCCTCCGCGGCGATGCCCGCGACCTCGATCCCGGGACGCAGGCTGGCGCCTGCCTCTCGCAGCGCAGCGAGGAGCGTGTCGAAGAGCGCGCCGCGATGCGTCCCGATCCCGAACAGACCCGGCGCGAGCCGCTCGTAGCGGAGGTGGAAGATCTCGCGGCCGCCGTGCGTGCGCGCGCGCAGCGCCGCGACCTCGGCACCGCGCGCGAGGATCGGCGCGAGCAGACCGAGCTCCGCGAGCACGGCGAGCCCCGTCGGCTGGAGCAGGATGCCGGCGCCGACGGCACCCGGCTCGGGGACTCGTTCGTAGACCGTGACCCGGTGACCCGCCCGCGCGAGGAAGACCGCCGTCGCGGCGCCCGCGAATCCGCAGCCTACGATGCCGACGTCGTGCGAGGCTCGAGTGCCCAGGCGGCGGTGGCGTAGCACAGCGCAGCGGGCAGATGCAGCGCGTATCGCGATAGACTGCGCCTCCATGCAGCCCCTCGACACCGCCCTCGTCGCCCGGGTCGCGCGCGAGCACGGCACGCCCTGCTACCTCTACGACGCGGCCGTCATGCGCGAGCGGCTGGCCTCGCTCTCCGCCTTCGACGTCGTGCGTTACGCGCAGAAGGCCTGCTCCAACACGCACATCCTGCGCCTGCTGCGCGCGGAGGGCGCGCTGGTCGACGCGGTGTCGCTCGGCGAGATCGAGCGGGCGCTGCGCGCGGGCTTCACGGCCGAGGGCGAGCCGGCCGGGCTCGTCTACACCGCCGACGTGCTCGACGCGGCGACGCTCGCGCGCGTCGTCGAGCTCCGCATTCCGGTGAACGCGGGCTCGCCCGACATGCTGGAGCAGCTCGGGCGCAGCGCGCCCGGCCACCGCGTGTGGATCCGCGTGAACCCGGGCTTCGGCCACGGCCACAGCCGCAAGACCAACACCGGCGGTCCGCTCTCGAAGCACGGCGTCTGGCACGAGTACCTCGACGAGGCGCTGCGGCACGTCGAGAAGTACCGCCTCGATCTGATCGGCCTGCACATGCACATCGGCTCGGGCACGGATTTCGAGCACCTGAAGCAGGTGTGCGAGGCGATGGTCGAGCAGGTGTGCGCGCTCGGCGTCGACGTCCGCGCCATCTCCGGCGGTGGCGGCCTGCCGATCCCGTACAAGAGCGGCGACCTTCCCTTCGACACCGCGGCGCTGCACGCGCTGTGGGACGCGGCGCGCCGCCGCGTCGAGAAGATGGTGACGCACCCGGTCTCGCTCGAGATCGAGCCGGGCCGCTACCTCGTCGCCGAGTCGGGCGTGCTGATCGCCGAGGTGCGCGCCGTGAAGCGCAGCGGGCCGAACCGCTTCCTGCTCGTCGACGCCGGCTTCAACGACCTGATGCGCCCCGCCATGTACGGCAGCTACCACGCGATCTCGGTGGTGCGCCGCGACGGCAGCGCCGCCGGCGGCGCTGCGCAGCCGACGCTCGTGGGCGGCCCCCTCTGCGAGTCGGGCGACGTCTTCACGCAGGAGGAGGGCGGCATCGTCGTGCCGCGAGAGCTGCCGGACGCGCAGGTCGGCGACTACGTGGTGCTGCACGACGCCGGCGCCTACGGCGCCGCGATGGCCAGCAACTACAACACGCGCGGCGTCGCGCCCGAGGTCCTCCTCGACGGCGGCCGCACGCGCCTGATCCGCCGCCGCCAGACCGTCGCCGAGCTGCTCGCGCTCGAAGAGGTCTAGCCGCGCTCGGAGGGCGCCCGTGCCGTTGCCCGCGTCCTTCAGCGCAGAGGCCTTCAACCAGGTCCCCGAATCGGAGAACCGCATCCACTCCGACGACGTCGCGCGCGCCTACGGCTTCCGCGGCGCGCTCGTTCCCGGCGTGACGGTCTCGGCCTGCCTCCTCCATCCAGCGGCGGTGGCGTGGGGTAGAGAATGGGTCGCGCGCGGCCGCGCCCACGTGGTCGTGCACTCACCCGTCTACGACGGCGAGCGCTTCCGCGTGGAGGTCGACGCCGCGAACGAGAGCGCCTACGACGCGCGCCTGGTCGATCCGCGCGGGACGCTCTGCGCGACGGCGGAGGTCGCGCTGCCGGCGACGCCGCCCGCTGCGCCCGTGCGGCGCGGCGATCCTCTGGCGTCCCGCGACACGGAGCGTCCACCGGCCTCGCGCGAGACGATGGAGCGACTGCGAGAGACGGGGCTCTTCGCCTTGCGCGCGCGCTGGAGCGAGAGCGCCGAGATCACGCGCTACCTGCGCGACGCACGCGCGATGGCGCCCGTCTTCGCCCTGAGCGGCTGCGCCAATCCCGCCTTCGTGCTCGGCCTCACGAACTGGGTGCTCGCGCGCAATCTGAAGATGTCCGCCTGGCTCCACCTCGAGACGCATTCGCAGTTCCACCGCGTCACCCTGCCGGGGACCGAGATCGTCGTCGAGGCCGCGATCGCCGACCTCTTCGAGAAGAAGGGGCACGAGTTCGTCGACCTCGACGTGGCGATCTTCGACGCGCAGGACGACGCGGCGCTGGCGAGCGTCCGCCTGCGCGCGATCTATCAGCTCAGCAGCCGCAGCCAGGGCCAGCGCGTCGCGAAGAGCACGACGAGGAACGCGACGAGGTAGACGAGGCGCGTGCGCTCCTTCTCGGGCTCGCACTGCGCGACGCCCATCGAGAGGAGCAGCCAGCCGAAGCCCGCGACGGGCGCCAGCGCGTAGGTGGTGGCGCAGAAGAGCGCGAGCAGCAGGTGGCGCGCGCGCGAGATCCAGGTGCCGAGGGGCGCCAGGAAGGCCACCGCCACGGCGGTCTCGACCGCGAGCGTCGACGCGGTGAGCAGGTCGGCCACCGCGAAGAGCCGCACGGGCGGCCGCGGCAGATCGGGCCGCGGCACGAAGACGCCGTCCTGGTGCTCGCGCACGAGCGCGTGCAGCTCGTCGAGCTGGTCGGCGTCGAGGCCCGCGGCCAGCCGCGTGAAGTCCTCGAAGCGGGAGTCGTCGACGAGCGACACGCGGAAGAAAGTGCCGTCGACGAAATCGGGCGAGAGGACGAGCTTCCAGAGCGTCGCGAAGGCGAAGGCGAGGCCGATGAGCCGTCTGCCGTTCCAGGCGAGCATGCGGTCGGGCTCGCCGGCGAGCGCGGCGAGCGCAGCCGCCAGCAGCCACCAGGCGAGCAGGAAGGCGTGGTTGTCCTGGTTCGGCCAGCCCGAGAAGAGGCGCACGATCGCGAGCGCGCTGAGCCCGATCCAGAGCGCCGGGCTCCGCAGCGCGCGCGGAGAGAGCAGGCCCAGCGCCGCGACCGCGACGAAGAGCGGGCGCAGCCAGCGCAGGCCGACGGGCTGGAAGAGCAGCGCGACGAGCAGCAGGCGCAGCGCCAGCTCCGCGCGCGGCATGGCGGCGAGCTCGGCCCGGATGCTCCGCAGCAGGCCCGCGCTCATTCCTCTCCGGCGGGCACGCGCAGCGAGGCGACCGGCTCGCCGGAGGGCGCGAGCGTGTCGCGGTCGAAGCGCACGCGGTAGACGCTGATCGCGATGGCCTCGAGCGGAGCCGCGTTCGGATCGTCCGTCTCGCGCACCCAGGCCTCGATCTCGCGCGCGAGCGCGCGCAGGCGCCGCTGGCTCGGGAAGCTCTGTGCCTTGCGCACGGAGAGCGCGAGCTCCTCCGGCAGCTCGAGCTCCTCGTGCAGCCCCTCGCGCAACGCCACCGCGTGCAGGTGCCGGCGCGACGGCGAATCCGTCGTCGCGAACATGCCGAAGCCGCCGCCGAGCCACGGCGAGATCGGCCCGGTCTTCGCCGCGACGATCTGCGCCGTCGCGACGAGGACGAGCAGCCACGCCGGCAGCGCGCTCGCGCGCGCGGCCCATGCCCGAACGCGGTCCGCCGTCACCTAGACGGGCGGCGCGACCGCCACGTAGTGCACCTGGTCGCCCGACCACGCCTCGATGTACCAGGTCTCGCCGCACTTCATGTACTTCTGGCCGTTGACCTCGGTCTGCTGCAGGTTGCAGGCGGCCTGCGTCGTCATCGTGTTCCAGGCACTGACCGTCAGGATCGTGCCGACGCCGAGCACCACCCAGGCGCCGCTATCCCATTCGAAGTCGTCGTGGACGTGATACTCGTCCCAATCGACCTCGTCCCAGTCCACCTCTTCGATCTGGTCGTTCCAGAAGTCCTGGCGGTCCTCGCGCGCGTTGTCCGCCCAGTCCTGGCGATCGTCCTGGCGATCCTTCATCGCCTCTTCGCGGCTTCCCTGGCGCTCCGTCCGGCCCTGCTCGCGGTCCGCGACGCGGTCCGTGCGCTCGGTCTGCCGCGTGTCGCGCGTGTCGGTGCGGCTCGTCTGCCGGTCGGTGCGGCCTTGCTGGACGTCGCGCGTGCCGGCCTGCTGGCGCGTGCCGGCGCCGCCGGCTCCGTAGCGCGACGCCGAGTCGCGCTGCGCGCGCGAGGCCGAGCCCATGCCGCGCGACGCGGGCCCGCCGCGGTTGATCGAGCTGCGGCTGCCGCCGCCGTAGGCCGAGCTGCGGCCGCCGCCGAAGCCGCCGCCACCCATCGAGCGCCCGCCTCCGCCGCGTCCGCCGCCTCCGCCGCGCCCGCCGCCGCGCGCCCAGGCATCGGCGGCGACGAAGAGCAGCGCGACGAGGATCGCCAGCACCTGCAACACGAGTCGGCGTCGCTTTGCCGTCATCTAGTTGTCCTCCGGCTCCACCGTGGCCGTGCCGGGCCGCGGCCGGATCGCGAAGGGAAGCACCCTCGCACCCTTCGGCGCGTTCAACACGAAGAGCGAGTCGCTCACCTTCGGGTTCAGCTTCCAGTCGTCGAACTCGCCGCGGAAGGTCGGACGGCCATCCGCGGTCGCGTAGTTGAGCACGATGCGCTCGGGCAGTCCGTCCTTCGTGCGGATCCAGAGCTGCACGTCGACGCCGATGCGCAGGCGCAGCGCCACGTGCTCCGTCTCGTCGTCGCCGACCTGCTCCTTCCCTATGTAGCGGGCGGCCACCACGTTATCGACGAGCAGCGGCCCGAGATCGGAAGAGAAGAGGTCGGCGACCGGCATCTTGAGGCGGATGTCGTCGCGCAGGAAGTCGATCAGCGAGTCGAGGTCGCCCGTGCGCGGCGTGCTCGCGTAGACGTTCTGCACGACGCCGAGGAGCGCGAACTTCGAGCCGTCCCACGCGTAGATCATGTGGCGGCCGTCGCGATACCAGAACTCGCCGCGCAGGCGGTCCGGACGCCGGAGCGTCACGTCGCCGTGGCCTCCGAACTCGAGCATCTCGCCGTCGTCCTGGATCGAGTCGTACGCCGTCGTGTACTCGAACGCCATCGCCTTGGCGTCGCGCAGGACGTCCACCATGCGCTTCACCGCCGCGCGCGCCTCCGGCTCGATCATCGGCGGCTCCGGCGGCCGCGTCGGCTGCACGACGGCCTGCTGCGCGGCGGGCGCCTGCTGCGCCGCGGGCGCCTTCTCGTCGGCCGCGGGCACCGGCGGCGCGGCGAGCCACGCGACGAACGCGAGCGCGGCGATCCCGGGAAGCCGGCGCGCCGCGCGCGAGAGCTCTCGACTCATCGGTTGGCCCTCCATCGATGGCGAACACCTTCACTCCGCCGTGCAGCCGCCCGCCAGGATGAAGGCGCCCTCGTTGCTCGCGAGGCTCGCCGACATGTGGCCGGTCACGCGGTCGACGACCATGGTCCAGCCGCGGCCGTTCTGATGGCCCTGGAGCACGAGCACCTGGTCCGAGCTCTCGAGCGCGTGGATCGGGCTGCTGCGCTTGTTGTCGGACGAGGTGATCTGCTTCGCCGCGAAGTCGACACGCAGCTCGTCGGGCAGCTCGACCTGCTCGAGCGTGACGTCGGTGCACGCGGCCATCAGATCGCACTCGGCCGCCTCGGCGAGGGCGCAGCGCATCGGCTTCGAATCGTCGAGCCCCTGCGCGAGGGCGACACCCGGGAAGATCGCGCACGCGGCCACGAGGGCGAGAGTCCTCACGACGCCTCCTTCGTTTCCATCGCGCGCGCCATCAGGCACTGGTCGAACGCGCTCTTGTAGGCCGCCTTCTGCTGCTCGTACTCCTGGTACGCGGGGTTCGGCCGCGTCGTCGTCACCTGCTCGTGGCGCTTCTGGTAGTGCTTCGCGCCGCCGAAGAGCGCGCCGATCGCGGCGCCCGCGCCGGCGCCCTTGCCCACGTCGCCCATGATCGCGCCGCCGACGACGCCCGCGACGGCTCCGCCCGCCGCGCCCTTGCCGACGTCCACCACGCCCTCTTCGAGCGTGCCGCCGCGCTCGTGCGTGCTGGAGACGGTGCGCGGCGGCGCCTCGGCGGTGAGCGGGTCGAAGCCGCTCTGGCCCTGCGCGACGACCATGCACTCGCTGCGGTCCTTCGCGGCCTTCTCCATCGGCGAGAGCGGCGGCGGCTTCTGCTCGCAGGCGCTGAGCACGGTGAGCAGCACCGCTCCGGTCGCGAGCATCGCGATGCGCATGAGATTCCCTCCGTCAGGGCAGCCTACTCCGAACGCGCGCGTGAGGGGGAGACGGTTTTCGCCCTCAGCCGATCCCCCACGCCGCGAGCGCAGCGCGCGCGACGGGCTCGCCCCACTCCTGCACGAAGTGACCGGCTTCGGGCAGCTCGAGCGCCGGCGGGCAGCCGCGGATCGTGCGGCGCAGCTCCTCCATCACCGGCTTGCCGAGCACCGGATCCCGGAGACCTACCGCCATGAAGCTCTCGCCCCGCCACTCGTTCGCGAAGAACTTCCGCGCACGCACGCCCTCCGCGACGCCCTGCATGCCGGGCTCCACCGGGACGAGCTGCGGGAAGCGCCGCACGCCGGCCTTGTAGCGGGCGTCGGGAAAGGGCGCGTCGTAGGCGGCCGCGTCGTACGGGCTCAGCGCGCCGGGCGACGAGAGCGCGACGATCCCGGCGACGGGGATGTCGTGGTGCGCGGCGGCGAACGTCTTCCACGCGCTGAAGCCCGCGCTGATCGGCTCGCCGACGGCGATGCTCGTGTTCATCACCAGCACGCGGGCGAAGCGCGCGGGCATGTCCATCGGCAAGGTGAGCCCGAGCAGGCCGCCCCAGTCCTGACACACGAGGGTGATGCGCGTGAGATCCAGGCGCTCGACGAAGCGCAGCGCCGTCTCGCGGTGGAAGGCGAACGTGTAGACGGCGTCGTCCACCGGCTTGTCCGAGCGGCCGAAGCCGAACCAGTCGGGTGCGACGACGCGCGCGCCGGCCGCCACGAAGACGGGGATCATCTTGCGATAGAGATAGGACCAGGTCGGCTCGCCGTGCAGGCACAGGAATACGTCGCGCGCGTCGCGCGGCCCCTCGTCTGCGTAGTGGAGCCTCAGCCCCTCGTAGCCCGCCAGAGCGTCCAGGTAGTGCGGCGCGTAAGAGAAGGATGGGAGGTTGCGAAAGCGTTCCTCGGGGGTGCGCAGGACCTGCATCGTCACGACCTCCGGTTCAGCTCGTCGCCGATCACGTCGAGGATCTCCCGGGCGATGACTGCGTCTCCCTTCGGCGTCGTGTGGATGCCGTCGCCCCGGTACACATCGTCGTGAGGCTCGAAGATGCCCGTGAAGTCGCGCACGAAGGGCAGCCGCTCGGGCAGATCGATGATCTCCGCATAGAGCGCTTGCAGCGAGGCGACGTAGGCCGGCGACTTCGCCTCGCCGGGCTTCCCCTGATGTCGGCTGCGGAAGTACGCATTCGGCTGGATGAAGCCGAAGAACGCGGCGCCGCGCGCGCGCGCGACCGCCTCCATCAGCACGAGGTTCCGCTCGTACTGCTCTCCGAGGGTCGAGCTGCTCGCGACGCCCAGGGTCGACGTGACGCGGTGCTTCGGGTGCGGCAGGACCTCGCGCCGGAGCCATGCGACGGCGTTCGGCAGGAGCCGCGAAGGAGCTCCCTCCGTGAGGTGCGCGAGCACCTGCCGCTGATAGGCGTGGACCATCGGGTACGGCAGCTCGCCGTACTCACCCCGGTCGTTCACGCCGCTGTAGGAGATGACGATGTCGGGCCGGAACTCCAGACCGTCGCGAATCAGCTTCAGCAGCTCCTGGTTCGTCGAGTAGCCGCCCGTGCCTCCATTGACGACGGTGCCCGCGATGCCGCGGTCCTTCAGCAGCCGGGCCAGCTCTTCCGGCCAGCTCGGATCTGCGCCGGCTCCGTCGGTGGTGGAGCCTCCGAGCGCGAGGATCACCGGGTGGACGAGCGGCCCGGGCCGGTCGCGGTAGACGACGAAGCCGTTCACCCACGTGTCGCCGAGCGCGCGCACGCTCTCTTCGTCCTCTCCGTGGGCGTACCCGAGATGCGGGTCGAGAACACTGAAGCGATTCGCCACCTGGTGATGCAGCGGGTCTCCCGATGCACGAATGGCAAACGGGAGCACGACGCCGCGCGCCGCATTGAGCCGCATGCAGACGAGCTCGAGCGCGAGGAGGATTCCGACGCTCGCCGCGACGAGATACAGGACGAACAGGCTCTTCCGGGCGGCCATCAGTTGCGCGGGAGCGCCAACAGGTCGTCGCGCACGCGCGTCGCGATCCGCAGGTTGCCGTCGTCGTTGTAGTGGATCGAGTCGTTGTAGATGCAGGCGTCGACGCCCTCGAAGGCGCGCCGCAGATCGATGAAGCGCACGCGCGGCGCGTCCGCGTAGGCGGCGCCGAGCTCCGCGTACGCCTTCGCGTAGGCCTGGAAGGCGCCGCGCATGATCGCGACGTAGCGCCCCTCGTCCATATCGGGGCCGAGGCGCTTCAGCATCAGCGGGACGCCCTTGGCGCGCTCGCAGGAGAGATCCTTGTACTCCCACGGATGCGGCTGGAGATAGGCCAGCATGCCGACGCCATTGCGCGCGGCCCACGCCGCCGCGACGTCGAGGTTCGTGCGCAGCACCGACGTGAGGCGCGGATCGCGCTTCGCGACCCAGTCGGAGAACGCTCTCCCGGGCAGCTCGGCGTAGAGCGCGGCGCGCTGCTCGCGCACCGAGCCCTCGCGCCCGCGGCCGAGCACGTCGGCCACCAGGAGATACGCGTAGGTCATCACCGGCGGCGGCGCGCGCAGGGCGCCGCGCAGACCCGCCATGGTGTCGAAGTACTGATAGCTGTAGTCCGCCCAGTTCATCATCGGCGCGTCGAGCTCGGAGCGGACGTGCTCGAGGTTCGCGTAGTGAGCGTCGTTGAAGCCATCGATGAAGACGACGAAGTCGGGATCGAGATAGGCGACTTCCGTGATGACGCGGGTCAGCTCGCCGTACGAGTAGTTGCCGCCCATGCCGAAGTTGAGGACCTGGTAGCGCGCGCCGCCTCCCTCGTTCAGCAGCGCCTCGAGGCGCGCGGGGATGGTCTTGTCGTTCCCGGTCGCGGTCGCGCCCGCGGCGCTGCTGCCGCCGAGCAAGATGATGCGCACGAGGCCCGGCGGCTTGTCCGGGAAGTCCGCCGGCTCTTCGGCGCCGTTCAGGATGAAGCCGTGGCGCCCGATCTTCAGGTCGTTGAAGACCGTGTCGGCGCGGAAGGCGTGCTGCGTCGTCGGGAAGAAGACGTACTCGTTGTCGCTCCTCACGCCCTTGATCTCGCGATCGAGAAGCGGGTGCTGATGGATCCGCGCCGAGACGGCCTGCGCGAGGGTCACGCCCTCGGCGCGCGCGGAGCGCCATACCAGCACGGCAAACGAGAGGAGCTCGATCGCCACCAGCGTCGCGACGATCATGATCGCGTAGTCGCGAACGGCGCGGGCGCGAGGGCTCATGGGCGGCGGAAGATGCCGTATGCTCGGGCGCGTGCACGCGGACCGCTTCCGCACCCACGAGGTGGAGAACCAGGCGCCGCCCTTCGCGGACGTCGACCTCTTCGCCATCGACCTGCCGCTGCGCGAGGGGCTCGCGCGCGAGGGCGCGGGCTGGGCCGCCGAGCGGGTCGGCGCTTTCGGCGCGCTCTGCGGGCGCGCCGAAACCCTGGCGCTCGGCGCGCGCGCGAACCAGAAGACGCCCGAGCTCCGCAGCCACGACCGCTACGGGAATCGCATCGACGAGGTCGAGTTCGATCCGGCCTGGCACCGGATCATGGCGCTCGCGATGGAGCACGAGGTGCACAACCTGCCGTGGCGCGAGCCGCGCGCGGGCGCCTACGTCGCGCGCGCGGCGCTGCACTCCTTGCTGGCGCAGGTGGAGAGCGGCTCGTGCTGCCCCCTCACCATGACCTTCGCCTGCGTGCCCGCGCTGCGGCACCAGCCCGACGTCGCCGCCGAGTGGGAGCCGCGCGTCCGCGGCACGCGCTACGAGCCGCGGCTCCTGCCCCTCGCGCAGAAGGAGGCCGTGCTCGTCGGCATGGCCATGACGGAGAAGCAGGGCGGCAGCGACGTCCGCAGCAACACCACGCAGGCGCACGCGCAAGGCAGCGGCGGCCCCGGCCAGGCGTACGAGCTGGTGGGGCACAAGTGGTTCTGCTCGGCGCCGATGTCGGACGCCTTCCTGACCCTCGCGCAGACGCCGCGCGGCCTCTCCTGCTTCCTCTTGCCGCGCATCCGCCCCGACGGCTCGCGCAACGCGTTCCGCATCCAGCGCCTGAAGGACAAGCTCGGCAACCGCTCGAACGCCTCCAGCGAGGTCGAGTTCGCCGGGAGCTTCGCGCGCATGCTCGGCGAAGAGGGGCGCGGCGTCCGCACCATCATCGACATGGTCCACCACACGCGTCTCGACTGCGTGTCGGGCAGCGCCGGCCTCATGCGGCGCGCGCTCTCCGAGGCGCTGCACCACACGCGCTACCGCGCCGCCTTCGGCAAGCGGCTGGCCGAGCAGCCGCTGATGCAGAGCGTGCAGGCCGACCTCGCCCTCGAGAGCGAGGCCGCCACCGCGCTGATGCTGCGGCTGGCGCGCGCCTACGACGAGGCGCCGCGCGACGAAGGCTCGCGCGCCTTCGCGCGCATCGCGACGGCCGTCGGCAAGTACTGGGTGTGCAAGCGCGCGCCGGCCATGATCGTCGAGGCGATGGAGTGCCTCGGCGGCAACGGCTACACCGAGGATTGGGTGCTGGCGCGCCTCTACCGCGAGGCGCCCGTCAACGCGATCTGGGAAGGATCGGGCAACGTGATCTGCCTCGACGTGCTGCGCGCCATGACGCGCGAGCCCGAGTGCGTCCCGGCGCTGCTGGCGGAGCTGCGCGCCGCGCGCGGCGGCGACGCGCGCCTCGACGCCGCGGTGGCGAAGCTCGAGGGCTGGCTGGCGCGCCCCGGCGATCTCGAGCCCGCCGCGCGCAAGCTCGTCGAGCAGGTGGCGCAAGCACTCCAGGCATCGCTGTTGGTGCGCTTCGCGCCGAAGGAGGTGGCGGACGCCTTCTGCGCGACGCGCCTCGGCGGCGACGGCGGGCTCGGCTTCGGCGCGCTCGCGCCGGGCGTCGACACGGCGGCCATCGCGCAGCGCACGGCGTGGTAGTGCGCGAGATCACCTGGCTGCCGGGGGACGGCATCGGCCCCGAGATCGCGCAGGCGACCCTGCGCGTGCTCGAGGCGTCGGGCGTCTCGCTGCGCCTCGACGAGCAGAAGGCCGGCCTCTCCGCGGTGGAGGCGCACGGCGAGCCGCTGCCGCGCAAGGTGATCGATTCGATCCGGCGCACCGGCGTCGCGCTGAAGGGCCCGCTCACGACGCCCTCCGGTGTGGGCTTCCGCTCGATCAACGTGGCGCTGCGCCAGGAGTTCGATCTCTACGCCAACGTGCGCCCCGTGCGGACGCTCTTCGCGGGCCGCTACCAGGACATCGACCTCGTGCTCGTGCGCGAGAACACCGAGGGCCTCTACGTCGGCGTCGAGCACTACATCGGCGTCGGCTCCGACCGCAAGGCGGCGGCCGAGTCGGTGATGATCGTGACCCGCTTCGGCGCCGAGCGGATCGTCCGCTACGCGTTCGATTACGCGCGCCGCATGCGGCGCCGCAAGGTGACGCTCGTCCACAAGGCCAACATCCTGAAGCTGACCCAAGGGCTCATCCTCGAGGCCGGCCGCGAGATCGCGAAGCAGTACCCGGACATCGCCTTCGAGGACCGCATCATCGACGCCACCGCCATGCAGCTCGTGCTCGATCCCTCGCGCTTCGACGTGCTCGTCACCGAGAACATGTTCGGCGACATCCTCTCGGATCAGATGGCCGGGCTCGTCGGCGGGCTCGGCTTCGCGCCGGCCGCCAACGTCGGCGGCGAGGTCGCGATCTTCGAGGCCGTGCACGGCTCGGCGCCGGACATCGCGGGCCAGGGCGTCGCGAACCCGACGGCGCTGATGCTCGCGGCCTGCCTGATGCTCGAGCATCTCGGCGAGGACGACGCGGCGACGCGCATGCGCGCGGCCGTCGAGGGCGTCTGGCGCGAGGGTCGCGTGCGCACGCGCGACGCCGGCGGTCAGGCGACGACGGCGCAGTTCACCGACGCCGTGATCGCGAAGCTGCGGCGTTAACGCGAAACGCCGACGTGGCGCAGCACCGCCAGCGGACCGGCGGCGCGCACGCGCCCGAGGGCTTCGCGATCGCGCACGAGCAACGTGCCGGCGAAGCCGAGCGCATTCACCGAGACGCCCTCCCAGTTCTCTCTCAAGCGCGGCACGAAGAGCATCCAGTCGCGCGAGAGCAGCAGATTGTGGGGACGCCCGGGGCGGTCGCAGCCGAAGGCGCGCGCCATCTCGCGCGCGAGCGCGGCCAGCGCGTGCGACGCCTCCACGATGGAGAGCTCGGCCAGGCGCGAGACGCGCGCGACGGCGTGCAGGAAGGGCAGCCCCGGCGCGCAGCCGACCGGCCCGTCGAAGCGCGCCTCCTCGAGCGCGGCGTCGATCGGCGCGACCGCTGCGCCGGCCACGAGCGGCGGCACGAGCTGGAGATGGCGGTGGCGCTCGCTGCCTCCCGCCTCCGCCCCCGAGTTGTAGAAGCCGAGCGCGTCGCGCTCGGCGAGGCAGGCCCAGAGTGCTTCGAAGTCGCGCGCGTCGAGCGGCGCGTCCTGGTCCTCGAAAGCGCGCGTGGTGAGCAGCGCGTGATGGGCGAGCGCCGGGAACTTGTTCAGCAGGCACACGTAGGCGTCGGTCACGTCGGCGACGAAGAGCTCCGGGTCGTAGGGCAGGAACGGATCGAAGCCCGGCGGGCGCTCCGCGCGCGCAGCCTGCTTCCGGCGTAGCGACGTCGCGAGGCGCAGCTGGAACGCGATGCCGCCCTCCGCCACCTCGCAGAGCTCGGTCTCGATCGGCTCGAGCGCGCCAGACGCCTGCGCCGACGCGCGCCGCGCGCGCAGGGCAGGCCACAACGTGCCCCGCTTCAGCGCGATGCTCACGCGTCCGCGCGGACCGCGCTCACGCGTCCGGGGCGAAGCGCGCGACGGCGGCGCCGGGCTCGCGGGCGGCCAGCGCCGCCTGCACCAGGGCGTGTCGCTCGCGGGTCAGGCGGTAGCGCGAGAAGAACGCGAGCGAGAGGCCGCACAGGGCGAGGATCGAGATGCCGAAGGTGAGGCCGAGCCCGCGCACGACCTCCGGGCCGACGTCCTCGGGCAGCGCGTTCGGCGCGAGCTGCACCCACGTGATGCAGAAGCCGGCGATCTGCGAGCCGATGCCGAAGGCCGCCTTGGAGGAGAACGACGCGGCGCCGAAGAACACGCCCTCGCGACGGCGGCCGCAGGCGAGCGCATCCTCGTCGGTGACGTCGGCCATCATCGAGCGCCCCGTCACCATGGTCGCGGCCAGACAGAACTGCGCGATCACGCCGGTCGTGAGGATCCAGAGAGGCAGGTAGAGCGCGGACTCGCGCGCGGGGAAGAGGCCGGCCATCAGCAGGAAGGGCGGCACCGCCGTGAAGACGGTGAAGAGCGCGAGGCCGAGCACGAAGACCGGCCGCTTGTCGAGCCGCTGCGCCGCGCGCGTCCAGAAGCCGAGCCCGGCGAACACCGCGAAGCCCGCCGCGATCCCCCACACGAGCATGTGATCGGTGCTGACCCGCCAGAAGTAGGTGCCGAGGTGGATCGAGAGCGCCGTCGCGGTGCCGAGCGCCACGTAGGTGAAGAGGACGCCGAAGAAGAGCACGCGGAAGGATCCGTTGCGAAGCGAGTCGATCAGATCGCCGAGCGCCGCCGACGCGAAGCTGCGCGTGCGCGCGTGCGCATCGGCCTGCGCGAGGAAGCGCACGCGCGCCTGCGTGCGCCAGGCGGAGAGCAGCACGGCGATCACCATGGCGACGGCGATGACGAGCGCCATGCGCGGATACGCGGCCGGGTTCAGCTGCCCGTTCGGGAACATCTCCGTCGGGCGGAAGTACCAGAGGAAGGCGGCCATGCCGGCGATCCCGTGGCCCGCGCGCTCGAAGAAGAACTGGAGCGCCGTGATCTGGTTGCGCTCCTCGTAATCGCGCGAGAGCTCGGCGCCGAGCGCGAGGTGCGGGACGTTGAAGAGCGCGGTGGCGACCCGCGTCAGCACTGCGAAGCACGCGAGCCAGGCGAAGAGGCCCGCCTGCGAGAGCCCGGCGGGCGGCGCGAACGTGAGGTAGAAGCAGACGCCGAGCGGCAGCGCGGAGAGATAGAGGAAGGGATGGCGGCGCCCGAGACGCGAACCGAAGCGGTCGGACCACACGCCGACCAGCGGATCGGCGACGGCGTCGACGAGCAGCGCGATCAGGATCGCCTGGCCCGCCAGCGCGCCCGAGAGGCCGAGCACGCTCGTGTAGTAGAAGAACAGGAAGAGGTTCAGGCCCTCGTGGACGAGACCCTCGGCGAGCTGCCCCAGCCCGTACCAGAACTTGGTCGCGCGATCGAGCGGCGGCGCGGAGCCGGCATCGACGGCCGCCAGCGGGGGCGTGGGGGGGTGCGACACGGCGGTTTCTTAGCACCGACCTACAGCAGATACCCCTTCGCCAGCGCCTCGTATTCCGCGACCTGCGCGCGCTGCCAGGCGGCGTCGCGGCCGAGCTCGGCGGCCATCAGCGCGGCGACGGCCGGCGCCACCTCGATGCTGGCGCGCGCGTCGAGGAGCAGCGCGCGCGTGCGGCGCGAGAGCACGTCCTCGAGCGTGCGCGCGAGCTCGTGGCGGACGGCGAAGACGACGTGCACGCCGCGGTAGGGCAGACGCGCGTGCAGCGGCGCCGACCACGCGGCGTTCTCGCGCGCCAGCGCCTCGACGTGCGCGGCGTCGGAGCCGTAGACGCGCATGCTCGGATCGGTCGGCAGATCCGGATCGTCGCGCCGCATCCAGCCGTGCAGCACGAGCGACTCCGTCGTGCACGGCCGCGCGTCGAGACCGCCGACGAGGATCGCGTCCGAGAGCACGTCCTCCGCCATCTTGCGGTACGTCGTCCACTTGCCGCCGACGATGGTCACGAGCCCGGAGTTGCTGACGTGCACGGCGTGCTCGCGCGAGACGGTCTTGGTATCGGCGCCGTCGCTGCGGATCAGCGGGCGCAGCCCCGCGAACACGCTCTTCACGTCCGCGCGCGCGGGATCGCGCGCCATGTAGCGGCCGGCGTTGCGCAGGATGAAGTCCACCTCCTGCGGCTGTGCGCGCGGCTCGAGGCTCGCCTCGGAAAGCGGCGTGTCGGTGGTGCCGACGAGCACGCGCCCGTGCCACGGGATCACGAAGAGCACGCGGCCGTCGTCGGTGTGCGGGACCATGATCGCGTTCGGGCCGGGCAGGAACGACGCGTCGAAGACGAGGTGCACGCCCTGCGAGGGCGACACCAGCGGCGCGGCGCCGGGCTCGTCCAGACGGCGCACGCCGTCGGTGAAGACGCCCGTCGCGTTGATGACGACCTTCGCCAGCACCTGGTGGTGCGCACCGGTCTCGGCATCCCGCGCGACGACGCCGCAGATCTGGCCGCTGTCGCGGCCCGTCTTGATCAGCGCCGTGACCTCCATGCCGTTCAGCACCACGGCGCCGTGGTCGTCGGCGGTGCGCGCGAGCGCGATGGCCATGCGCGCGTCGTCGAACTGCGCGTCGTGGTAGATCGTCCCGCCGAGGAGGTCCTCGCGCTCGACGTTGGGAATGGCGGCGATCGTCGCTTCGCGGTCGAGCCGGCGCGAAGGCGCCAGGTTCTGCTTGCCGGCGAGCGCGTCGTACAGCTTGAGACCGATCCCGTAGAACGGCCCCTCCCACCACTTGTAGCGGGGCACCACGAAGCCGAGATGGCTGACGAGGTGCGGCGCGTTCTTGTAGAGGAGCCCGCGCTCGCGCAGCGCCTCCGTCACCAGCGAGAAGTTGAGCTGCTCGAGGTAGCGGACGCCTCCGTGCACCAGCTTGGTGCTGCGGCTGGACGTGCCCTTGGCGAAGTCGTGCGCCTCGAGCAGCGCCGTCCGGTAGCCGCGGCTCGCCGCGTCGACGGCGATGCCGAGGCCCGTCGCGCCGCCGCCGATCACGAGCACTTCGAAGGACGAGGCCTCGAGGCGTCGCAGCATGTCCGCGCGGTTCACGGCACGAGAGCCTACCGCGACATCGGCGTGTAGCATGGGGCGCATGCCGGTGCGCTTCGTCTGCTCGCCTGCCGCGAGCGTACGGATCGGGGTGGCGCAGGCGTGGCTGTCGGCGCGCGAGCCGGGTGAAGAGGTGCTCGTCGTCGGCGCGACGCCCGACGCCGCGAACGAGCTGCTGCGCGGCACCGCCGCCACGCGCGGCGCCGCCTTCGGCTGGCAGCGCACGACCTTGACGCGCCTCGCCGCGGCGCTCGCGCGGGAAGCGCTCGGAAGCGCGTGCGCCATACCGATCAGCGCGTTCGTCGCCGAGGCGCTCGCGGCGCGCGTGCTCCATGCCGAGCGGAGCGCCGGCGGCCTCGGGCGCTTCGCAGGCGTCGCCGAGAGCCCCGGGCTCGTGCGCGCCGTGGCCCGCGTCATCGACGAGCTTCGTCTCGCGCAGGTGCCGGCCGCGCGCGTCGCGGCGGCGTCGCCCGAGCTGGCGCGCTGGCTCGCCGCCTTCGACGCGCTGCTCGACGCCGAGGGCCTCGCCGACCGCGCGCGCCTGCTCGCGCTCGCGGCCGCGTGCGCCGCGAGCGAGGACCACCCCCTGCTCGGACTGCCGACCCTGCTCCTCGACGTCGCCGTCGAGAACGCGTCGGAGCGCGCGCTCGTCGCGGCGCTGCGCGCGCGGAGCCACGACCTGCTCGCTACGGTGCCGGCGGGAGACGAGGCGAGCGAGAAGCACCTGGAGGAAGCGCTCGGCCGCGCGCCCGAGCGTCTGGCCGCGCCGTCGGACCCCGTCTCGCTCGGCCGCCTCCAGACCCACCTCTTCGAAGAGAGCGCGCCGCCCGAGGCGCCGCTCGGCGACGACGTGGCGCTCCTCTCGGCGCCGGGCGAGAGCCGTGAGTGCGTCGAGATCGCGCGCCGGATCCACGCGCTCGCGGCGTCGGGCGTCGCGTTCGACCGCATCGCCGTGCTGCTGCGCGCGCCCGACGCGTACCGTCCGCACCTCGTCGAGGCCTTCGGGCGCGCGGGCATCCCCGCGCACTTCGCGCGCGGGAGACGTCAGCCGGATCCCGCCGGCCGCGCGTTCCTCGCCTTGCTGCGCTGCAAGTCGGAGGGCCTCTCGGCGCGCGGCTTCGCCGAGTACCTCTCGCTCGGCGAGGTGCCGGACGCGCCGACGGGCGCGCCGCCCGCGCCGCTGCCGCGCGGCGAGCGCTTCGTCGCGCCGGACCTCGAAGCGCTGCCCGAGGCCGTCGCGGCCGCGCTGGCGGACCCCACGCGTGCGGACGACGACGCGTCGCCCAGCTCCGAGGAGGCGCCCGCTTCGAGCGGTCGCCTGCGCGCGCCGCGCGCGTGGGAGCGCCTGCTCGTCGACGCCGCCGTGATCGGCGGTCGCGCGCGCTGGGAGCGGCGGCTCGAAGGTCTCGCGAACGAGCTCGCCGAACAGATCGACGATCTCGAGGACCCCGACGACCCGGTGGCGCAGCAGGCGCGCCGCGACCAGGACGATCTCGCCGCGCTGCGCGCGTTCGCGCCGCCGCTGCTCGACTCGCTCGACCTGCTGCCGGCGCGCGCGCCCTGGGGCACCTGGCTCGATGATCTCGGCGCGCTGGCGACGCGCGCGCTGCGGCGTCCGGAACGCGTGCTGTCCGTGCTCTCCGAGCTCGCGCCGATGGCGTCGGTCGGGTCGATCGATCTCGACGAGGTGCTGCTCGTGCTCTCGCGCCGGCTCCTCGAGCTGGCCGAGCCTGCGCCGGCCGCGCGCTACGGCAAGGTCTTCGTCGCGCCCATCGACGCCGCGCGCGGGCTCGGCTTCGAGGCGGTCTTCGTGCCGGGCCTCGCCGAGCGTCTCTTCCCCAGGAAGATCGAAGAGGAGCCGATCCTCCTCGACACGGCCCGGCGTCGTCTCGATCCGCAGCTCGTCACGCGCAGCGAGCGGGTCGCGCGCGAGCGGCGCGCGCTCCGCCTCGCCGTCGGCGCCGCGATGCGGCGGATCGTGCTCTCGTACCCGCGCCTCGATCTCGACGCCGCGCGCCCGCGCGTCCCCTCCTTCTACACGCTCGAGGCGCTGCGCGCGGCCGAGGGACGCCTGCCCGGCTGGGCCGAGATGGCGGCGCGCGCCGAGGAGTACGGCGACTCGCGCGTCGGCTGGCCCGCGCCGAGCCGTCGCGAGGACGCGATCGACGAGGCCGAGCACGATCTCGCGCTGCTGGAGACGCTCCAGGACGGCGACGAGGCGAAGAGCGTCGGCGCCGCGCACTACCTCCTCGACGCCAACGCGAATCTCGGGCGCGCGCTGCGCTTCCGCGCGCGGCGCTGGCTCTCGCGCTGGACCGGCGCCGACGGCCTGGTGCGCCCCGGCGACGGCGCGCGCGAGGCCATCGCGCCGGGCGCGCTCGAGGCGATGGCCCGCGAGCAGCTCACGGCGCGGAGCTTCTCGCCGACCGCGCTCCAGCACTTCGCGGCCTGCCCGTACAAGTTCCTCCTCTATGCCATCCACAAGCTCGCGCCGCGCGAGCAGGCCGAGGCGATGGAGGAGCTCGATCCGCTGACGCGCGGCTCGCTCGTCCACGACGTACAGTTCACGCTCTTCGGGAAGCTCCGCGACGAGAACCTGCTGCCCGTCACGCCCGAGAACTTCGAGCGGGCGCGCGCGCTGCTCGATGCGACGCTCGACGCCGCGGCCGAGCGCGCGCGCGATCTGCTCGCGCCCGCGATTCCGCGCGTCTTCGAGGACGCGATCGACGGCGTGCGCGCGGATCTGCGCCACTGGCTGTGGCTCGCGAGCCAGGATCCATCGGGCTACGTGCCCTGGCGCTTCGAGCTGGCCTTCGGACTGCGCGGCAAGCGCGGGCGCGATCCGCACTCGCAGACCACGCCCGTCGCGCTCGACGCCGGCATGCAGCTGCGCGGCTCGATCGACCTGGTCGAGCGGCGCGCCGACGGCCACCTGCGCGTCACCGACCACAAGACGGGGAAGGACCGCGTCGGCGAGGGCGACGTCATCAAGGGCGGCGAGTCGCTCCAGCCCGTGCTCTACGCGCTCGCCATCGAGAAGCTCTTCCCCGAGTCGCCCGTCGACGGCGGCCGGCTCTACTACTGCACCGCCGCCGGCAATTTCACCGAGCGGCCCGTGAGCCTCGACGCGAAGGCGCGCACCGCGGCCGCCGCCGTCGCCGAGACGATCGGCCGCGCGCTCGAGGCGCCCTTCCTGCCCGCGGCGCCCGCGCGCGACGCCTGCCGCTGGTGCGACTACCGCGTCGTCTGCGGCCCGTACGAAGAGCTCCGCACCGGGCGCAAGCCGCGCGAGCCGCTGGCGCCGCTCGAAGCGCTGCGGGAGCTCGAATGAGCGCGCACGTCTTCCCGGACGCCGAGGCGCGCCGCCGCATCCGCGAGGATCTCGACGCGACGCTCTTCGTCGAGGCCGCCGCGGGCACCGGCAAGACCACCGCGCTCGTGTCGCGCATCGTCGCGACCTTGCGCGCCGGGCACGGCGCGCTCGAGGGCATGGTCGCGGTGACCTTCACCGAGAAGGCCGCCGGCGAGATGAAGCTGCGCCTGCGCGCGGAGATCGAGCGCGCCCTCGGCGAGACCACGCCGGGCAGCGAAGCGAGAAGGAACTTCGAGCGCGCGCTCGAGCAGCTCGAGCTCGCGCGCATCGGCACGATCCACGGCTTCTGCGCCGACCTGCTGCACGAGCGCCCCGTCGAGGCCGGCGTCGACCCGCTCTTCTCGGTGGCCAACGAGGACGAGCAGCGGCGCCTGCTCGCGCGCGCCTTCGAGCGCTGGTTCCAGCGCGCGCTGGCCGATCCGCCCGAGGGCGTGCGCCGCATCCTGCGCCGCCGGCCGCGCGGCTTCAACGCCGAGGGCCCGCGCGCCGATCTCGAGAGCGCGCTCGCCAGGCTGGTCGACCACCCCGATTTCGACGCGCGCTGGGAGCGCGCGCCGTTCGCGCGCGAGGCGGCCATCGACGCGGTCATGCAGCAGCTCGACGAGCTCGCGGATCTCTCCGCGCGCGCCGCGACGCCGGACGACTGGCTGGCGAAGAACCTGGCGCACGTCGCGCGGCGCGTGCGCGAGATCCGCCTGCGCGAGCAGTCGTCGGGCCGCGACTACGACGGCCTCGAGGCGGAGCTGCGCGATCTGGCCGGCCGCAAGGCGGGCTGGCACTGGATGGGCCAGCGCCGGCGCGAGTTCGCGCCGGGCGTCACGCGCGACGCGGTCCTCGCGTTGCGCGACGCCGCCAAGCAGGCGCTCGACCGCCTGCGCGAGGACTGCGACGCGGACCTCGCCGCCTGCCTGCACGAGGAGCTGCGCGAGGCCGTCGCCGGCTACGAGGCGGAGAAGCGGCGCGCCGGCTGCCTCGACTTCGTGGACCTGCTGCTCAGGACGCGCGACCTGCTCGTGCGCGACGCCGCCGTGCGCCGCGAGCTCCAGGCGCGCACGACCCACTTCTTCGTGGACGAGTTCCAGGACACGGATCCCCTCCAGGTCGAGATCCTGCTGCTGCTCGCGGCGGACGACCCGGCCGAGACGGACTGGCGCCGCGCGCGCCCGCGCCCCGGCAAGCTCTTCGCCGTCGGCGACCCGAAGCAGTCGATCTACCGCTTCCGCCGCGCGGACGTCGCGATCTACGAGGAGGTGAAGGCGCGCCTGCTCGCGCAGGGTCCCGAGCACGGCGCGTCGCTCTTGCATCTCACCACGAGCTTCCGCTCGCCGCCCTCGCTCCAGGCCGCCGTCAACGCCGCGTTCGAGCCGCTCATGCAGGGCGCCCCCGACGGCAGCCAGGCGCACTACGTGCCGCTCGAGCCCGCGCGCGACGAGGTCGTCGGCCGCCCGACCCTCGTCGCGCTGCCGGTGCCGCATCCCTTCAGCGATTACGGCCGCATCACGGACTGGTCGATCGAGAAGTCGCTGCCCGACGCCGTCGGCGCGTTCGTCGCCTGGCTGATCCGCGAGAGCGGCTGGACGGTGCGGGTCGAGGGCGAGGGCGGAAGTGCGCGCGAGGAGCCGATCCGGCCGCGCGACGTCTGCCTGCTCTTCCGCCGCTTCAAGAGCTTCCGCGAGGACGTGACGCGCGGCTACGTGCGCGCGCTCGAGGCGCGGCGCGTCCCGCACGTGCTGGTCGGCGGGCGCTCCTTCCACGACCGCGAGGAGGTGCTGGCGCTGCGCAACGCGCTCGCCGCCATCGAGTGGCCCGACGACGCGCTGCGCGTCTTTGCGACCCTGCGCGGACCGCTGTTCGCGCATGGCGACGACGCGCTGCTGGCGTTCCGCCATCGGCACGGCTCGCTCCATCCGCTCCAGCGGCTCGACGCCGCGTTGGCCGACGACGCATCGAAGCCCGTGGCCGAGAGCCTCGCGCTGCTCGCCTCCCTGCACCGTCGCCGCAACCGGCGCCCCATCGCCGATACGTTGCGGCGCCTGCTCGAGGCGCTGCGCGCGCACGCCGGCATCGCGATCTGGCCGACGGGCGAGCAGGCGCTCGCGAACTGCCTGCGCCTCGTGGATCTCGCACGCCGCTTCGAGCAGCGCGGTGCGCCCTCGTTCCGCGCGTTCGTGGAGCTGCTCGAAGCGGATTCCGAGCGCGGCGAGTCGCAGGACGCGCCGGTCGTCGAGGAGGGCACGGAGGGCGTGCGTATCATGACGGCGCACAAGGCGAAGGGCCTCGAGTTCCCCGTCGTGATCCTGTGCGACCCGACCTGCAACGCCACGCGCGAGACGCCGTCGCGTCACGTGGACCCCGCGCGCCGGCTCTGGGCGGAGCCGCTGGCCGGCTGCGCGCCGCGCGAGCTGCTGGCGCATCGCGAGGAGGAGCTCGCGCGCGACGCGCGCGAGGCGGACCGGCTCGCGTACGTCGCGGCCACGCGCGCGCGCGACCTGCTGGTGGTGCCGGTCGTCGCCGACACCGAGCTCGATACGGGCTGGCTCGCGGCGCTGCATCCGATCGTCTACCCGAGCGCCATCTCCGCCGGCGAGCGCGAGCAGGCGCCCGGCTGTCCGGCCTTCGGCGCCGAGGCGGTGCGCGTTCCCAACGGCGGCGCGCGCCCGCGCGAGCGCTACCCCTCGCGGGAGTCGGTGCGGCCCGGCCGCCTGCGCCCGCGCGCGGGCACCCACAGCGTCGTGTGGTGGGACCCGAACGCCCTCACCCTCGACGTCGAGCAGCGCGTGGGTCTCCGCCAGCAGCGCCTGCTCGAGGCGGACAAGGAGGGCGCGCGCGCGACGGAGGGAGCCCGCGCGCACGACGCCTGGCAGGCGACGCGGCGCGCGCGCCTCGAGGCGGGCGAGAAGCCGTCGATCGCGGTCGCGACGGTGACGGCGATCGCGGCGGAGGCGTCGGGCGCGCCCGCCGCGCCGGTCGGCTTCGAGGCGCTCGCAGAGGCGCGCGGCGAGCGCCCGCATGGCGCGCACGGCGAGCGCCCGCATGGCCCGCGTTTCGGCACGCTCGTGCACGCCGTGCTCGCCGCGGCCGATCTCGGTGCCGACGCCGACGCGCTCGCCGAGCTCGCGGCGCTCCAGGGCCGGCTCGTGCAGGCGACACCGGAGGAGGTCGAAGCGGCGGCGCAGGCCGCGCGGCACGCGCTCGCGCACCCCGTGCTGCGGCGCGCGGCGCGCGCGACGGCTGTGCGCCGCGAGACCCCCGTGCTGCTGCGCCAGGCGGACGGCCGTCTCGCCGAGGGCATCGTCGATCTCGCCTTCCGCGAGGAGACACAGTCCGGTGCGCGCTGGACCGTCGTCGACTGGAAGACCGATCGCGAGGTCGGGAGCCGACGCGCCACCTACGAGCGCCAGGTCGGCCTCTACGCCGAGGCCATCGCGCGCGCCACCGGCGAGCCCGCCGAAGGGCTGTTGCTGGTCGTGTAGCGCAAGGAGGCCGACACAAGTCGGCCGACGCGCAGTGAGGCGAAGCCGAACGTAGGCCGGCAGCCCGAGCGCGAGCGATCAGCGAGCGCGAAGGCCCGGCAAGGGTCTAGCCGTCGATCTCCCGCAGCGGCGTTCCCGGCTCGAGCTTCCCGTCGAAGAAGATGCGGAACCAGAGCTCGAGCGAGAGGACCTGCCAATCGTGGCCGGCGCGGAAGCCGCGCTCGGTCAGCGCGTGCGTCACGAAGACCTCGCGGCTGCGCGCGGCGCGCGAGCCGAGGATGCGCTGCACCGGCTCGGCGAGATCGCCCGCGAGCCACTCGTGGAGCGGCAGCGGGAAGGGGATCTTGTCGCGGCGGTCGACGATCTCGTCCGGCAGCAGCGGACGGCCGACCTCGCGTAACAGCCACTTCGGCACGAGTCCGCGCAC
>DASUFZ010000234.1:0-7525 GCA_036274295.1 Myxococcota bacterium
CGTCGAGCTCGCGCACTTCCTCGAGCGGGATGTCGATCAGCGGCTCGCTCCACTCCGGATTCGCGAGAACGAGCCTCCGATCGGTCTGCACGTACATGCCGTCGCGGAAGTCGAACACGCCCGTCGAGTAGAAGAAGCGCACCTTCTCACCGGGCTCGAGGACGCCGAGCTCGCGGATTCCCTCCACGTAGTTCCGCGGGATCTGTGCGCCGTACACGACCTGGAGCGGCGGGGCATGCTTTCCGAGGTATCCGAGGGCGACCAGCAGGGCGAGGATTCCGGCTCCGCCTGCGACGGCGAGCGCGACGAAGATCTTCCTGCGGAGCGTGGGGGGGCCAGCGGCCCCTCGTGCATGGAGTCGCAAGGTGGCGGGGATGCCGAGGAACACGGCCACCGAGACCGCGGCATAGCCGAGCGCGGCGAATGGCCGGCCGGAGCTCGAGATCAATGCCGAGATCGCCGTCGGCGTGAGGACGAAGAAGAGCAGGAGCGCGCAGGCGCGGCTGCCGCGCCAGAGGCCATAGGCGAGCGCGACGATCGCGGCGGTCTCGAGGAGCACCTCGGTGTCCGACGCGCTCGAAGTGAGACCGAGCTTCGGCGCGAATCTTCCGAGCACGCGCAAGGCGATCCAGCCGATGACCCCCGTGAGCGCGACTTCGATGCCTCGTCGGGAGGGATGCGCCTCTCCGCTGTCCATCGTCCCAGCCATCGAGCTCCTGGGCCCGGCCGATCCGCGGTGGTCAGCCCCCGAACATCCCGCCGTTCACGTGGATCACGGTCCCGTTCACGTAGCTGCCGCGCGTGGCCAGGAAGGCCACGACGTCGGCGACCTCCTCGGCGCGGCCCATGCGCTGCTGCGGGATGCGGGTCAGGATGGCCGCCTTGATCTCGTCCGGCAGCTCCGAGGTCATCTCCGTATCGATGAAGCCCGGCGCCACGGAGTTGACCAGGATGTCGCGGCCGGCGAGCTCCTGGCAGAGGCTCTTCGTGAAGGCGTCGAGGCCAGCCTTCACCATGGTGTACGGGATCTGGCCCGGGTTGCCGGTGTGGCCGACGACGCTCGAGATGTTGACGATGCGGCCGCTCTTCTTGCGCAGCATGAAGCGGCGCAGCACGAGCTTCGTGAGATACCAGGTGCCGCGCGCCATGCCGGCGACCTTGTCGTAGTCCTCGACGCCCATGGCGAGCATCGGCGCGTTGACGTTGAAGCCCGCGTTGTTCACCAGCACGTCGATGCGGTCGGTCTGATCCTTCAGCGCCGCGATCAGCGCGTCGACCTGCGCGGGATCGGCGAGATCGGCCTTCACCGTGAAGCCGCCGATCTCGTCGGCCAGCTTGCGCGCCGACTCCTCGCTGCTGCGGTAGTGCACGCCGACGCGGAATCCTTCGGCGGCGAGCGCGCGGCAGCAGGCGGCGCCGATGCCGGTGCCGCCGCCCGTCACCAGCGCAACGGAACGCTCGTCGCTCACGAGGAGGCGCCCGAGATGTGCTCGCCGCCGTCGACGCGGATCACCTCGCCGTTGATCCAGGCGGCGTCGTCGGACGCGAGCAGCGCGATCACGTTCGCGACGTCGCGCGGCGTCGTCAGGCGGCCGAAGGGATTGCGCGAGAGCGCCTGCGCGCGCATGTGCGCGCTGCCCGGGATGGCGTCTTGCGCGGGCGTGAAGGTGATGCCCGCCTGGATGACGTTGCAGCGGATGCCGTACGGCGCGAACTCCACCGCGATCGAGCGCGAGAGCGACTCGAGCGCGACCTTCGCCGCACCGACCGCCGCGTAGCCCTTCCAGGCGAGCTCGTTGCCCTCGCTGGTCAGGCCGAAGACGCGCGCGTCGGCCGCGAAGAGCTTCTTGGTGAAGAGCTCCTGCACCCAGCCGAGGAGGCTCGTCCCCATCGCGTGGATCGTGCGCGAGAAGTCCTCCTCGTCGAGGAAGTGCTTGTCCGAGTAGAGCGGCGGGCTGGCGAGGCCGAGCGCCTGCGGATGGCCGGCGCCGAAGACCGAGTCTGCGGCCGCCTGCACCCTGCCCGCGTCGAGGCCGAGCTGCGAGGCCAGCTCGCGCACCACCTCGCGCGGCTTGTGCACCTCGGGCGCGAGCAGCTTGAGGTTTCCGAACGCAATCGAGTGGAGCAGCACGCGCACGCGGCCCTCGCCGCCCATCGCCTGCGCGAGCTCCTCGACGACCGCGTGACGCGATTCGGCGTCGAGCGCGTCGGTGTTCTTGGTGACGAGCCGCGCGCCGGTGCCGCGGATCTTCTCGAACTCGGGCTCGATCTGCTTCATCAGCGCGCGCCGATCGCGGTGCACGATGAAGACGCTCATGCCGAGCTCGGCGAGCCGCTGCGCCGTCGCCAGCCCGAAGCCCGACGAGCCGCCCAGGATCACGGCCCACTGATCGCGCGAGTACGCCATCGCTCCCCTCTCGATGATGCGCGGCCGATGCTAGCGAGGTTCACCCTTGCGTGGGTGGTCCCTTCTCGGGCCGCACGACCGCCAGGGATCCTCGACGCGAAACCGTACCCGCGGCGCACATGGGGCGTCCGCGTTCTTCCCCTCTATCCAAGCTTCGAACGCCAGAACGCCGCCCATTTCCTGACCGCGGGTTTGTCATGCTCGAGCAGCCTGTCGAATGATCTGCTCAGCGCATCGGAATCCACGCCGCCTTCGCTCCACACGACGAACGTCGCGTCCGCTCGCACGCCCATCGCGGCGAAGGCGATCCGCGCCACATCCGAGGCTTCCTGGGGTGCGGACTCGCGGCGCGCGTCGACATCACAGGTGACGAAGCGCGGCACTTCTGGAGTCTGGGTGCTCTCGATCTGCGAGTCGAAGCCCGCAGACCTCAACGATCGGTGGACCTGCTCGAATGCGCCGCGAGACCACTCCACTTCGGGAAGGCCGAAATGGAGGATCGCCTGTCCTTCGGTCTTGTAGAGAGCGAACTGCACCAGCGCCCTGGACGACGCGTCCTTGATGAAGATCAAGCCGCCGCCTGCCAGGCGAGGAACCCAGGCGCGGAAGAACTTCTCGAACTCGGACTGTGGCGTGCGGTGTCGAGCTGGCTGCCAAAGCCACCAGATTGCGGCTACGCCCATCAGTGAGACGATCGCGATCCAGTGCCACGCCATGCTCAGCCCCGACTATCGGCAGTCGGCACCTTCGAAGAAACCCCCGCCTCGTCGAGTAGCGCACCCAGCTCGCCGCGCGTCGCCATGCGCACTCCACAGCCCCGCGGCAGCGCCTCGCCGAGGCGCTCGAAATACGGTCTGTCGCTGCGCGGCTCGACGATCACGACCAGGCCGCGGTCGTCCTCGCTGCGGATCAGGCGGCCGACCATCTGCTTCAAGTTCAGCAGCATCTTGCCGAGCGCCTGACGCTCGAAGGCGTCGCTGCCCTCGGCGCGGAGCCTTGCCTCGCGGCGACGGCGCAGCTCCGTCGGCACCTCGAACGGAAGCTTCTCGATGACGACGGCGGAGAGCGCGGGGCCGACGATGTCGAGCCCCTGCCAGAATGTGCGCGAGCCGAGCAGCACCGCGCCGGAGCCGGCGCGCGCGAAGCGGTCGACGAGCGCGGCGGGGTCGTCGGTCGCGCGGCGCGGCATCAAGAGATCGAAGCCCTCGCCGCGCAGCCGGTCTGCCAGGCGCTCGCGCACGTCGCGCATGCGGCGCAGGCTGGTGAAGAGCGCGAGCGTGCGGCCGCCGAGCAGGCGCGCGAGATCCTCGACCACGCCGGCCGTCTCCTCGACGAGATCCTCCCGCGAATCGAGCGCGACGACGCGCATGTGCTGCTCGTAGGGGAATGGGCTCTCGACCCGCAGGCTCCACACCGGGCGCTCCGAGTAGCGCTCGAGCTCGAGCTCGCCGAGCGACGCGAAGGCATCGCCGCCGACGAAGAGGCTCGCCGACACCGCGGCGAAGCTCTCGAGCTTCTGGAGGAACGACTCGTGGAAGGCCGGCGCCGGCGCGACCTTGCGGAGCGCGAGCCGCCAGCGGTCGTAGGGCGGCGCGAGGTTCTCGAACGCCGCGACGACCTCGTCGCGCGCGTCGTCGGCGAAGGCCGCGCGCAGCGACGCCGCGGCGTCGCGCATCTCGGCCGCGCCGCGCGCGATCGCCTCGTCCGTCTCCGCTTCGCCCTCTTCTCGCTCGACCTGCTGCTCGGCGGCCTGCGCGAGCAGATCGAGGCGCTGCGCGGCGAGATTCGCCGTCTGCGCGGCCTGCGGAAAGATGCGGGCCGCCTGCGGCGGCAGCTCGAGCCCGCCGAACTCGCCGGCCCGCTCCGCGAACATGCCGCCGAGCGCCTGGAGATCCGCCTGGAGATCCGCGCGCCAGATGCGCGCCTCGTCCGACTCGACGCGCGGGCGGAACGCGCGGCGTCCGAGGCCCGTCCCGTAGAGATCATCGATGCGCGCGAGCACCTCCTCGGGGCGCACCTCGGCGGCGTAGACCTCGTCCGCCACCCCCGCGAGCTCGTGCGCCTCGTCGACGATGGCGACGGTGAAGGCCGGGTAGTCGGGCGGCCAGCGCAGCAGCAGGTCGTGGTTCGCGACGACGAGGTGCGCATCGGCGAGCGCCTTGCGCCGGCGCCCGAAGGGGCACGCGCGCTCCGTCGCGCACTCCTCGCGCGTGCAGTGCTCGGCTCGCGCCGCCACCGCGCGCTGTCGCAGATCGCGCAGCGGCGGATAGAGCGCGAGCAGCGCGCCGGGCAAGGTCCCGATCTCGCCGTGCGGGCGCAGCTTCGCGGCGCAGGCGAGCGCCGCGAACGCGGCCTTGTCCTCCTCGAGCAGGCGCGGCTCGCTGCCCTCGGCCAGCACCTGCTGGCAGCGGCGCAGGCACACGTAGTTCGCGCGGCCCTTGATGGAGAGCGCGCGCAGCCCGCGGTGGCCGAGCATGGCCGCCGCGGCCGGGATGTCCTTCACGAGCAGCTGGTCCTGGAGGAGCTTCGTGCGCGTCGAGACGATCAGCGGCTCGCGGATGCCGCCGGCCGCGCGCTCCATCGCGTAGGGGATCAGCGCAGCGAGATACGCGAGCGATTTGCCGACGCCGGTGCCGCCTTCGAGCAGCAGGCGCCCGCCCTCGTCGAGCACGCGCACGAACTCGCGCGCCATCTGGATCTGGCCCTCGCGCACGCGGTAGCCGGGGAAGTGGCGCCGGCCGCGCTCCTCGTCGGCGAGCGCCTCCGCGATGGCATCCGCGTCGAACGGGACGGGCGCCTCGCGCGTGTCGGGGATGCGGATGTACTGCGCGGGCTCCGGCTCCTCCGCCGGCAGCAGCTCGCCGCCGCGCAGCAGGCCGAGCCAGGGCGAGCGCGGCGCGTAGCGCTCGAGCGCCGTGCGCACGACGCCGTAGCGCGTCGAGCCCGCGCGCGCGCCGCTCGCGCAGAGCGAGAGGAGCCGCGCGGCGGAGATCGCGTCGGGCAGCGCGCGGTGGTGGACGCGCACGTCGAAGAGGCGCTCGGCAGCGGTCTCGAGGCGCAGGTCCGGCGAGTCCGGAAACGCGAACGCCAGCAGCTCCGTGGTGTCGAGGTAGCGCGCGCTCCGCAGCGAAGGCGCCACGTAGCGCGCCAGGAAGTGGCGCTCGAAGGACGCGTTGTGCGCGACGATCGTGCGGCCCGCGAGGAGATCGGCGATTGCTCGAGCCACGTCCTCGATGCGCGGCGCGTCGCCGAGGTCCACGTCCGCGATGCCGGTCAGCGCGCGCACCGAGCGCGGCACGCGGCCCTGCGGCCGCAGGGTGCGGTCCACCGTCCGGACGGTGCTGCGGCCCGGGTCGAGCAGCACCGCGCCGAACTCGATCGGCTCGGCCGCGGCGTCCTCGGCGAAGCCCGTCGTCTCGAAGTCGACGACGGCGACGGGCCCGACCTGGTCGAGCCACGGCGAGAGCGCCTCGAGATCGAGCCCGAGCTCGGCGGGATCCTGCTCGCGTACGCCCAGCAAGTCCGCGCTAGACGTAGATCCCGCCCTTGTAGTCCCTGTCCTGGCGAATGATGACATTCACCAGGGCCGGCTTGCCCGATGCCGCCGCGCGCTCGAGCGCGGGGCGGATCTGCTCGGGCCGCTCGACGAACTCGCCGTGGCCGCCGAGCGCCTCGACGACCTTGTCGTAGCGCGTGTAGTTCAGCAGGGTGCTGTCGAACATTTTGTAGATGGCGCCCTGCGGCCGCATCATCTGGCCCCACGCGCCGTCGTTGCCGATGATGCCGATGATCGGCAGGCCGAAACGCACGGCGGTGTCGAACTCGAAGCCGTTCAGGCCGAACGAGCCGTCGCCGTAGATGATGACGACGCGTTTTCCGGGGTTCGCGGCCTGCGCGGCGATCGCGAAGGGCGCGCCGACGCCGAGCGTGCCGAGCGGGCCCGGATCCATCCAGGCGCCCTCGCGCTTGACCGGGATGATCTTCGCGGCCGTCGCGACGATGTCGCCGCCGTCGCCGATCACGATGGGATCGTCGAGCGTGTCGAGCCACTCGCGCACCTCGCGGCACATGCGCTGCGGATCGACCGGCACCTCGTCGCTGCCGAGCGCGGCCTCGACCTTCGCCTCGGCCGCCGTCTCGATCTTGCGCAGCTCGTCGCGCCAGGCGCTGAAATCGAGCCGCGTGCCGGTGTTCTTCATCTCCTCGAGCAGCAGCTCGAAGCTGCACGCGAGGTTGCCGACGAGGCCGACGTCCGACTGGCGGTTCTGGCCGATCAGGGTCGCGTCCATGTCGAGCTGGATGATCTTCGCGTCGGCCGGGATCGTCTTGCCGAACGCCATGCGGAAATCGAGCAGGGTGCCGGCGAGGATGATGCAGTCGATCTGCTTGAGCGCCTCGCGCCGCGAGCGGTTCAGGAACTCCGGCGAGTCCGGCGGGATCGTCCCGCGGCCCATGCCGTTGGTGTAGCCGGGGATGTGCGTCTCGGAGATGAAGCGGTTCATCGCCTGCGAGGCGAGCGACCACTTCACCGATGTGCCCGCCATCAGCATCGGGCGGCGCGCGTTCTTCAGCAGCGCGAGCGCCTCGCGCACGGCCTCGCGATCGGGCGAGAGGCGCGGCGCGGTCGTGCGGATGCGCGGGATGTAGATCTTGTCGTCGTCGACGCTGCCCATGAAGACGTCCATGGGGATCTCGAGGTAGGCCGGGCCGGGGATTCCCGACACCGCGTGGCGGATGGCCAGCTCGACGTACTCCGGGATGCGGTGCGTCTGGTAGATCGCGTCGGCGAACTTCGTGATCGGGCGGACCACGCCGATGTGATCCATCTCCTGGAGCGAGCCGCGGCGCAGGTTGTCGAACGGCCCCTGGCCGCCGAACACAAGGATGGGCGAGTTGGCGCGCCAGGCATTCGCGATGCCGGTGACGCCGTCCGTCACGCCCGGCCCCGCGGTGATGGCGGCCACGCCGACCTTGCCAGGGTTGCAGCGCGCCCAGCTGTCCGCCGCATGGACGGCCGCCTGCTCGTGGCGGACGTCGATGATGCGGATGCCCTGCTCCTTGCAGCCCGCGTACAGCGGCATGATGTGGCCGCCGCAGAGCGTGAAGATGCACTCGACG
>DASUFZ010000235.1:0-8441 GCA_036274295.1 Myxococcota bacterium
TCGGCACCTACGTCGGCGGCGCCGAGCTGATCCGCAACCTCTTCTGACCGGCGGAGGAACCATGCGCGCACTGGCCCCGGTCGCCGTGCTGCTCGCCGTCGACCTCCTGCCCGCGCTCGATATCGAGATCGTAGCGTTGCCGATGAAGAGCGGCGGCGGCTCGGGCGCACCGCTGCGCATCGTGGCGCTCGTGCCCGGCGGCGCGCGATGAGCGCAGACGTCACCATCGGCAGCGCACCCGATCAGCTCGTGCGCACGCTCTCGACCCGCGGCGGCGTCGCGGTGCGCGCGCTCGTCGCGACCGCGCTCGTCGGCGAGGCCGCGCGCCGCCATGGCACGTCGCCGACGGCGAGCGTCGCGCTCGGCCGCGCGCTGATGGGCGCCGTGCTCTTCGCCGCCGGCGGCAAGGGCGAGACCGTGCAGATCGAGGTGCGCGGCGACGGCCCGCTCGGCGGGATCGTCGCGATCTCGGATGCCGAGGGCCGCGTGCGCGGGTACGCCGCGCATCCCAGCGCGAATCCGCCCGCGCGCGGCGGGCAGCTCGACATCGCCGGCGCCGTCGGGCGCGGCAACCTCGCCGTCGTGCGCTCGACCGCGAACGGCGGCCAGCCCTACACCGGCATCGTCCCGCTCGTCGCGGGCACCGTCGCGCAGGATCTCGCGCACTACCTCGCCGAGAGCGAGCAGATCCGCAGCGCCGTCGCGCTCGGCGTCTTCCTCGACGCGCAGGGCGCCGTCGCAGCGGCCGGCGGCTACCTGGTGCAGGCGCTGCCCGGCGCCGACGAGGACGAGATCTCGTACGCCGAATCCCACGTGCTCGCGCTTCCCGGTCCGGGCGAGCTGGTGCGGGAGGGACACGACGCGGACTCGATCGCGCGGCTCCTGCAAGGCGAGCTCGGCTGCCGCGATCGTCACGCGAGCGCGCCGCACTTCCACTGCGGCTGCGAGCGCGAGCGCGTGCTCCGCGCCGTCACCCTGCTCGGACACGACGATCTCGAGCGCGCGGTGCGCGAGGGCGAGACCCTGGAGGTGTGCTGCCGCTTCTGCGCGAAGCGCTACACGGTGCCGCCCTCGGACCTCGCGCGCCTGGCGAGCGCAAGCTGACCGCCTCGCTCTCGGTCGCGCACGTGACGGGGGAGTCCGGCTTCTCGGGCGGCGAGGTCCAGCTCTTCCTGCTGCTCGAGGGGCTGCGCGCTCGAGGCTTCCACTCGTTGCTCGTGTGTCCCCCGGGCAGCCGCGCGGAGGCGGAGGCTTCGCGGCGCGGCTTCGAGACGCGCAGCGTGCCGATGCGCAGCGATCTCTCCCTCGGCGCCGCGCTCGCGATCCGCCGCGTGCTGCGCGAGGCGAAGCCCGACCTCGTGCACCTGCACAGCGGCCGCGCGAACTGGCTCGGCGGCCTGGCGGCGTGGTCGCTCGCTCTCCCCACCTTGACGACCCGCCGCATGGACCGCCGCGTCAAGAGAAGTGCCGGCACGCAGCTCCTCTACGGAACCCTCGCGCGGCGCGCCGTCGCGATCTCGCCGGCCGTGCGCGAGTGCCTGCTCGCGGGCGGCGTCGCGCCGGAGATCGTGCGTCTGATCCCGTCGGCGGTGGACGCGGCCGCACTGGCGCCGCATCGCTCGCGCGAGGCCGTGCGCCGCGCCGGGGGGCTTGCGGACGGAGCGGTGTGCGCGCTCGCGCTGGCGGCGCTCGTGCCGCGCAAGGGGCTCGACGTACTGCTCGACGCGCTCGCGCTGCCGGCGCTGCGGGAGTCGCCGCTCGTGCTCTGGATCGCGGGCGACGGGCCGGAGCGCGCGTCGCTCGAAGCGCGCGCGGCCTCGCGCGGCGTCTCCGCGCGCGTGCGCTTCCTCGGCCGCCGCGACGACAAGGCGGATCTCCTCGCCGCCTGCGACCTGCTGGTGCTGCCGTCGCGGCGCGAGGGCCTCGGCGTCGCGGCCCTCGAGGCGATGGCCTGCGCGCGCCCGGTGGTCGCGAGCCGGGTCGGCGGACTCGCCGACGCGGTTGCCGACGGGCAGACCGGACTCCTCCTGCCGCCCGACGATCCGGAAGCGCTGGCCGCGGCGCTGGCGCGTCTTGCCGGCGACGCGCCGCTGCGGGCGCGGCTCGGCGCGGCAGGTCCCGCGCGCATCGCGGAGCGCTTCGCCGCGTCGCAGATGTGCGACGCCTATGCGCGGCTCTACCGCGAGCTGCTGGCGGAGAGCGCATGAAGGCGCCGCGCGTCGGCATCCTCGGCGCGCGCCGCGTGCGCCAGGGTCTCGGGCCCTTCGTCGCGCGCGATCTCGTCGCCGCGGGCGCCGAGGTGCCGTGCTTCCTGGTGACGTCCGAGGCGACGCTCGGCGCCGCGCAGCGCGCCATCCGCGAGTCCGCGGGCATCGAGGCGCGCGGCTACACGCATCTCGAGGAATTGCTCGCGAAGGAGTCGCTCGACGCGCTGGCGATCCTCACGCCGTCCGAGACGCACGCGCACCATCTCGAGACGGTCGCCGCGGCGGGCCTGCACGCGCTGTGCGAGAAGCCGCTCGTGTGGGGCGCGCCGGATCTGCTGCGGCGCAGCCGCCGCGCGGTCGCGGGCTTCGTGGAGCGCGGCCTGCTCCTCCGCGAGAACTGCCAGTGGCCGTACACCCTGCCCGCCTTCGAGGCGCTGCACCCGGGCTCGCTCGCGGCGCCGCCGCGCCGCTTCAGCATGCAGATGGAGCCCTCGTCGCGCGGACTCACGAGCATCGCCGACGCGCTGCCGCATCCGATCAGCGTGCTCCAGGCGCTGCTGCCGGGCGCGCCGCGCGTGCGCGACATCGCGTTCTCTACGCGCGATCCGCAGGCGCCGCAGCTCACGGTGCGCTTCCGCTACGAGACCGACGCCGGCGCGTGCGACGCCGAGGTGTTGCTGACCCACAGCGAGGGCTGGCCGCGCCGCACGTCCTACGCGATCGACGGACATCGTGCGGAGCGCCGGGTGTCGCCCGAGAACTACCGGCTATGCTTCGCCGACGCCGAGCGCAGCGTCCCCCTGCCGGATCCCCTCACGCGGCTCGTCGCAGATTTCGTCGACGCGCTGCGCAGCGGAAGCAAGACGGAGCAGGGCCCGATCCTCCAGCGCATGCAGGTGCTCGTGGAGATCGCGGCGGCGTACGCACCCGAGGAGATCCGTTGACCGAGTCGATCCACGACTTCAGCGCCAAGCTGCGCCAGCCGTCGCTCGGCGAGCACGTGGGGACGTACCTTCGCTGGCGCAGGGAGCTCGCGCGCGCGCGCGCCGAAGGGCGTCCGGACCCCGAGCCGCCCGCGCAGGCGCCCATCTCGATCAACCTCGATCTCACCACCGCCTGCAACTACCGCTGCGACCACTGCATCGACTGGGACATCCTCAACACCAAGCACCGTCACGACGAGGAGACCTTGCGCTCCTCGATCTGCACCATGGTCGAGCGCGGCCTGCGCTCGGTGATCCTGATCGGCGGCGGCGAGCCCACCATCTACCCGAACTTCGCCGAGTTCGTGCGCTTCCTGAAGGACCTCGACCTCCAGGTCGCGGTCGTCAGCAACGGCAGCCGCGGCGACGTGCTGCTCGACGTGGCAGACGCGCTCGCGCCGCGCGACTGGGTGCGCCTCTCGCTCGACGCCGGCAGCAACGAGCTCTTTCGCGCCATGCACAAGCCGGTGAAGCGCTCGCTCACCCTCGACGAGATCTGCGAGTGGGTGCCGCGCATCAAGGCGCGCAACCCGCGCTTCGAGATCGGCTACTCGTACATCATCGTGTGGGAGGGCGCGTCGCGCGAAGGCGTGCAGCTCCACGAGAACATCGACGAGATCGCGCTGGCGACGGAGCGCGCGCGGCGCTTCGGCTTCGACTACATCGCGCTGAAGCCCGTGCTCGAGCGCGCGGCGGACGGCGCCGAGGTGATGGACCCCGCTGCGGCGCGCGCGCACCTCGACGACGTCGTCGCGCGCATCCGCGCGGAGGTCGACAAGGCGCGCGCGCTGGCGAGCGACCGCTTCGCCGTGCGCATCAGCACCAACCTGCGCGTGCTCGAGCAGGGAAGCTGGCGCGACTTCACGCGTCAGCCGCGCGTCTGCCACATGCAGGCGCTGCGCCAGGTGCTGACGCCGATGGGGACGTACAACTGCCCCGCGCACCGCGGCGTCGAGAAGGCGCGCATCGCCGGGCCCGACGCCTTCGCGAACGACGGCACCGCGCAGCGGACCGGCGCCGCGCTCGCATCGCTGATGGACCGTTTCGACGCGAGCCGCGAGTGCGCCGAGGTGACCTGCCTCTACAACGGCGTCAACTGGTGGCTCGAGAAGCTGGCGCAGGAGCCCGCTGCCGACGTCGCGCTCGAGCCGGGCGACGAGCGCGAGGACTTCTTCCTGTAAGCGTGGCCGACCCGCAGCGCATTCTCGTTCGACTGCCCAACCCCCTCGGCGACGTCGTCATGTCGACGCCCGTCCTGCGCGCGCTGCGGCGCGCGCACCCGCAGGCCGAGCTCGTCGCGCAAGGGCTGCCGCACCACGAGGGCCTGCTGCGCGGCAACCCGCACCTCGACGCCTTCCTGCCGGTGCGCGGCCGGCGTCCGCGCGACATCTGGCGGCGCGCCCGCACCCTCCGCAAGCACGGCTTCGACTGGGCCGTGGTGCTGCCCGACTCGCCGCGCACCGCGCTCGAGCCGTGGCTCGCGCGCATCCCGCGGCGCGCCGGCTACGCGCGCGACTGGCTGCGACGCGCGCTGGTGACGGAGTGGCTGCCGCCGCCGCGCGAGAACGGCCGCCGCGTCGCGCTCTCGATGATCGAGCGCTACTACCGCATCACGCGCCTGTTCGGCGTGCCCGACGCGGGCTCCGCGCTCGAGCTCTTCGTGCACGCGCCCGAGCGCGAGCGGGTCGCGGCCTGGCTGGCTGCGCGCGGCGCATCGGACGCGCTTCTTTGCCTGGTGACGCCCGGCGCCGCGTTCGGCGCCTCCAAGCTGTGGCCGCCCGCGCACTTCGCGCGCGCCTGCGACGAGATCGCGCGGCGCTTCTCGCTGCTGCCGCTCATCCTGCCCGCGCCGAACGCGGACGAGATCGCGATCGCGCGCGACGTCGCCTCGCGCATGGCGGAGCGCCACCTGCTCGTGGCGGAGCCCGGGGATCTCGAGGACCTGAAGGCCTTCGTCGAGCGCGCCGCGCTGCTGGTCGGCAACGACACGGGCCCGCGACACGTGGCCGTCGCGCTCGGGCGCCCCGTCGTGACCCTGATGGGCCCGACCGATCCGCGCCACACCGATCACCTGCTGGAGCGGCAGCGCGTGCTGCGCGAGCCGGTCGCGTGCAGCCCGTGCGGCCTGCCGGTCTGCCCGATCGACCACCGCTGCATGACTCGCCTGGCACCGGAACGCGTCGTCGCCGCCGCCGCGGAGCTGCTCGCCCGGACCTGAGCGGCCCTCTCGATCCAGTTCGACGGGTCAAGCGGCCCGGGAGGCCGACCGATTGTCCCTGCGGGGTCACATCGGTGCATCCGTACACCTTGCTGCTCGCATTCGCCTGCCTGGTGTGCGCCGGGTGCGGCGGCGCGTTGTACCTCCAGGCTCCCTCGCGGCGGGTCCATCAGCTCGCGGGGGCGCTGCTCGTCAGCTGCGCGTACTGGGCTCTCTGCCAGGCGCTGCTGACGATGACCTACGACCGCGACACCGCGCTGCGCATCTTCCACGTGACGGTGCCGGGCTGGGCCTTCGTCGGCGCGCTCATGCTCCACATCGCGATGGAGATGGGCGGCAGGCACGGCCGCGCTCTCGTGTGGCTGCGCAATCTCTCGTACGCCTGCTCGCTCTCGATGTTCCCGCTCTCCTGGTGGACCACTTGGGTGTCGATGCCCGGTGAGCGCCTGTCCTGGGGCTGGACCTACGAGATGGGCCCGGCGCTCCAGCTCTTCTCTGCCGTCAGCCTCGTCGCGATCGGAGCCGCCGCGCTGTGCCTCAACGGGGCCGCGCGCGGGCTCTCGGACGCGGAGCGCCGCCAGCTTCCCTGGATCGCCTGGGCCGTCGCGACGCAGCTCGCCCTCTCCACCGTGAGCGACCTGGTGCTGCCGGCGTTCGGCATCCCCTTCCCGCAGATGGGGACGATCGGCCTCGCCCTGCTCGGCGGCCTCTCGCTCTGGTTCGTCAACCACTTCGGCTACTCGGTGGTGACGCCGGGCGGCTTCTCGCAGGAGATCCTGCGCCTGCTCCCGGACGGTGTCGCCATGCTGCGTCCCGACGGCCGCATCCGCGCCGCCAACGAGGGGCTCGCGCGCCTGGCCGCGCAATCCGTGCAGCGCATGGACGGCATGCCGGTCAGCGAGCTGCTGACCTGGAGCTTCGACAGCGCCGACCACGACGAGGTGGACTGCGAGCTGCGCACGGCCGGCGGCGGGCGCATCCCGGTCGCCGTCAGCTCGGAGCAGCTGCGCGACCGCCAGGGCAACGACCTCGGGCGCGTGGTCGTCGTGCGCGACCTGCGCGAGGTGGCGGACCTGCGCCACCGCCTGGTGACGTCTGCGCGGCTGGCGGCGGTCGGCGAGCTGGCCGCGGGCATCGCGCACGAGATCAACAATCCGATGGCGTTCGTGCGCGCGAACCTCTCGCAGCTCGAGGGCCGCTGGAAGGAAGTGCGCGCAGAGCTCGAACGCGCCGGGCGCGCGGAGGCGCTGCGCGACGCGCTCGGCGACGTCGACGAGCTGGTCGCCGACTCGCTCGAGGGCGTCGACCGCGCCGTCGAGATCGTGCGCAACGTGAAGGGCTTCGCGCATCCGGGCAACGGCGCTCGCGAGCCGGTGGACCTGCACCGCATCCTCGAGGACGTGCTGCGCCTGATCGCGCCGCAGCTGCGCGGGCGGGCGGAGGTGGAGAAGGAATTCGGAGAACTGCCCGAGCTGTTGGGGGTACCCCAACAGCTCAGGCAGGTGTTCGTGAACCTGCTGCTCAACGCGAGCCAGGCGATCGCGCCGGGCGGGCACATCCGGCTCTCGACCCGCAGCGAGAACGGACGCGCTGTGGTGATCGTCGCGGACGACGGCCCCGGCATCGCGCCCGAGATCATCGACCGCATCTTCGACCCGTTCTTCACCACGAAGCCGGTCGGCGAGGGCACGGGCCTCGGCCTCGGCATCGCCTACCAGATCGTCCGCAGCCACGGCGGCGCCATCAAGGTCGAGTCGCCGCCCGGCCAGGGCGCGACGTTCCGGGTGGAGCTGCCGGCGAAGTAGTCGAGCGCGCGCGAGTCAGCTCGGCTTCATCGTCAGCACGACCCGGAAGCGCGCTCTTCCGCTGCGCATGCGCTCGTAGGCCTCCGCGACGCGATCGAGCGGGAGCTTCTCGATCATCGGGTGCACGTCCGTCAGCGCGCTGAACTCGAGCGTGTCCTGCGAGTCGCGCGCGGTGCCGGAGTACCAGCCCGCAACCGACCGACGGCCGAGGATCAGCGGCATGACGGGGATCGTCAGCGGCTCGCCCGGGGCGGCCGGCACCAGCAACGTGCCATCGACGCCGAGTCCGCCGACGAGCGCGGAGATCGCCTGCGCGTTCGGCGCGGTCGCGAGGATCACGCGCGCGCCGCCGAGCCTTTGGAGCTCCGCTGCTGCGTCATCCCCTTCGGCGTCGACGTAGTGATGTGCGCCGAGCTGCTTCGCGAGCGGCTCCTTGTCTCGGCCGCGCCCGATGGCGACCGTCTGGAATCCCATGCGCCGCGCGTACTGGATGCCGAGGTGGCCGAGCCCGCCGATGCCGTGCACGGCGACGACGTCACCGCTGCGCGCGCCCGAGTGGCGAAGCGCGTTGTACACCGTCACGCCCGCGCACATGAACGGCCCGGCTTCCTCGGCCGGCAATTCGTCCGGGATCGCGGCGAGCGCCGGAGCGGGTGCGACGACGAACTCGGCGTAGCCGCCGTCGAAGTCCACCCCCGTCACCTTGCGGTTCACGCACATCGAGAAGTCGCCGCGCCGGCACGGCACGCAGCGGAAGCAGTGGCCGCCGTGCCACCCGATCCCGACGCGCTGACCCGGCTTCCACTCCGTGACGTCCTTGCCGACGGCATCCACGCGTCCCGCGATCTCGTGTCCCGGCACGCGTGGGTACTGGAGGCCCGGCCAGAGGCCGTCCTTGACCAGCATGTCGCTGTGGCAGATGCCGCAGGCTTCCACCTTCACGCGGACCTGCTCGGGGCCGGGCTCCGGCACTTCCCGCTCGACGAGCTCGAAGTCGTTTCCCGCCTTCCTGATCTGCGCCGCTCTCATCCTCATGCCACCATCGTCACGCAGCGCGCGGCGATCGGCCAGCGACGGTTCGGGCGCCCGAGCTACCTCTCGAACCTCGACTCCCTCACCACCTCGCAGATCTGCAGGCTGTACTCGGAGTAGTAGAGGTCGCGGCCTTCCTGCTGCGCCTTCGCGTGCTCCGCGTGCTCGCGCCAGGCGCGCGACTGCGCCTCGGTCT
>DASUFZ010000236.1:0-13765 GCA_036274295.1 Myxococcota bacterium
GTTCGGCGCGCTCGGCATCCTGGCGGCGGTGATCCGGGCGCGCGAGACGGGCGAGGGCTCGATGCTCGAGATCGCGCAGTCGGACGCGGCGGCCTACATGGACTGGTATCGCATCGAGTCGTGGAAGGCGTACGAGAGGCCCGAGTCCGAGGTGACCGGCAACAAGGCCGACAACTACTTCCGCCGCGCGCCGGGCACCGCCGGCATGCGCGAGGGCGTGCGCTACCAGATCTACGAGTCGAGCGACGGCCACGTGCTCTTCATGGCGTCGGAGCAGGCCTTCTGGAAGAACTTCTGCGTGTGCGTCGGGCGCACCGAGCTGTTCGAGCGCTGGCCCGGCTCGAAGTACGCGGATCACGCGCGCAACAACAAGGAGCTGCAGCGCGAGCTGAAGCAGATCTTCAAGGGCAAGACCTCGGCGGAGTGGCTGCGCCTCGGCGAGGAGCAGAACTTCCCGGTGGCGCCCGTCAACACGCCGAAGACGATCGCCGACGACCCGCAGTTCCAGGACCGCTTCCCCTGGTACCCCGCGAAGGAGCACGGCGCCGACATGCTGCCCTTCCCGGTGAAGTTCATCGGCGAGACCCTGCCGGCGCCGTCGCACGCGCCGACGCCCGGCCAGCAGACGCAGCAGGTGCTCGAGCAGGTGCTCGGCTACGACGCCGCGCGCATCGAGAAGCTGCGCGCGACCGGCGCGCTCGGTTCGAACACGCCCGGCGCGCTAGGCGGCGCGCGCTGAGAGTGACGCGGCGGGTCCTCGCGCTCGCGGTCGTCGGCTGGGCGCTCTGCGCGCCGCCGGCGGCCGCGCAGACGCCCGCCGCGACACCGACCCCCGCCGCGGCGGCGCCTGCGGCTCCCGAGCAGGTGCCGATCGGCGAGATCACGGCGCGCTCTCAGCTCGCGGTGGAGGAGGCGCGCGCGCTGAAGGACTCGCTGGCGCGCGCGAACGACACCGAGCAGCTCGACGCGGATCTCGTGCGGCTGGCGGGCCGCATCGAGCCCCAGCTCACCCCGCTCGCCGCCGAGCTCGACGAGACGCCCTCGATCGCGAAGCTCTCCGATCTCGCGGTCGAATGGCAGGGGTTCGAGCGCCAGATCGCGTCGCGCGAGGACCGCCTGAGCAAGCTGGTCGCGTCGTTCGAGGCGCAGACCGAGTCGCTCGCGGCGTCGCGCGACCTGTGGCGGCGCACACGCAGCGAGGCGCGCGCGCGCGAGGTGCCGCCGGCCATCCTGGCGTCCGTCGACGCCGCGCTCGACGCGATCGGGCAGGGCGCGGTCGCGGTGGAGGGCGCGCTGAACGACGCGCTGGTGCTGCAGAGCCAGTACGCGGATCTGCACGCGAGCGTCCAGCAGCTGCTCGCGTCGATCGACGGGGCGCGCGAGCGCGTGCTCGACAACCTGCTGGTGCGCGACCAGCCGCCGCTCTGGGACGTCGAGCTCGCCGAGGGCTTGCGCCGCGACTGGCGCATCGGCGGGTTCCTCACCGAGCTGCGCGCCGACGGCGTGCGCTACCTGGTGCAGAACCAGGACGCCGTCACGGTGAACCTGCTTGCGTTCGTCGTGCTCTTCTTCGCCTTGCGGCGCGCGCGCACGGCGCTCCAGGGTCAGGCGCTGGCCAGCGAGGCGAAGGACGCCGCCGCCGCGCCGGACGAGGCGGCGGTGCTCGCGACCCGCCACCCGCTGGCCGCCGCCGCGGTGCTCGCGATGATCCTCGCGATCACCCTCTTCGACGACCCGCCGCGCTCGCTCTCGCTGGCGGTGCGCCTCGCCTTCGTCGTGCCCGCCATGATCGTGCTGCGCCCGCTGCTCGGCGAAGTGTTCCGCGCGCCGCTCTACCTGCTGGCCGCCTTCTTCGTCGTCGACCGGCTGCGCCAGATCTTCACCGGCGCGACGATGCCGGACCGCATCGTCTTCACGGCCGAGATGGTGGCGCTCGCCGGCGTGCTGGCGGCGCTGCTGCGGCCGGGACGGCTGCTGCTGCTGCCCGCGTCGGCGCGCGGGAACCGCTGGCTCGGCGCGCTCGGCTTCTGGCTGCGCGCGGCGGCGATCGGCGCCGGGCTCGCGGCGCTGGCGAGCGTCGCCGGCTACGCGCGCTTCGCCCTGCTGCTCGGCGGCGGCGTCCTCGGCAGCGGTTACGCGGGGCTCGCGATCTTCGCGCTCGTGCGCATCTCGGAGGGCCTGGCCTCGGCGCTCTTCGGCAGCCACGCGCTCGCATCCGTGCGCATGATCGACCGCCATCGCGCGCTCTTCCTCTCGCGCACGCGCAAGCTGATGCGCGCGGGCGGGCTGCTCCTCTGGCTCTTCTTCGTGACGGGCTGGTTCGGCGTGCGCGCCCCGATCGCGCGCGGGACGCGGGCCGTCTTCCAGAGCTCGCTCGGCTACGGCGGGGTGGAGGTGACGCTCGGCGGCGTCTTCGCCTTCGTGCTGACCCTCGTGTCCGCGTGGCTCTTCGCCCGCCTGGTCCGCTTCGTGCTGGACGAGGAGGTCTTCCCGCGCGTCTCGCTCGCGCGCGGCGTGCCCTTCGCGCTCTCCACGCTCGTCAACTACGCGATCCTGCTGGCCGGCCTGTTCATGGCGCTCTCCGCGCTCGGCTTCGACCTCGACCGCATCACCATCCTGCTCGGCGCCTTCGGCGTCGGCATCGGCTTCGGCCTCCAGTCCGTCGTCAACAACTTCGTGTCGGGGCTGATCCTGCTCTTCGAAAGGCCGATCAAGGTGGGCGACAACGTCGAGCTCTCGGGGTTGGAGGGCAGCGTCAAGCGCATCGGCATCCGCGCCTCCGTCGTGCGCACGTTCGACGGCGCGGACGTGATCGTGCCGAACGCGCTGCTGACGACCGACCGCGTCGTCAACTGGACCCTGGTGGACCGCCTGCGCCGCGTGCGGCTGAACGTGGGCGTGGCGTACGGCAGCGATCCGCACCGCGTGATCGAGCTGCTGCGCGGCGTCGTCGAGAAGCACCCCGGCGTGTGCGCGTATCCGAAGCCGCAGATCCTCTTCACGGGCTTCGGCGAGAGCTCGCTCGATTTCGAGCTGCGCGTGTGGATGGACGATCCGGACATCGTGCCGGGCACGCGCAGCGAGGTCGCGCTCGCGATCCACGACGCGCTGGTCGGCGCGGGCATCGACATCCCGTTCCCGCAGCGCGTGCTGCACGTCGGCTCGGTGGCACCGGCCGCGGCGGCGGCGCTGCAAGGAGGCCGACACGAGTCGGCCGACGCGCAGCGAGGCGAAGCCGAGCGAAGGCCGGACAGCCCGAGCGCGAGCGATTAGCGAGCGCGAAGGCCCGGCAGAGCGTGCGCATACCCCGCGAGCGCGCCGAGGCCGAGCCGCGCGTAGCCGCCGGCGCCGCCCGCTACGCGCGCCGCGGAGCGGGTCAACGGAAGGAGCGCGTGACCGGCCAGCCCCGACGCGCAGGCGCGCAGCTGGAGCAGCAGCGCGCGCTCGGCTGCCGCGCGGCGGAACTCGGGCTCGGGGTAGCGCCGGCTGTGCGCGTTCGCGTCGAGGAGACGCGCCAGCCAGCCCTCGCACCAGTCGAGGTAATCGCGGTCGGGATGGAAGCCGCGCAGATTCCGGAGCTGCACGTGGCCATCGACGTCGCGCTCGTCGAAGGCGACGCCGAGCTCGCCGAGCAGGCTCTCGGCGATGATGCGGCGCATGGCGCGCCGCGGCGCGTCGCTCTGGTGGCTGACGCCGCCCGCGCGGTAGCGGACCAGGAAGCGCGGCAGGTTGGCGAGCGCGTGGTGCGCCGACACGCGCGCCCACACGTCGATGTCGGAGGCGAGCACGAGCTCCTCGCGGTAGCGGTGCTCGCGCAGCACGGCGGTCCGCGCCATCACGGTCGGACTCTTGAAGCAGCTCGCGAAGAGCATGCGGCCGGCCAGCACGCGCGGCTCGGTGGGGCGCAGCAGCGGCGCCTCCACTCTGCGGCCCGAGGCGTCCGTGCGCAGCGCCCAGGAGCCGAGCGCCGCGACCTGCGGGTGCGCGTCGAGCCACGCCACCTGGAGGGCCAGGCGCTGCGGATGCGACACGTCGTCGCTGTCGACGACGGCCAGGTACTCGCCGCGCGCGAGGTCCAGGCCGTGGTTGCGCGTGGCGGGGATGCCGCGGTTGCGCGCGTGGACCTCGAGGCGCACGCGCGGATCGCCGACCGCGCGCGCGACCTCCGGGCTGCCGTCCGTGGAGCCGTCGTCGACCACGAGCAGCTCGAAATCGCCGAAGGTCTGCGCGAGCACGGAGTCGAGCGTCTCGCGCAGCACGTGCGCGCGGTTGTAGACCGGGACGAAGACGCTGACCCGCGGTGCGCCCACCCGCGCTATTCCGCGGCGGCGAGGCGCCGGAAGAGCGCCGGCTCGACCAGCTTCGGCTTGCGCATCAGCAACGAGCGCAGGGTCCAGCTCGCGGCGAAGCGCAGCTCGAGGAAAGCCGCAGCCGGGGCGAGATCCGGTCCGCCGCGGCGCGCGATCTCCCGGACCAGCGCGTCGCGCGAGACGCCCGGCCAGCGCAGCCACGCGCGCGCGGCGCCCGTGCCCTGCACCTCGTCCGCCGCCACGCTCTCGAGATCGATGATGCGCAGCCGGCCGCCGCCGTCGCGCAGGAAGTTGCCCGGGCGCGCATCCAGGTAGTCGACGCCGCGCCAGAGGGGCGGCGGCGGGCCGGACAACGCGCGCCCCCGCAAGGTGCGCTGGAGCCCCTGATCGAGCACGCCGAGCTCGCGCAGGAGGCCGAGCTGCCCCTCGACCTCCGCGCGCAGCGCCAGCGCGTCGGCCGGCTGGCGCGGACCGGTGGCGTAGAGGGTCGCGAAGAGCGCCGCGAGCTCGGACTGCGGCGCCTGCGCTCGCGGGTCGAGCTCCGCGCCGTCGATGAACTCGACCCACAGCTCGTTCGCGTAGCGCGCGATCTTGCGCGGGAGCAGGCCGGTCTCGCGCAAGGACTCGAGCAGCGCGGCCGTGCGCTCGGCCTGCGCGGCGTCCGCGAAGACGATCTGCTTGAGGTCCCGACCCGCGACGGTGACGCGGTAGACGCGCTGGCGCTTGACGTGCCCGCCGCGCAGCGAGCGCTCGATGCGGCGCAGGCGCTGGACCCAGGGCTCGAGGCGCCGCTTGCGGTACGACGTCACGCGCCGGGCGGTGTAGCACGGCAACGCCTGTGATGCCGCGGGAATCCGGGCTAGGTTGCGCGCCATGCACGAGTCTGCGCTGCTCGCCCACGTGCTCGACGTCGTGCGCGCGGCGCCGCTGCGCAAGGATCCCTTCGCGCACATCTACTTCGAGAACGTGCTGCCCGAGGCGTTCTACGCGGAGCTGCTCCAGGCGCTGCCGGACCCGTCCCGCTTCGAGCCGCTCTACCACAAGGACGCGCTGCGCCCGGACGGCAGCACCACGCGCAGCACCTTCACGCTCGCGCCCGAAGAGCTCGCCGCGCTGCCGGAGGCGTCGCGCCGGGTCCTCGAGACCTGCGCCGCGGCCATCGGCTCGCGGGAGCTCCGCGAGGCGCTGCTCGCGCGCTACGAGGACGTGCTGCGCGAGCGCTTCCCCACCCGCTACAAGGATCTCGCGCTCGAGGGCACGGTGAAGCTCCAGCGCGACGAGCCCGGCTACAAGATCGGCATCCATCCGGACACGAGCGACAAGGTCGTCCTGCTCCAGCTCTACCTCGCGCCCGACGACGCGCACGCCGAGATGGGGACGGCGCTCTACCGCCGCCAGGGACAGGAGTTCGTGAAGGCCGACACCCTGGCCTTCCGGCGCAACAGCGGATACTCGTTCGCGCGCACCGAAGAGTCGTGGCACGGGGTCGAGCCGGTCGGCGCGCTGCGCTACTCGCTGACCCTGAACTACCGCCTCGAGAGCCAGAAGCTGCGGCGCACCTTCAAGAAGCGCGTGCTGCGCCAGCTCAAGCGCTTCGTGCAGATGGCGCGGGGCCGAGCGTCGTGAGCGGGAAGGCCGGGCGCCGCGTGTAGCGCAGCGCCCGCAGCGCGCGCGCCGCGCCGTCGCCCGCGACGGCCAGCCAGGCGTCGGCGCGCTCGCGCAACCCGGCGCCGGACGCCGCCGGGTGGGGCGCGTAGCCGAGCGCCTCGAGCAGCTCCGGAAAGCTCCGCAGCCGCGTGTCGAGCGCCTGGCCGGCGCGCTCGGTGAGGCGGATGCGCAGCAGTAGCGCGAGCTGATCGGCGCGCAGATCGGTGCGGAAGCGCCCGACCGAGGCGGGCGAGACCGCGTCGTCGGGCGTCAGGTTCCACTTCGTTCCGGAGCGCTTGCTGCGCCAGTCCTCGCGGTAGGTGCCGGGGGTGTCGCTCTCCGCGGCGCGCGCCGGCGCGGGCAGGCCGAGGTGCGCGTAGACGCGCGCGAGCGTCGCCTCCGTCTCGGCGACGAGATCCTCGTAGCGGATCTCGAGGTACGAGGGATGGCCGCGGGCGCGCAGACCCGCGAGCGTGTCGTAGAGCCAGCGGCTGCCGGCGCCGTAGAGCGACTTGCCGCGCTTGCGCAGCGAGGCCGCGACGTCGCGGCCGTCGCGCGTCAGGTGGACGAGACGCGCGCGCGGATTCTCGCGCGCGAGGCGCGCGAAGGCGTAGACGTTGGTCGGCGTCTTCTCGACGAAGTGCGTCGCGCCGACCCGCGCGCAGACGTGCTCGGCGAGCCGGGCGTGCAGCTCGGCCGCATCGCGCGCGCGCGCTGCCCAGTCCGCGAGGAGCGCGCGGTCGATGCCGAGATCGCCGCGCGGGCCGAGGAAGGTCGCGACCTGCTTGTAGCCCGGCGTCAGGCGGCGGCGCGCCAGCAGCGCGTCGAGCGAGCTCGCGAAGGCCGCGACGTCGAGCGACTCCGGATGGTTGAAGAAGTTCAGCTCGGGGGCGCTCGCCACCTGCGGGTGGCGCGAGAGCAGGTGGATCAACAAGGTGGTGCCGCTGCTGCCGCAGCCGCCCACGAGCGCGAGCCCCGTCTCCCCCATGGCGCCACAAGGTATCGTCCCGCCCATGCGCGTGTACGAGCGGGCCTTCCCGGGTGAACCCGCCTACGACGTGGCCGTCTCGCGCGCGCTGCTGCTCGGCGCGGCGGACGGCTCGCAGTCCGAGAGCCTGCGCCTGTACCGGCCGGACGACGTGGTCGCCTTCTCGGTCAGCGACGCCTCGCGGCCGGGCTTCGGGCGCGCGCTCGAGGCCGCGCGCGGGGCCGGCTTCGACGCGTCGCTGCGGCTGGCCGGGGGCAGCGCCGCCGTCTTCCACCGCGACACCGTGGCGTTCGCCTGGTGTCTGCCCGCGGCCGACGCGCGCCGCGACATCCGCGCGCGCTTCGAGCGGGTGGCCGCACTGGTGGCGGCTGCGCTGCGGCGGCTCGGCGTCGACGCGCGCGTCGGCGAGGTGGAGGGCGAGTACTGCCCGGGCGACTACAGCGTCAACGCGGGCGGGCAGCGCAAGCTGATGGGCGTCGGGCAGCGCATCGTGCAGGGCGCGGCGCACGTCGGCGGCGTGATCGTGGTCGACGGCAGTGCGCGCGTGCGCGACGCGCTGGTGCCGGTCTACGCCTCGCTCGGTCTCGCGTGGCGGCCCGAGACGGCCGGCAGCATCGCCGACGAGGTCGGGCCGCTTCCGTGGGAGTCGGTGCGCGACGCGCTGCTCGCGGAGATCGCCGCGCAGTGCCCGCTCGAGGCGGCCGCGCTCGACGACGCGCTGCTGGTCCGCGCGCGCGAGCTCGAGCCGAGGTTCCGGGCGGGTGAAGCGCGGCGCTGACCGGCCCGTTCGCCGTCTTGCAGCGCCGGGGAGCCGATGCGATGGTCGGCCCGTGTCGTTCCCGCTGCGCGCCGTCGCGAGCACCCTGGCCGCTGCCCTCGCGCTCGGCTGCGGCGCCGACGCGCACCGCGACATCCTCGGCAGCGAGAAGAAGCTCTACTCGCAGGGCAACGAGGAGCTCGTCATCCGGGATTTCTTCCAGGATCGGCGCGGCGGCGTCTTCCTCGACGTGGGCGCGAGCCAGCCGATCGACAACAGCACCACCTACTACCTGGAGAAGCACCTCGGCTGGTCGGGCATCGCGATCGACGCGCTCGCCGAGCACCAGATGAACTGGAAGATGACGCGCCCGCGCAGCGAGTACCTCGTCTACCTCGTCACCGATCACTCGGGCACGCAGGAGACCTTCTACCACGCGAAGGTCGACGCGCTCTCGTCGGTGCAGAAGGACCGCGTCTTCGACGGCCATACGCTCGAGGCCACGCCGGTCGAGGTGGAGAGCACGACGCTCGACCGCGTGCTCGACGCGCGCGGCGTGAAGCGGATCGACTTCCTCTCGATGGACATCGAGGAGTCCGAGCCGCCGGCGCTCGCCGGCTTCGACATCGAGCGCTTCCGGCCGCAGCTGGTGTGCATCGAGGCTTCGCCGTCGGTGCGCGAGCCGCTGCTCGCCTACTTCGACGCGCACGGCTACGAGCGCATCGATCGCTATCTCGAGGCCGATCCGATCAACTGGTACTTCCGGCCCAAGGAATAGGGGGACGCCATGCCGACCGTCCGATGTCTCTGCGCCGCATTGCTGCTGGCGGCGAGCGCCGCGCAGGCCGACGAGACCTGCATGTCGCCCTACATGGCGAAGATCGTCGGCCAGGAGGACGTCATCTACGTGTGGACGCTCGGCGAGGAGGGCGTCGGCGACGGACAGGACAAGCTCGTGACGGTCGACGTGAACCCGAGCTCCAAGAACTTCGGGAAGGTCGCCCACACGCTGTCGGTGGGGAGCCGCAACGAGGCGCACCACTCGGGCCTCACGGACGACCGCATGTACCTGTGGGCCGGCGGGCTCGACAGCAGCCGCATCTTCATCTTCGACGTCCACAGCAATCCCGCGCGGCCGCGCCTGGCGAAGACGATCGACGACTTCGTCGAGAAGAGCGGCGGCGTGGTGGGGCCGCACACGCACTACGCGCTGCCCGGCCGCATGATGATCACCGGCCTCTCGAACGAGAAGGACGGCGGCGGCAGGACCGCCATGGTCGAGTACGCCAACGACGGCACCTACGTCGCGACGCACTGGATGCCCACCAACACGGATCTGCGCGGCGCGAAGAAGGAGAAGCTGGCCGACGGCTATGGCTACGACGTGCGCGCGCTGCCGCGGCTGAACGCGCTGATCTCGTCTTCGTTCACGGGCAAGAACAACTACATGATGGACTTCGGCAAGCTGCTGGGCGACGCCGAGGCCATGAAGAAGTTCGGCAACACGGCGGTCATCTGGAACCTGCACGCGCGGCGTCCGGTGCAGGTGCTCGACGTGCCCGGCGCGCCGCTGGAGATCCGCTGCGCCTGGGCCGGCAACCACAACTGGTGCTTCACCTCGACCGCGCTGACGTCGAAGCTCTGGCTGATCGCGGCCGACACGCAGGGCGGCTGGTCGGCGAAGGCCGTCGCCGACATCGGCGACCCGGCGGAGACGCCGTTGCCGGTCGACATCTCGATCTCCGCCGACGACACGCGCCTGTGGGTCGACACGTTCATGGACGGGAAGGCGCGCCTGTTCGACATCAGCGACCCGCAGCGCCCGAAGCAGATCTACGAGGCGCGCATCGGCAAGCAGGTGAACATGGTCTCGCAGAGCTGGGACGGGAAGCGCGTCTACTTCACGTCGTCGCTGCTCGCGAACTGGGACAAGAAGGGCGACGAGGGCGAGCAGTTCCTGCGCGGCTACGGCTGGGACGGCCGGCAGCTCGCGAAGCGCTTCGAGATCGACTTCATGGCGCAGGGGCTCGGGCGCCCGCACCAGATGCGCTTCGGCTCCTACGCGCTCTACGGCATGACGGCGCCCGAGGCGGCGTCGGGGCTCGCCAGCCGCTAGACACCGATGATGCGCGCGCTCGCCATCCTGCTGCTCGCCTCGCTCGTCGCGGCGCCGCTGCGCGCGGACGACCCGGCGCGCCTGCCGGCCCCCGAGCCGGGGAGCTACGCGCTGCCGCCGCTCGGCGCGGCCGGCAACGGCGCGGTGCTGGAATCGGATGGCACGCCGACGACCCTGCACGCGCTCTTCGGCGACCACGTCGTGCTGCTCGCCTTCATCTACTCCTCGTGCGGGGATGGCGAGGGCTGCCCGATGGCGACGGCCGTGTTCCACCGGGTCGGGCGGCTGCTGAAGGACGACCCGAGGGCGCGCAGCCGGCTGCGCATGTTGAGCCTCAGCTTCGATCCGGATCGCGACACGCCCGCGACGATGGCGCATCTCGCGGAGTCCGTGTCGCACGAGGATCTCGACTGGCGCTTCCTGACGACGCGCTCCGAGGAGCAGCTCGTTCCCATCCTCTCGGCCTACGGGCAGACGCGGGTCGAGGAGCGCGACGCCGACGGCGCCGCGACGGGCAGGCTCGCGCACGTGCTGCGCGTCTTCCTGATCGATCCCGAGGGCCGCATCCGCAACATCTACGGCTCGTCGTTCCTCGAGGCGGATCTCGTCGTCGCGGACGTGCGGAGCCTGCTCGCGGAGGGGCAGGCGCCCGCCGTGGGAGCGTCGCCGTGAGGCGCGTGCGCGCGGCGCGCGCCTGGCTCGCCGTCGTCTTCGCGCTCGCGGCCTGCGATCGGGGACCGCCGCGACGCGACATCCTCGGCACCGAGAAGAAGCTCTACTCGCAGTTCGACGAGGAGCTCGTGATCCGCGACTTCTTCCAGGACCGCCGCGACGGCGTCTTCCTCGACGTCGGCGCCGCGGATCCGACCGTCAACAACACGACCTACTACCTGGAGAAGCACCTCGGCTGGACGGGCTTCGCCGTCGACGCGGCGCCGGACTACGGGATCCTGTGGCAAACGCAGCGGCCGCGGACGCCCTTCCTCAACTACCTCGTCACCGATCACGCCGGCACGCTGGATCCCTTCTACAAGGCCGGCATCCGCACGCTCTCCTCCACCCAGAAGGACCGCGAGTGGGGCGGGAAGAAGCTCGACGCCGAGGAGATCCAGGTGCCGAGCATCACCCTGAACCGCCTGCTGGAGGATCAGGGCGTCGAGCGCCTCGATCTGGTGTCGATGGACATCGAGGAGTCGGAGCCGCAGGCGCTCGCGGGCTTCGACATCCAGCGCTTCAAGCCCGCGCTCGTCTGCATCGAGGCGGTGGAGCGCGTGCAGCCGCAGATCCGCGCGTATTTCGACGCGCACGGCTACCGGCGCATCGACCGCTACCTCGAGCGCGATCCGATCAACTGGTACTACGAGCCGGTGCCGGAGTAGGGCGGCCTAGCGTTTGCGCAGACTCGCGGAGAGCGCGCGCTTGCGCAGGCGCAGGCTCTTCGGCGTCACCTCGAGCAGCTCGTCTTCGGCGATCCAGCCGAGCGCCCACTCGACGGCGACGAGGCGCGGCGGCGTCAGCACCACGTTCTCGTCCTTCCCGGCCGCGCGGATGTTGGTGAGCTTCTTGGCGCGCGAGACGTGCACGTTCATGTCGCCCGCGCGGCGGTTCGCGCCGACGATCATGCCCTCGTAGCAGGGCACGCCCGGCCCGACGAAGAGGTCCGCGCGCTCCTGGATCTTCCACAGGGCGTAGGCGGTGGTCTCGTTGCCCTCGGTCGCGACGATGGCGCCGACCGTGCGGGTCGGCAGGTCGCCGCTCCAGGGCTCGTAGCCGCGCACGGTGCGGTGCAGGATGCCCTCGCCGCGCGTGTCGGAGAGGAACTCGCTGCGGTAGCCGAAGAGGCCGCGGCTCGGCACGACGAAGGTGAGAATGGAGGTCGCGCCGCGGCGCTCCATGGCGACGATGCGCGCGCGCCGCTGCGAGAGCTTCTCGAGCACCGCGCCCTGGCAGGAGTCCGGGACCTCGGCGACCACGTCCTCGACCGGCTCGCAGCGCTTTCCATCGATCTCGCGCGTGATGATCTCGGGGCGCGAGACCGTGAACTCGTAGCTCTCGCGGCGCATCTCTTCGACGAGCACGCCGATCTGCATCTCGCCGCGCGCGGCGACCTCGAAGATCTCGGGGCTCTCGGTCGGCTCGATGCGGATGGAGACGTTGCCGAGCGCCTCGCGGCGCAGCCGCTCGCCGATCTGGCGCGAGGTGACGAACTTCCCCTCGCGGCCCGCGAGCGGCGAGTTGTTGACCGAGAAGCGCACGCGCACGGTCGGCGGATCGACGTGGACGCGGGGCAGGGCCTCCTGCGCGGACGGGTCGCACACCGTGTCACCGATCTCGATCGAGTCGACGCCGGCGATCATGCAGAGATCGCCCGCGGCGGCCTCCTCGATCTCGACGCGGTCGACGCCGAGCGCACCGAAGAGCTTGGTGACGCGGAAGCTCTGCGGCGGGCCCTCGGCCGGCATGCGCACGACGGTCGCGCCGCGGCGGAGCTTCCCGCGCGCGACCCGGCCGATCACGAGGCGGCCGAGGAACTCGTCGTAGGCGAGGGTCATGGCCTGGAACTGGAGCGGTCCGTCGAGATCGACGAGCGGGGCGGGCGCGTGCTCGAGCAGGGTCTCGAGCAGCGGGCGCAGGTCCTTGCGCGGGGCGTCGGCCTCGCGCGCGGCGCCGCCCTGCTTGGCCGAGGCGTAGACCACCGGGAAGTCGAGCTGGGTGTCGTCCGCGCCGAGCTCGACGAGCAGGTCGAAGACCTCGTCCAGCACCTCCGCCGCGCGCTGCTCCGGGCGGTCGATCTTGTTCACCACCAGGATGGGGCGGAGACCGTGCTCCAGGGCCTTGCGCAGCACGAAGCGGGTTTGCGGCATCACGCCTTCCACGGCGTCGACCAGCAGCAGCACGGCGTCGACCATGCCGAGCACGCGCTCGACCTCGCCGCCGAAGTCGGCGTGGCCCGGCGTGTCCACGAGATGGATGTGCACGCCCTCGAAGCGGATCGCCGTGTTCTTCGCGTGGATGGTGATGCCGCGCTCGCGCTCCTGCGCGTCGCTGTCCATCACCCGCTCCACCGCGGCCACCTTGGGCGGCAGTGCGCCGGTCTGGCGCAGCAGCCCATCGAGCAACGTCGTCTTGCCGTGATCGACGTGCGCGATGATCGCGAGGTTGCGGACTTCCTTCCGGGGCGCCTGCATGGGGCGCGCAGGCTAGCAGAGGATGTGCGAAGCGCCCTGCGGCCGGTTCAGTGGGCGCAGAGCGAGGCCGATACGTGCGGGAATCGCCCCCGGAAGGACAGCCCTTGGCCATTCTGCGGTACTTGCGCGGGTTGTGCGTCGTTGCGTCCCTGTGTGGCAGCGAGGCGGCAGCAGAGGTCGCCATCGAGGTCGCGGCGGGTTCGCGGCATACGTGCGCGCTGACGGCGCAGGGCGGGGCGCGTTGCTGGGGCAGCAACGATCTCCAGGAGCTCGGCGACGGCACGAGCACACCGAGCGGCGTACCCGTGGAGGTCGTGGGACTCCCGGGTCCGCTGACGGCGATCGGGGTGGGCGATGGGGTCTCGTGCGGTCTCAGCGCGGGAGGGGCCGTCCTCTGCTGGGGACACGGAGTCTCCCCGCTGAGCGGTCCTCCGACCGTCCTGCCGGGGCTCGAGAGCGGGATCGCCTCGATCGATTTCGGCAACTACAAGAAATGTGTCGTTACGACTGCCGGTGGCGTGCTCTGCGGTGCGAGCGAGTGGACGGCGGTCCCCGGACTCGCGTCGGGCGTCGCCCAGGTCGCCGCAGGCATGGATTTCGCCTGCGCGCTCTCGACCAGCGGCGGCGTGAGCTGCTGGGGCGACAATTTCCAGGGACAGCTCGGTGCCGACCGCGAGACCGTGCCCTACAGCGAGACGCCGCTCGAAGTCGCCGGCCTCAGCGGTGTCGCGTCGATCTCCGCGGGCCTGACCCATGCCT
>DASUFZ010000237.1:0-3267 GCA_036274295.1 Myxococcota bacterium
CTCGTCACCGGCGGCGCCGGCTTCATCGGCAGTCACACCGTCGACCGCCTCGTCTCGCTGGGCCACCAGGTCCGCATCCTCGACAGCCTCGAGAAGCCGGTCCACCTGAAGGGCAAGCCGGCGTACCTGAACCCCGCGGCCGAATTCCGCCTCGGCGACGTCACGCGCCGCGAGGATCTCGGCGCGGCGCTCCAGGGCGTGGACGCGGTCGTTCACCTCGCGGCGTACCAGGACTACCTGCCCGACTTCAGCAAGTTCTTCCGCGTGAACGCCGTCGGCACCGCGCTGCTCTACGAGCTGATCGTCGGCGAGAAGCTGCCGGTGCGGAAGGTGGTGGTGGCGTCGTCGCAGGCCGTCTACGGCGAGGGACGCCATCGCACGCCCGACGGCCGCAGCATCTACCCCGCGATGCGGAGCGAGGAGCGCCTGCGCGCGGGGCGCTTCGAGCTGCCCGTCCCCGGCGGCTCCGGCGACACCACCTGGGAGCCGACCGACGAGTCCACGGTGAACCCGCAGAACCAGTACGCGCTGTCGAAGCACGCGCAGGAGCAGATCGCAATCCAGCTCGGGCGCCGCTACGGCATCCCCAGCGTCGGCATGCGCTACTCGATCGTGCAGGGCCCGCGGCAGTCCTTCTACAACGCCTACTCGGGCGCGTGTCGCGTCTTCTGCCTGGCGCTCCACTTCGGCCACGAGCCGGCCATCTACGAGGACGGCCTCCAGGTGCGCGACTTCGTGAACATCCACGACGTCGTCGACGCGAACCTGCTCGCGCTCGAGGATCCGCGCGCGGACTACCAGGTCTTCAACGTCGGCGGCGGGCGCGCCTGGACCGTCAACGAGTTCGCGCGCATCGCGGGGCGCGCCTTCGGCAAGGAGATCGAGCCGAAGCCTTCCGGCCTCTACCGCTTCGGCGACACGCGCCACATCTGCTCCGACGTCTCGCGCCTGCGCGCGCTCGGCTGGCAGCCGAAGCGGAGCCCGGAGGAGAGCGTCGCGGAGTACGTCGCCTGGCTGCGCCGCCAGGAGAACATCGAGGACGTGCTCGCCTACGCCGAGCGCACGATGAAGGAGATGAACGTGCTGCGGAAGGTCGAGGCGTGAAGGCCTACGTCCTCGCGGCCGGACTCGGCACGCGCATGGGCGCGGTCACGAAGACCACGCCGAAGTGCCTGCTCCCGGTCGCGGGCAAGCCGCTGCTCGGGCGCTGGTTCGACCAGCTGGCGCAGGCCGGTGTCACGCACGCGCTCGTCAACACGCACCACCTGCCCGAGCCCGTGCGCGCCTACGTCGCCGCCTGCCGCCCTCCCCTCCAGGTGACGCTCGCGCACGAGGAAGCGCTCCTCGGCAGCGCCGGCACCCTGCGCGAGAACCGCGGCTTCGCGCGCGGAGAAGACCGCTTCCTGGTCGTCTACGCCGACAACGCCTCGACCGTGGATCTGCGCGCCTTCGCGGCCGCGCACCGCGCCGGCAGCGCCGGCACGCTCGGCCTCTTCCGCGTGCCCGACCCGCAGACGCGCGGCATCGTCGATCTCGACGCCGACGGCACCGTCACCGGCTTCACCGAGAAGCCCGAGCGGCCGAAGAGCAACCTCGCCTGGGCGGGGCTGCTGGTCGGCACGCCGGAGGTCATGGGCGCCATTCCGGACCGGACTCCCTGCGATCTCGGGCACGACGTGCTGCCGCGGCTGGTCGGGCGCATGCGCGGGTTCGAGATCAGCGGCTATCACCGCGACGTGGGCACGCCCGAGAGCTACCGGCAGGCCTGCGAGGACCTCGCGAATCTCGGGAGCGCAGCATGATCATCACGCAGACCCCGCTGCGCATCTCCTTCGCGGGCGGCGGCACCGATCTCGCGGCCTATTACGCGGAGCGCGAGGGCTTCGTCGTCTCGACGGCGATCGACAAGTTCGCCTACGTGATCGTGAAGGAGCGCTTCGACGACCAGATCTTCCTCAACTACATGAAGAAGGAGATCCGCGCGGACGTCGCCGGGATCGAGCACGAGCTGATTCGCGAGGCCATGCGCATGACCGGCGTCGAGCGCGGCGTCGAGGTGACGCTCCTCTCCGACATCCCGTCCGAGGGCGCGGGGCTCGGCTCGTCCTCCAGCTTCACCGTCGGCCTGCTGAACGCCTTCCACATGTACCAGGGCGAGCAGGTGACGGCCGAGCAGCTCGCGCGCGAGGCCTGCGAGATCGAGATCGAGCGGCTCGGCAAGCCGATCGGCAAGCAGGACCAGTACATCGCCGCGTACGGCGGGCTGCGCACCTTCCGCTTCCGCCGCGACGGCGCGGTCGACGTCGCGCGCATCCGGCTCGACCCACGGCAGCTGCGCGAGCTCGACCTGCGCCTGCACCTCCACTTCACGGGACGCACGCGCAAGGCCGACGTGATCCTCTCGGAGCAGAAGGCGAAGACGGGCGACCGCAGCGCCGAGCTCGACGGCATCAAGCAGCTCGCGTTCGAGCTGGTGCCCGCGCTCGAGCGCGGCGATTTCGACGTGCTCGGCGAGATGCTGCACCGGAACTGGGAGCTGAAGCGCAAGCTGGCAGCGGGGATCAGCGACGGTCCGATCGACGAGATGTACGCGCTCGCGCGCGCGCACGGCGCGCTCGGGGGGAAGATCTGCGGGGCCGGTGGGGGCGGCTTCCTGCTCGTCTACTGTCCGCTCGAGCGCCAGGAGCGGTTCGAGAAGGGCATGCGCGAGTACCGCGGCATGCCCTTCCGGCTCGAGCCGGACGGCTCCAAGGTGATCTTCAACTACCGAAGGGACTCGTGGAAATGAAGGGCTACCCCACCTATCCGAGCAGCGCGGCGTATCTGGAACAGGTGGCGGCGCTCTTCGAAGGTCTCGACGCGCAGACGGACCGCTTCGTCGACACCCTCTTCAAGGGCTTCGAGGACGGGCGCACGATCTTCCTGTGCGGCAACGGCGGCAGCGCCGCGAACGCCTCGCACTTCGGCCAGGACCTCGCCAAGGGCACGCTCGCCAGCATGAGCGCGAAGCGCCGCTTCAAGGTGATCCCGCTGACGGACAACATCGGCTTCATCACCGCGCTCGCGAACGACGAGGGCTACGACTCGATCTTCGAGCAGCAGCTGCGCAATCTCGCCAGCCGCGGGGACCTGCTGGTCGCGATCAGCGGCTCCGGCAACTCGCCGAACGTGCTGCGCGCCGTCGAGTACGCGCGCTCCATCGGCATGAAGACGATCGGCGTCACCGGCTACGACGGCGGCAAGCTGCGCAAGCTGGCCGACGAGGGC
>DASUFZ010000238.1:0-7149 GCA_036274295.1 Myxococcota bacterium
CCAGTAGATCAGGCCGAAGCCGACCAGCAGGGTCGTGCCGAGCGCGGCGCCGAAGGGCCAGTTGCGCGCGTTGCCCTTGAACTGGTTCTCGATGATGTTGCCGATCATGTCGACGCGGCCGCCGCCGAGGATGTCGTTGACGGCGTAGATGCCGAGCGCGGGGACGAAGACGAGCAGCACGCCGGCCGCGATGCCCGGCGTCGTCAGCGGCACGATCACGCGCGAGAACGCGCGCACGGGGCCGGCGCCGAGATCGAGCGCGGCCTCGATCAGCGAGCCCTCGAGCTTCTCCACGCTCGAGTAGATCGGCAGGATCATGAACGGCAGGAACGTGTAGACGAGGCCGAGCACGACGGCGCCGGGCGTGTAGAGCATCTGGAGCGGCTCGGAGATGAGCTGGAACTGCGTCAACAAGGAGTTGAGCAGGCCCTCGCTCTTCAGGATCGTGACCCAGGCGTAGGTGCGGATCAGGAAGCTCGTCCAGAAGGGCACCATCACGGCCATCAGCAGCAGGTTGCGCCAGCGCTCCTCGGCGCGTCCGATCAGGAACGCGACGGGGTAGCCCGCGGCCAGGCAGATCGCCGTCGTGATCGCCGCGTAGAGGATCGAGCGGATCACGATCTGGAGATACACGGGGTCGAAGACGCCGGCGTAGTTCTCGAGCGTGAAGTCGAGCACGACGCCGCCGAGCGCGCCGCGCCGCGCGAAGCTGTACACGAGCATGATCACCGCGGGCGCGACCACGAAGGCGAGCGCCCACAGGATCAGCGGCGCGAGCAGCAGCCAGCCGGCCCGGCCGGGTTCGCGGCGCGAGCCGGCGGCTGCGCTGAAAGCTGTGCGCTCCTGGCGCATGTGGGTCGGGTGTCCCTGTTCTCCGAACTTCGCTCGGCTTCGCCTCGCTGCGCGCGACCGCTACGCGGTCGCTTGCTACGACCCGCTCTTCGCCTTCAGATCGGTGAAGAGCTTGTCGACGTCCGCGGACATCGGGCCGATGTCGCGGAACGTGGCGAGCTTCGGGTTGCCCGGCGGATAGCTGGCCGGGTTCGCGCGCTCCGCCGGCGTCAGCAGCTTGCGCGCCTCGACGTTCGGGTTCGTGTACGGGAACTCCTTCGAGATCTGCGCGCTGACGTCGGGCCGCAGGATGTAGTTGATGAACTGGTGCGCCGCGTCCTTGTTCTCGGCCCCCTTCGGGATGGCGAGGTTGTCGATGAACATGTGCGCGCCTTCCTTCGGCAGCGTGTAGCTGAACTTGCCCGGCTGCTCGTTGATCAGGATGGCGGCCTCGCCCGACCACACGACGCCGAGGTCCACGTCGCCGTTGAGGAGCGCCGTCTTCGGGCTGTCCGAGTCGTAGACCTTCACGAGCGGCAGCCACTTCTGGAGCGTCGGCCGGATCTTCTCGAGGTTCGCCTTGGTGACGTCGTTCGGGCCGAGGCCGTTCGCCGCCAGCGCCCACGTCACGATCTCGAGCGCGTCGTCGAGCACGACGATGCGGCCCTTGTACTTCGGCTGGAACACGTCGGCGTAGCCCTTCACCGGCTCCTTGATCTTGGCCGTGTTGACCACGATGCCGACGGTGCCCTGCATGTAGGGAACGCTGTACTCGAGCTTCGGGTCGTGCGGCTGGTTCCAGTACTCCTTCCCGATGTTCTTCAGGTTCGGGATCTTCTTGTGGTCGAGCGGGAGGAGCTGCTTCTCCTTCACCAGCGCCTCGATCGTGTACTCGGAGGGCTGGATCAGGTCGTAGCTCGCCGCGCCGGAGAGGAGCTTCGCGAGCATCTCCTCGTTCGATGCGTAGGTCTCGTAGTTCACCTGGATGCCGGTCTCCTTGGTGAAGCCGTCGAGCACCGACTGTGGCACGTACTCCGACCAGGCGAACAGGTTCAGCTCCTCGTCCGCGAGCGCCGGCGAGACGGCGAAGACGAGGAGCGCGAGTGCGAGCGAGAAGATGCGTGTCATGGAGCCCTCCTTGCGAGGATGTCAGGGGTTTCTGCGCCGCAGCGCTTCCGTCAGAAAGACCGCCAGCACGGTGACCAGGATGAACACCGTGGAAATCGCGTTCAGCGACGGATCGAGGCCCTTCTTCACGCGCCCGAAGATCTCGAGCGGGAGCGTCCGCGTGCCGGCGCTCGCCGTGAAGTAGGTGACGATCAGCTCGTCGAGCGAGAGCGTGAAGGACATCAGCGCGCCGGACACGATGGCCGGCATCAGATAGGGCACGAGCACCTTGGTGAAGGCCTGCGCGGGCGTCGCGCCGAGATCGAGCGCGGCCTCCTCGAGCGCGGGATCGAGCCCGGCGAGCCGCGCCTGCACGGCGGCCATCACGAAGGGGAAGCAGAAGGTGACGTGCGAGATGACGATCGTGGTGTAGCCGAGCTGGAGGCCGATCGTGACGAAGAGGATCAGCAGGGAGACGCCGAGGATCACCTCCGGCACGATCATCGGCATGAAGACGAGCGTCTCGAGGAACGAGCTCGCGCGGTAGCGGTAGCGGTACAGGAGCCACGCGCCGATGGTGCCGAGCAGCACCGAGAGCGCGGTCGTGAAGGTCGCGACGATCAGGCTGTTCTTCAGCGTCTTCACGAGGACGCGGTCTTCGAAGAGCTTCAGGTACCAGTCGAAGGTGAAGCCGGTCCAGACGATGTTGAGGCGCGACTGGTTGAACGAGAAGAGGACCAGCACGGCGATCGGCAGATAGAAGAACAGGAAGACGAAGCCGGTCCAGGTCGCGAACAGCCGACGGACGAGGTGCACGGGTCAGCAGTATGCAGCTTTTGCCGCGTCGAAGGTGCCGAGATGTACGTCGACGACCTTCGAGACGTCGGGCGTGTAGCCCCCCGCCAGCACCCAGGCGAGCGGCAGTCCCTCACGCCGCGCCCAGCCGAAGACGGCGAGATCGCGCTCACGCAGGTCGTCGTGATCGAGCTCGAGGGGCGAGTACGGATCTTCCTTGTAGGGGTCCGCGCCCGCCTGGTAGAGCACGAGATCGGGTCTGCCGTTCGCGAGGATCGCCGCCATGCCGCGCTCCAGCGCGACGAGCAGGGCCGCGCGCCCGCTGCCGTTCGGCAGCGCGACGGAGACGTGGTTCGGTCCGTCCTGGTGGCGCGTCTTCTCGACGTCGCGGTAGGCCGTGTTCTGCGCGTAGTCGTTGCCGTAGATCGAGCAGTTGAAGAGCCACGGCCGCGACGCGCAGAGCGACGCGGTGCCGTTGCCGTAGTGGAGATCGAGGTCGAGCACGGCGACGCGCTGCACGCGTCCGGCCGCGCGCAGCGCCTCGGCCGCGACGACGAGCCCGTTGAACGTGCAGAAGCCCTCGCCGTGGTCGGCGTGGCTGTGGTGGAAGCCGCTCGCGAGCGCCGCGGAGAGGCCGTCCGCGAGCGCGCGCTCGGCGGCGGCGAGCGCGCCGCCGTTGGTGAGCAGCACCGACGGCCACAGCGCGGGCGACCACGGAAACTTCTGCGACTCCGCCAGCGCGCGCGGCTCACCGGTCCGCACGGCCTCGACGTACTCCCGCGTGTGTACGCGCAGCAAGTGCTCCTGCGTGATCGGCGCGGGCGCCTCGACGCGCACGTCTTCGCGCCCGGCGAGCCCGTCGGCGACGAGCTGGAACTTGCGCATCGGCATGACGTGATTGCCGATCGGGGCGGCGAAGCCCGGGTGGTGATAGGCGACGATCACGCCGTCGGAGGTAGCAGGCGAAAACGCGAGGTGCGAGCGAGCCAGCGCGCGGCATCCGCGCGCAGCGGATCGAGCGCAGCGGCCGGCGTGTGCACGCCGTAGACCGCGTAGATCGAGTCGACGATCGCAGCGACCTCCGAGGCCGGCATCGTCTCCTCCGACTCGCGGCCGACGCGCCGCACCACGAGATGCAGCGGCACGGGCCGCGGCTTCGAGCCCGCGAGCACCTCGGGCGGGCGGAAGTCGGGCTGCGCGTATGGCGCCTGCGCGGGGTCGATCTTCTGGAAGCTGGCGCGGCCGTAGGAGCGGAGGCGCGCCATGCGCGGCACGTCGAACGGATCGGGCGGCTCCATCTCCGCGACGAGCAGGATCGGCGAGCCCGGCTTGGCGCCCGCTTCGGCCGCGCAGCGCCGCGCCGCCTGGAGCGGCAGCGAGCGCACCCACGCGATCAGCCCGGTGCCGCGCTGCGCAGGCTCCACGAAGGCGTGCGAGAGGTGCACGACCACGGGGGCGAGCGGGCGATTGCCCGGTCCGAGCCGAACCACTGCGGTGTGATCGCGCATGGCGGCGACCTGTCCGCCGCGGCGCAGCACCAGCAGCTCGTAGTAGAGCGCCGCCTTGCCGCCCTTCGGCAGGCTCACCGGCTCGGCGGGATCCCACGCGAGCCGCTCCTCGATCACCTTGCGCGTCTCCATCTCGCCGCGCGTGCCGAACTCGAGCCACAGGCGCTCGTAGGCTCGCGCGAAGTCCGGATCGTCCGAGTGAGGGACGCTGTGCACACTCACATCCGACCAGTCGCGCGTGCCTTCGTGCGCGTCGCCGGGCGAGAGATCTTCGGGAATGAGGTGAGGCTCCACGGGCGGCGCATGGTGACCGCCGCCGGGGGCGCTCGCCAATCCTCCCTTTGCCGGCGCTCCGCTCGGCTGCGCCTCGCTGCGCGCGGCGGCGCCTGCAGGCAAGCGCTGCACTCCCTCGGATGCGCTGCGGCGCCGCCGCTTGCGGCGACCCGCCTGCCTTCGGCGGGGCTCCGCGGAGTCCTTGCGGTAGATGGCTGGCGGCGCGCCGCGGCTCGTGCTCCACTCGGCAGATGCCTCCCTTCGACCTCGCCTCCCTCCGGCGTCTCGACGAGGCGCACCACCTCCACCCGTTCACGGATCAGCGCGCCATGCACGGCGCCGGCACGCACGTGATCCGCTCCGCCAAGGGCTGCACCGTCGTCGACGAGCAGGGCCGCGAGCTGCTCGACGGCCTCGCCGGGCTCTGGTGTACGAACGTCGGCTACGGCCGCGAGGAGATCCTCCAGGCGGTCAGCGACCAGATGCGCGCCGTCGCGTTCTATCCATCCTTCTTCAACACGACGACCGAGCCGACCATCCGGCTCGCCGCGCGCCTCGCCGAGCTCGCGCCCGGCCGGCTCTCGCACGCGATCTTCAGCAACTCCGGCTCCGAGGCGAACGAGACGGCGCTGAAGCTGATCCGCGCCTACTGGAAGCTGCGCGGCCGGCGCGAGAAGACGAAGGTGCTCTTCCGCAGCTTCGCCTACCACGGCGTCACCCTGGCGACGACGAGCCTCACCGGTCTCGCGAGCTGCACCGATCCCTTCGACCTGCCGTTGCCGGGCTTCGTGCAGGTGCCGGGACCGAACTCCTATGGGAGCGGGAAGAGCCCCGAGGAGTTCGGGCGCTGGTGCCTGGAAGAGACAGAACGCGTGATCGCGAAGGAGGGCGATCACACGATTGCCGCCCTCTTTGCCGAGCCCGTGCAGGGCGCCGGCGGCGTGATCGTGCCGCCGGCCGGGTATCTCGCGGGCCTGCGCGAGCTGTGCCGGCGACACGAGATCCTGTTCGTCGCCGACGAGGTGATCACCGGCTTCGGACGTCTCGGCGCGTGGTTCGCCTCGGAGCTGTGGTCGCTCGATCCCGATCTGATGACGATGGCCAAGGGCATCACCAGCGGCTACGTGCCGCTCGGCGCGACGATGGTCAGCGACGAGATCACCGACACCTTGGAAGCCGGCGGCTACCTCGCGCACGGCTTCACCTACACGGGCCATCCGGTCTCGTGCGCCGCCGCGCTCGCGAACCTCGGGATTCTCGAGCGCGAGAAGCTGGTCGAGCGCGTGCGCGACGACGTCGGCCCGCGCTTCCTCGAGGGGCTGAAGAAGCTCGCGGGACATCCGGCCGTGGCGGAGATGCGCGGCTACGGGCTGATCGGGGCGCTGGAGCTGAAGCGTCCGCCGAAGGGCAAGTACGCTGCCACGCCGCCGAGCATGCTAGGCCCCGCCGTCCACAACCTCGCGCGCGAGGAAGGCGTCCTCGTCCGCGGCATCCGCGATCTCGTCGCCATGTCGCCGCCCTTCGTCGTCACGCACGCGGAGCTGGAGAGGATGTTCGCGGGGCTGGAGAGGGCGATCGAGAGGATGTGGGAGGCGCGGTAGCGCGCGCGCGGAGCATGCGGATCCGCCATCTCGCGCTCGGCGCCCGTGCGCTTGCCGCGGTCGGCGCAGGTCTGGCGCTCTGGGCCTTCGCGATCGAGCCGGCTGGGCTTCGCAACGAGGACTATGTCCTCGAGCTCCCGGGGCTGAACGCCGTCTGCGACGGGATCCGCATCGCCGTGCTCGCGGACCTCCACGTGGGCTCGCCCTTCAACGGGCCCGACAAGCTCGAACGCATCATCGCGCTGACCCAGGCCGCGCGGCCGGACCTCGTGCTGCTCGCCGGTGACTACGTGATCCACGGCGTTCCGGGCGGAAGCTTCGTGCCGCCGGAGGAGATCGCCGGCGCGCTCCGCGGCCTCTCCGCACCGATGGGCGTCTTCGCGGTGCTCGGCAATCACGACTGGTGGTACGACGCGCCGCGTGTACGACGCGCGCTCGAGGACGCGGGCATTCCCGTCCTCGAAGACGCCGCGCGACGCGTGGAGTTCGGCCTCTGCTCGTTCTGGCTGGTCGGCGTCGGCGACTACTGGGAGGGAAAGCACGACATCGGAGCAGCTCTCGCGGAGGTGACGGACTCGGCGCCCGTCGTGCTCTTCACGCACAACCCCGATCTGTTCCCCGACGTGCCGGCACGCGTGACCTTGTCGATCGCTGGGCACACGCATGGCGGCCAGGTGTACGTGCCCGGTGTGGGCAGGCCGATCGTGCCGTCGAAGTACGGCGAGCGATACGCGATCGGCCACGTCGTCGAAGACGGCCGACACCTCTTCGTCAGCTCGGGCCTCGGCACGAGCATCCTGCCCGTGCGCTTCCTGGTGCCGCCGGAGATCTCGGTGATCGCGCTCAGCCCGGGCGCGAACGTCGTGCGGCCCCAGTGACACGATGAAGCTCTGGCGCCCCGTCGGCATGCGAGAGCTCGCGCTCGTGTGGGAGGCCGGGTTCCGAGCCTTCCCTCCTCGCCTGCCCGAGCAGCCGATCTTCTATCCGGTCGTCGACCGCGAGTACGCAGTGCAGATCGCGCGCGACTGGAACAC
>DASUFZ010000239.1:0-46267 GCA_036274295.1 Myxococcota bacterium
CGACTTCGACGGCGACGGCCTTTCCGATCTCCTGCTGCGCGACCCGCGGAGCGGCAACCTCGTGCTCTGGAAGATGGAGGGCGCGCAGGTGCTGGAGCGCCTCGACGTCGCGCATCTGCCGAGCCCATGGAAGCTCCAGGAGCCCGGCGACTACGACGGCGACGGCACCGCCGATCTGCTCTGGCGCGACGAGCTCACCGGCCAGCTGATCGTCTGGCTGATCCGCGCGGGCGCGGTGGCGTCCGGTGGCGGGCTCGATCTCGGCAGCGTGACGAGCGACTGGACGGTGGCGGGGCGCGGCGACTTCGACGGCGACGGCCGCGACGACATCGCGCTCGCGCGCCCGCAGCCCGGCGTCGTCGACATCCTGCTCATGAACGGCAAGGCGATCGCCTCGCGGGTAGTGCGCAACGCGCCGAGCGACCGCTGGCGCCTGGCCGCGACGCCGGACGCGGATGGCGACGGCACCGCCGAGCTCGTGTGGGAGAACGTCGACACGCACGCCCTCGCGATCGAGCACATGTCCCTCCCCGGACAGGCGGTGGCGCTCGTCTCCCAGCCGGGCAACTGGCGCGTGCTCGGCGCAGGCGACGTAGACGGCGACGGTCGCGACGATCTTCTGGCAAAGCAGAGTTCGTCGGGCGAGGTGCGCGCCTGGCTGCTCGACGGCGACCGCGCTCGGCCGGCGGGATGGAGCGCCAAGGCCGGCGATTCCAACTGGGCATACCGCGGGCTCGGGGATTTCGATGGCGATGGCTTCGCCGACTCCGTCTGGCACAACCCTACGGCTGCAGCCGTGGAGATCTGGTTCTCGGTGCCGGGAGGGAGCGACAGCGCATTCGTGTCGGATCGGCCTGCCGGCATCCAGCTGGTGGGTGACGGCGGGGACTAGCGGGTTCTGCGACTCGCCGGCCCAAGGTGGGCCGGACGGGGCAGCGCAAGCGAGGCCGGCGCGGCTAGGAATCTGCCGCGTCGGCCTCCACCGCGTCTCGCAGCTCGTCGAGGAAGCCCGGCAGCGCGGACGCGACCCGGTTCCAGTTGGGGATCTGCGGCACGTCCATCGGATCGCGCACGAAGCCGAGGCCGGCGACGCGCAGCGCGCGCGTGAAGGTCTCGACGGCGAGCTCCTCCTCGTGGCGCTCGAACACCAGCCCGTTGAGGGCGGCGTCGTCGCTGTAGGAGGAGATCGCGTCCTGCGCGGTGCGCCGGTACGCGGCGGTCAACGTGTTGAGGAAGCCCGCATCGAACTCGACGCCGTAGCTCGCGAGGTTCCGGATCGCCGAGGACGCGATGTCGACGACCATGCGGTGCAGTCCCTGCGACGCGTCGTTCTCGGACAGGTCCTGGTGACGGTGGTCGTAGTTCTCCGCCAGCTCGACCTGGCAGATCCGTTTCGGCGACGAGTTCCGGTAGACCTCGACCAGGGTGCCGATCTCGAGCCCCCAGTCGGCGGGGATCCGGTTGATGCGCGCGAGGTCGGTCGTCATCGAGACCTCGCCCGCCAGCGGGTAGCGGAACGAGTCGAGGTAATCGAGCAGCGGGTGGGAGCCGATCACGGCCTTCATGGCGCGCAGCAGCGGCGTCACGAAGAGCCGGGTCACGCGCCCGTAGAGGCGGTCGGCGACGCGCCCGTAGTAGCCCTTGGCGAACTCGTAGTGGAGGTTCGGGTGCGCGGTCGGGTAGCAGAGGCGCGCCAGCAGCTCGCGGTCGTAGGTGCGGATGTCGCAGTCGTGGACCGCGATCACGCGCGCGACGTTGGTGGCGAGGACGTAACCGAAGGCCAGCCACGTGCTGCGGCCCTTGCCGTTCGTCCCCGGATCGAGCCCCTCCTCGGCAAGGCGCTGGTAGAGCGCCTTGACGCGCGAGCCGCTGTTCCAGAGGAGGATGGGGGCCGAGCCATCGATGCCGCGCACGCCCTCGAAGAGCTGGCGCATGTCCTCGTACTCGCCGCGCTCCTCGTCGGCGCCCGAGATGCTGACGACGATCTGGCGCAGGTACGGGACGCCGCGGAGCGTGTCGACGATGCCCTTCAGCCCCGGCCCGTGCAGCTCCGAGGCGAGGCATGGCAGCACCAGCGCGATGGGGCGGACCCGGCTGTAGGAGACGAGCTGGCGCTCGAGGCGTCCGACGTCGAATCGCCCGAGGCGATGCAGGGTCGTGATCGCGCCGCCCTGATGGAAGTCGGCCATGGTCGAAAGACCCTGGCACGACCCTCGGCGCGGGTCAACCGCGGTTTCACCGCGCGCGGGTCAACCGCGGTTTCACCCGACTTCGGTGTCCGAGAGGATCTGCTCGAGCGCCTGCGCGGACTGGGGATCGATGTCGACGAACTCGAGGCCGACGTCCATCGTGATCGGATCGATCTCGGTCGACCACGCGACCTTGCCGACCGCGATGATGGTGCGATCCCCCACGTTGAAGGTCACGCGGAGCACGTCGCCGAGATCGATCTCGCAGCCGACCGCCTCGAAGCGGATGCCGCCGCTCGACACGTTCCGGCTGACCCCGAGCAGATCGCGCGCGTCGATCGGCGCGAACGAGATCACCTGATCCGTGGCAATGCGCCGGTATTTGCGCCGGTCGCTCTTCTCCCCCATCGAGCCCGCTTCCCCCGCCGGCTGATTCGGCCGAGCGAGCGAGCTGCTTGAGAATTCCTCAACCCCCCGGGAAGAGGGGCAGCTGGCGACCGCCCTCTGCGGCCGGAACCAGCTCGGAGAGCTGGATGCCGATGCCCCGGACCGGCCGGGCGCCCATGCCGGCCAGAGCGAACAGCGCCTGCGCCTCGTCCCGTAAGAGAGACGCCGTGGCGATCGGCGCGGCCAGGGTGCGCGTCCGCGTGACGATGGCCCCGCTCGCTTCGCGCAGCTTCACTGCGATGCGCGACGCCGCCACACCGTTCCGGGAGAGCTCCATCTCCAGCTGGTGTGCCAGCCCGGCTACCTGCTCGGAGAGCGCCGCGAAATCGATGCCATCGCCCGTCACGCGGGACTCGCGGCTCACGCTCTTCGGGTGCCGGCTCCCCTGCACCGGCTCGTCGTCGCGGCCGCAGGCGAGGGAGAAGATGCGGAGCCCGTGGACGCCGAGCTCGGCCTGCAGGCGATCGCGGCCGAGTGCGACGACGTCGGCGATCGTGCGCGCGCCGAGCTCCGCCAGCGCCGCCGCGGTCTTGCGCCCGACGCCTTCGAGTCGCTCCACAGGGAGCGGCGCGAGGAAGCGATCCTCCTCGCCGGCCGCGATGCGGCGCACGCCCTCTTCCGGGATCTCCTGCGCCGCGAGCCGCGCCAGGAACTTCCCAGGCGCGAGCCCCACGCGCAGCGGCAAGGACAAGGCGTCGCGCACCGCGCGCTGCATCGCCTCGGCGATCTCCTCGCCGGGCGCCGGCACGCCCGCGAGATCGGCGAAGCCGGCGCCGAGCCCGAAGCTCTCGATGCGCGCGACGATGCGCCGCAAGGTGGCCATGAAGCGCCGGTCGACCTCGCGATAGCGCTGCATCTGGGTCGGCACCGCCTTCGCGCCCGGACAGCGCTGGAGCGCTTCGAGGATCGGCATGTCGAGCACGACGCCCGCCGCCAGCGCGTCGGCGGTCGCGGCCTGGACGCGACCCCGCTTGCGCGGGTCGCCGCCGACGACGACCGGACGTCCGGCGAGACGCGGATCGTCGGCGCGCTCGACGGCCGCGTAGAAGCCCGGAACCTCGGCGAACAGGATCTCGCGACCCATGACCCCGGGCGCCTAGCGTACCGGCTCCAGGTCGAGGCGGGCCACGCTGCCATCCTCGACGAGCAGCGGGTCCGTGGCGAAGAGCCAGGCGCGCCCTTCCAGCCAGTAGCGCAGCCCGTCGTCGCGGTGGACGTGCCCGGGATGCTCCGACTGGCCGGGCGCGATCGCCGCGAGCGCCTGGCCCGGCGCGCCGAGATCGACCACGAGCCGCAAGGTCGAGGCCGTCGTGACGGCGAACGGCGACGCGAAGTCGTAGGGCGCGGCGCTCACGGTCGCCGACGAGCCGCCGTACGAGAAGGGACCGAGATCCTCCGCGCCGTCGCGATCCGGCGCGCCGCCGAGCGCGCGGAAGCGCAGCGGATGGAGATCGCCCCACGCCCAGCGCCGCGCGTTGGCGCCGAGGCGGTAGGAGAGCGCGAGCCAGGAGCCGCGCAGGCTCGTCGCGACCGCATCCGACACGAGCGCGCGGCGCGATGCCTGCGGCTCTGCCTGTGCGGCGTCGAGCAGGTCGAGCGCGAGCTGCTCGGGATCGGTCTGCGGGAGCGCGAGGTAGCGGCGCAGGAGCTCGGGGCCCACGCGCTCCTCGAGCAGCCCCTCGATCAGCTCACCGAGGAACACGTAGTAGGCGGCGGCTCCGTCGCTCTCGCGTGTCGCGCGACCGTCCCAGTTCGAGAGCAGGCGGGCGACCTCGGACGCCTGCGTCCCGAGCGGGCGTCCCTCCACCAGCGCGATCGATTTCGAGATGATGCGCGTCGCGCGCTCGACGCCGACGTCGGACTGGAGGTCGGCGACCTGGCGCAGGCCGAGCCCGCCGGAGCGCGTCGACTCCTCGAGCAGCGCATCGATGCGCGCCGCGCGCGCGCCGCTCTGCCACAGCCACTCGATCGACTCGCCCCCGCGAACCTCGAGCGGCGCGTCCGCCGCCACCACCCAGCCCTGCGCATCCTGGAGCCGCACGGCGGGCAGCGCGTCGAACGACACGCGCTCGCGCCACTGGTACCAGCGCGCCCTGCCCTGCAGCGGCACCAGCTTCGCGGCGAGCGAACGGCGCGGGACGTAGCCCGCGACCTTCACCCCAGCCGCGCCGCTCACATCGGCATATGCGACGGCCAGCATCGGCTCGCGGTGCTCGCGCAGCGCCTCGCGGAAGCCGTCGGCGTCGGTCGCGTAGGCCGCGCCGAGCAGCGCCGCGAAGCCGCTCCCCTCGCTGGCCTGCGCGCCCGACCAGCGCACCGAGAGCGGCGGCGAGTTCTCGAGATCCGGGAGCAGCGGCCCGTTCCGCGTGCTGCGCACCTCGAGCGTCACCGGCGACCCGCCCCGCACGTCGATGCGCTCCTCGCGCTTCTCGAGCGGCCGCCAGCTCTCGCCGTCGTGGTAACGCGTCGGGTCCTCGGGATCGAGCGCCTCGACGTAGAGGTCGACCACGACCGCGGGCGCGCCGACCGCGAACCACGCGACCCGGCGGTTGTGCCCGCACCAGAAGAGCGGAACACCGGGCAAGGTCGCACCCGCGATCTCGAAGTCGCCGGCGCGCAGGTGATCGAGGTGGAAGGCGGCAGGCACCGTCGGGTCGAGATGGAGATCGCCGGCGACGATCGGATGTCCGCTGGCCGTGCGTCCGCCGCCGAGCACCCAGGCGCTGCTGCCGATGCCGCGCCCCGCGAAGCCCGACTCGCGACGCAGCGCTTCGGCGAGGTGCCACGCCTGCGCGCGGGCCGATCCCGTCGACGCCTGTGTGTCCTGCGGCGCCTCGTCCTCCGAGATGGCGGAGCCCGGGAAGAAGCGCGCGGCGCCCGCCGGGCCGAGGTGCTGGATCAGATCCGAGAGCACCAGGCTCGCCTCGACGGAGGCGTCGCGGTTCCAGGCCTGAAGCTTCAGGATGGCCAGCGAGTCCGCGGGCTCCCACAGATCGAGCGGCAGCGCGAGCCGCACGACGTCGACCGGCGGGCGCTCGCCGCCGTCGCGGATCTGCGCGAGGCGCGCGTCCACACCCGCCGCGAAGCTCTCCAGCACCTGACGCGCGCGGGCCGGCAGGCGTCGCACGTCGCGACGCCCGAGTCCCGCGAAGTCGAGCGTGCGCGCGAGTCGGTCGGCGGGCAGCGCGCGCCGGCCGACGCTCTCGGCCGCACGTCCGCGCGCGACCTGCCGCAGCCAGAGCATCTGCGCGAGGCGGTCCTGCGCGTGCACGAAGCCGAGCGCGAACCAGGCATCGGACTCGTTGCGCGCTTCGATGTGCGGGACGCCGTGGGTATCGCGCCGCACGGCGACCGGAGCCGTCAGCCCCGCAAGCGACATGCGGCCATCCTGCTCGGGGAAGGCTGCGCGCCGCTGCTGCGCCGCGCGCAGATCGCGCAGCCCCCATGCCGCGGCCGTCCCGAGCGCGAGCGCCAGCAGCAATCCGAAGGCGACGCGCTGCCGCGCCGCGCGGCTCAGGTTCCCCCACCCTCTCACGCCGTCCCCCGCTGCGCACCCTAACGAACGAATCTCTCTTTCGGCCGAGCCGGTGTTTCGTCCGAACGGCGAAAGCGGACGCGTGACGGGCGACCCGACTGCGTCGCAGATTTGCAACCCCGCGGGACACCGCGGCGTTCCGATCCGACCGGGCGCCGCCCCGATGGACCCGGCCATCTCTCGCGCTATGTTGCCGCCCCGCACGCGCTTTTCGGGCCAGACTCCGGAAACCGCGCGCTCCCCGAGCCGGCTTCCGGCGCCCTGACCTCCCTACCGCTCTCGACCCCTATCCCACCGCAGAGGAGACCCGTCGCATGGCGACTCGTGTCGGCATCAATGGCTTCGGACGCATCGGACGGCTCGTATTCCGCGCCGCCGCGGAGAAGAAGAACCTCGAAGTCGTCGGCATCAACGACCTGACCGACGCCGCGACCCTGGCCCACCTCCTCAAGTACGACTCGATCCACGGCCACTACCCGGGCGAAGTCAAGGCGGCAGACGGCGCGATCGTCGTGGACGGCCGCCGCATCCCCGTCACCGCGGAGCGCGACCCCGCCAAGCTGCCGTGGAAGAAGCTCGGCGCGAGCCTCGTGATCGAGTCGACCGGCCACTTCACCGACCGCGCCGGCGCCTCGAAGCACCTCGAGGCGGGCGCCGAGCGCGTGATCATCAGCGCGCCGGCCAAGGACCCCGACGTCACCATCGTGCTCGGCGTCAACGACGCCGACTACCAGCCCGACAAGCACAAGGTGGTGTCGAACGCGTCGTGCACGACGAACTGCCTGGCGCCGATCGCCAAGGTGCTCGACGACTCGTTCGGCCTCGAGAGCGGCTGGATGACCACGATCCACGCCTACACGAACGACCAGGTCACGCTCGACTTCCCGCACAAGGACCTGCGCCGGGCGCGCGCGGCCGCCGTCTCGATGATCCCGACCTCCACGGGCGCCGCGAAGGCGATCGGAGAGGTGCTGCCGCGGCTCAAGGGCAAGCTCGATGGCTACGCCATGCGCGTGCCTACCTCCGACGTCTCGGTGGTGGACCTCTCGGTGAAGCTCAAGAGCAAGACCGACGCCGCAGCGATCAACGCCGCGATGAAGACGGCCGCCGACGGCCCGCTGAAGGGGATCCTCCAGTACTGCGACGAGCCGCTCGTGTCGGTCGACTTCCTGGGCAACCCGCACTCGTCGATCCTCGACGCGCTCTCCACCAAGGTGATCGACGGCAACTTCGCCAAGGTCCTCTCCTGGTACGACAACGAGTGGGGCTACTCGAACCGGGTCGTCGACCTGGCCCTGCGCATGGGTCGTTAGTCGAGATGGCGCTGGCCGATCTCGACGCGCTGCTGGCGCGCGGCGTGCGCGGGCGGCGGGTGCTGGTGCGCAGCGACCTGAACGTCCCGCTGAAGGACGGCGTGATCCGCGACGACTCGCGCATCCGGGCGTCGCTGCCGACGCTCGAGCGCCTGCTCGACGCCGGCGCACGCGTCGTCGTCGTCTCGCACCTCGGGCGGCCGAAGGGCGCGCGCAAGCCGGAGATGTCGCTGCGGCCGGTCGCGCCGCGCCTGGCCGAGCTGCTGGGCCGCGGCGTCAGCTTCTGCGACGAGTGCGTCGGGCCGGTGGCGGCCGCCGCCGTCGATGCGCTCGGTCCCGGCCAGCTGCTGCTCCTCGAGAACCTCCGGTACCACGTCGGGGAGGAGAAGAACGACCCGGACTTCACCAAGGCGCTGGCCGAGCTCGCCGACGCCTACGTGAACGACGCCTTCGGCACGGCGCACCGCGCTCATGCCTCCACGGCGGGCATCACCGAGTACATCTCCGACGTCGCGGCGGGCGACCTGCTCAAGAGCGAGCTCGAGCACCTGCGCGTCGTGCGCGAGCCGAAGCGTCCGCTCGTGGTGGTGCTCGGCGGCGCGAAGGTCTCGGACAAGCTGGCCGTGCTCGAGGCGCTGGCGCCGCACGCCGACGTGCTCGCGATCGGCGGCGCCATGGCATACACGTTCCTCGCCGCGGCCGGCGTGCCGATCGGCGCGTCGCGCGTCGAGCGCGATCAGATCGACGAAGCGCGGCGCGTCGAGCAGCGCGCGCGCGAGGCGGGCCGACGCCTGCTGCTGCCGACGGACCACGTCGTCGCGCAGAAGCTCGAGGCCGGCGCGCCGACGCAGATCGTGCGCGAGATCCCGGACGGCTGGCTCGGCCTCGACATCGGCCCCGAGACGGCGGCGCGCTACGCGGCGGAGATCGCCGCCGCCGGCACCTTCTTCTGGAACGGCCCGATGGGCGTCTTCGAGATCCCCGAGTTCGCGAAGGGCACGGAACAGGTCGCGCGCGCGGCCGCCGAGAGCCGCGCCATCACGGTGGTCGGCGGCGGCGACTCGCTCGCGGCCGTCAACGCGCTCGGGCTCGGCCCGCGCATGACTCACCTCTCCACGGGCGGCGGCGCTTCGCTCGAGTACGTGCAGGGCCTGACCCTGCCCGGCGTCGCCGCGCTGGAGCGCTGATGCGCACGCCGATCCTCGCCGCCAACTGGAAGATGCACAAGACGCAGGCCGAGGCGATGCGCTTCGTGACCGCGTTCCTGCCGCTCGTGAAGGACGCGACCGCGGTGGAGATCGTGCTTGCGCCGCCCTTCACGTCGCTGGCGCGCGTCGGCGAAGCGCTGGCCGGATCGAACGTGGCGCTCGCCGCCCAGAACGTGAACCCCGAGGCGCAGGGCGCCTTCACGGGCGAGGTGTCGGCCGCGATGCTCGCGGACGTCGGCTGTCGCTACGCGATCGTGGGTCACAGCGAGCGCCGCAGCCTCTACGGCGAGGACGACGCCTTCGTCTCGAGCAAGGCGCGCGCCCTGCTCGAGCGCGGCATCCGCCCGATCGTGTGCGTCGGCGAGACCCTGGCGCAGCGCGAGGCCGGCCAGACCTTCTCGCTGATCGGCTCCCAGCTCGCGGGCAGCCTCGCCGGGATCCCCGCGGAGCGCGCTCCCGAGGTCGTGATCGCCTACGAGCCCGTGTGGGCGATCGGCACGGGCCGCACGGCCACGCCGGCCATGGCGCAGGAGGTGCACGCCTTCGTGCGCGAGCAGCTCGCCGGCCGCTTCAGCGCGGCGGCGCAGGCCATGCGCATCCAGTACGGCGGCTCGGTGAAGCCCGAGAACGTCGACGACCTGATGGCGCAGCCCGACATCGACGGCGCGCTCGTCGGAGGCGCCAGTCTCGATCCCGAGGCATTCGCGCGCATCGTGCGCTTCCGGGCGTAGAATCCCCACACCATCCCCTCCGAGGTCCTCCTCATGTCAGCCGTCGTCACCGTCCTGCACGTGATCGCGTGCATCTTCCTGATCGCGGTGGTGCTGCTCCAGCGCGGCAAGGGCGCCCAGATCGGCGCGGTGTTCGGCGGCGGCGCCGGCTCGACGATCTTCGGCAGCCGCGGCGCGGGGAACTTCCTGACCAAGCTGACCGCCGGCGCCGCGGCGGTGTTCATGATCACGAGCTTGTCGCTCTCGTACTTCGGGATCACCGGCGCGGGCGAGCGGCTCTTCGATCAGGGCGCTGCCACCGAGGAGAAGAAGCCGGCGGACTCGCTCTTCGAGGAAGTCGGGAAGGCCCCTGCCGATCAGCCCGATGCGGCGACGAAGGCCCAGGCGGGTGAAGCGACGCCGGACAGCGCGCCCGCTGCGGCGCCAGCGACACAGGACGAGAAGGCGCCCGACGCCGGCTGAGCTCGCGCGCGCGGGATCGCGCGAGCGAGCTCGGTGGTGCGGCAGAGAGGATTCGAACCTCCACGGGATTGCTCCCGCCAGCCCCTCAAGCTGGTGCGTCTACCAATTCCGCCACTGCCGCAAACCGAAGGGCGCGAAGCATACCTCAGCGCGCAGCTCAGACGATCGTCCAACCGCCATCGACCGCGAGGATCTGGCCGGTCACGTAGCTCGCGGCGTCGGACGCGAGGAAGAGCAGCGGGCCGACGAGCTCGGTCGGATCGCCGCCACGGCCCATCGGCGTGCGGTTGCGGATCCAGCGCAGGCCGCCCTCGTCCGAGAACATGTCCTGCGTCATCTCGCTCGGGAACCAGGCCGGCGCGAGCGCATTCACGCGGATGCCCTTGCGCGCCCACTGCGCGGCGAGCTCGCGCGTGAGGTTGATGAGGCCGCCCTTCGACGCGGCGTAGGAGGCCTGCGGCACCTGCCCGGAGCCGACCATGCCGAGCACGGACGCCACGTTCACGATCGCGCCGCCGCCGCCCGCGAGCATCGCGCGTCCGAAACGTTGCGCGCACAGGAAGGCGCCGGTGAGGTTCGTCGCGACCACCCGCTCGAAGGTCGCGAGCGGCTCCTGCTCGGCCGCGACGACCTCGGTGATGCCCGCGTTGTTCACGAGCAGGTCCACGCGTCCGAAGCGCGCGAGCACGTCGGAGGCCAGGCGGTCGACGTCGGCCTCGGCGCTGACGTCGCACGCGAGCGAGACGGCGTCGCCGCCGTCGGCGACGAGCCGCGCGGCCAGCTCGTCGATGCGCTCACGCCGCCGCGCGGCCAGCGCGACGCGTGCGCCCGCCCCGCAGAGTCCTTCGGCCAACGCCGCCCCGATGCCCGACGAGGCGCCCGTGACGACCGCGACACGGCCGTCCATGCGAAAGAGCTCGATCGGGTTCTTCACGCGGCGCCCGGCTCGGCCGCGCGCGCGCGCAGGCGCTCCGCGAAACGCCGATAGGTCGCCATCGGCAGCGCGCCCGTCACGACGGTGTCGTTGTCCGCGGCGCGCAGGGCCGGTACGCCCGTCGCGCCGAAGCGCAGCGCCTCCTCGTGCTCCGCGAGCACCGCGCGCAGCAGCGCGGGATCCTCGCGCCGCGCGAAGGCTTCCGGGGGCAGGCCCAGCTCGTCCCACAGCGCGCGCAGGGTCGCGTCGGCGCTGATGTCGCGATTCTCCTCGAAGTACGCGCGCAGCAGACGCGCGTGCATGCGGCGGAACGCCTCGGGGCCGACGGCAGCCGCCGCCTTGGCGACGAGATGGGCCGGGACGCTGTGCGACGGCGGTCCCTCGTCGCCCTGCCAGACGCGGAAGCGTCCCCCGTCCTCCTCCGCGGCGGGCCTCCGCCACGACTCCGTGTAGGTGCGAAAGGCCTCCAGATCGCGGGGCGCTGAGGGCGGCCGCGGGCGCAGCAGGTAGCTCCGCCAATCGACCTGCACGTCCGGCTGCTCCTCGGCCAGCCGCTCGAGACGCACCGAGGCGTTGTAGCACCAGGGGCACAGGTAATCGGAGTAGGCGACGAGCCGGACCGGCACGCGGCGCAGGCTATCACAGGGGTTCCTGCGCCCTGCCGGCTCGCTGCGCGCGTCCTGCCGGTGCGTCACGGACTCGTGGCTCGCGGTCACTTCTTGACGAGCCGGCAACGTCGGCAAGACTCAGTCCCTCACCTCGTCTCGCCCTCGCGGTTGCCGCGGCCCTTCTGCCGCCGCCGCCAATTCCCCTGGAGGACCTCGCCATGGCCAAGCTCGAAGACGTGGCTCGTGCACTCGTCGCCCCCAACAAGGGCATCCTCGCCGCCGACGAGAGCGGCGGGACCATCGAGAAGCGTTTCAAGTCGATCGACGTCCCGTCGACCGAGCAGAATCGCCGCGATTACCGCGAGATGCTGTTCCGCACGCAGGGCGCCGAGCAGTACATCAGCGGCGTGATCCTCTACGACGAGACGATCCGGCAGAAGGCGGCCGACGGCACGCCGCTCACGAAGCTGCTGCAGGACAAGGGCATCATCCCCGGTATCAAGGTCGACGAGGGTGCGAAGCAGCTCGCGGGCGCGTCCGCCGAGAAGGTCACCGAGGGTCTCGACGGCTTGCGCGAGCGGCTCGGCGAGTACCGCGGCATGGGCGCGAAGTTCGCGAAGTGGCGCGCCGTGATCGCGATCGGCGACGGCATCCCCAGCGACTACTGCCTCGCGACGAACGCGCATGCGCTCGCGCGCTATGCCGCGCTCTGCGTGGAGGCGGGAATCGTCCCGATCGTCGAGCCCGAGGTCCTGATGGACGGCCCGCACTCGATCGAGCGCTGCTACGACGTCACGGAGCGAACGCTCCAGCTGGTGTTCGGCGAGCTCGCCGCGCAGCGCGTGCCGCTCGAGCAGATCCTGCTCAAGCCCAACATGGTGCTCTCGGGCACGGAGAATCCGAAGCAGGCGGGTGTGCGAGAGGTCGCCGAGGCGACGCTCCGCTGCTTCCGCCGCACCGTGCCGGCCGCCGTGCCGGGCATCGTGTTCCTGTCGGGCGGCCAGAGCGACGAGCTCGCGACGGCGCACCTCAACGAGATGAACAAGATCGGCGGCGCCCCGTGGCAGCTCTCGTTCTCCTACGGCCGCGCCCTCCAGGCGCCGGCGCTCAAGGCCTGGCGCGGCAAGCCGGATCAGGTCGCGGCGGCGCAGCGCGCGTTCCTGCACCGCGCGAAGTGCAACGGCGCGGCGCGCTCGGGCGGCTACACCGACGCGATGGAGCGCGCGGCCTAGCCGGTTCCGTCGTTCTCGAAGGAGCCGTAGCGCGCGCGGTAGTGGAGAAGCGGCGGGCGCTCGAACCAGCGCGCCTCCTCGACGAGGCCGACGTAGACGACGTGGTCGCCGTGGTCGTGCGCGGCGACTACGCGGCAGTCGAGGTTCGCCACCGCGCCGCGGAGCAGCGGAGCTCCCGTCGCGCCGGTGTCGAGCTCGAGGCCCTCGAAGCGCCGCCACTCCTCCTTCTTGGACGCGAAGCGGTTCGAGAGCGCCTCCTGGTCGCGCGCCAGCAGATTCACCGCGAAGACGCCCGACTCCTCGATCAGCGGCAAGGTGTTCGACGCCTTGTCCGCGCAGATCAGCACGAGCGGCGGCGAGAGCGAGACCTCCGCGAACGCCGAGACCGTCATGCCGTGGATGCGTTCGCCGGCGCGCGTCGTCACGACGGTCACACCCGCCGCGCGGCGCCCGAGCGCCTGCTTGAAATCGTCCGGACCGATCGCCACTCGCCTGCCTGCTCCGCCTTCTACTCGGTTCCCTTCCCGTAGCGGAGGTCGAGCTCCTCGTCGGAGAGGATGACGTCGATCTTGCGCGCGACGCGCAGCTTCGGGTCGGCGGCATCGGGCCGCCAGTACACGTTGACCGTCCCGCCGGCCTGGAGGGCGTCGAGCGAGCCCTTCACGCCGCGGACGGAGACACTGGTACGGGTCAGGACGGAGCCCTCCGGCTCGACGTGGAAGGTGATCCGCTGTCCGACCGTCAGGGCTTCGGCTTCCTTGCCCGCTCCGGTCTTCAGCACCTTCACCGTCACCGTCTTCGCGGCGGCGTCGTAGGCGACGAACTCGCCCTCGGTGCGGATGCTCGCGGTGCCCTCTGCCGCGGCCGGCGCCGCGAGGAGCCACAGCGCGATCGCGAGCAGGAACGCGCGCGACGCCCGGGCGTCGCCCTTCCGCATCGAGCCCCTTCGCATACGCGACCGCACGCGCTCGTATCTTACACAGGCTCGACGGACACGAGCACGAGGTCCATCACGTTCGTGCCCGTCGGCCCCGTGCGCAGCAGGTCGCCCGCGGCCTCGAAGAAGGCGTAGGCGTCGTTGCGCGCGAGCGCGGCGCGCGCGTCGCAGCCGTGCGCCGCCGCGCGCGCGACGCTGCCGGCGTCCGCGAAGGCGCCGGCGGCATCGGTGGGGCCGTCGCTGCCATCGGTTCCGGCCGCGAGCAGAGTGACGCCGCGGCTGCCGGCGAGCTCGAGCGATGCGGCGAGCGCGAGCTCCTGGCTGCGGCCGCCGCGGCCCGCGCCGCGCAGCGTGACGGTCGTCTCGCCGCCCGCGAGCAGACACACGGGCGCCTCGACGCGCGCGCAGCGCGCCAGGGCGGCGATCCTGCGTCCGGCGCGGCGCGCCTCTCCGGCCAGGCGGGCCGTCAAATCGATCGGCCGCAGACCGAGACGCGCTGCCCTCTCCGCCGCCGCGCGGAGCGCGGTGCGATTGCTCGCCAGCAGGGTGTGTCGCGCACGCGCCAGCGCCGGATCGCCGGGCTTCGGCGTCTCCGGCACCTCGCCGCGCGCGCCGGCCTCGAGGTACGCCGATACGGCCGCGGGGACGCGCGCGCGGATCGCGCGTCGTTCCAGCACGTCGAGCGCGTCGGCGAAGCGCGAGGAATCCGCGGCACACGGGCCCGAGCCGATCACGTCCAGGCGGTCGCCGGGGACGTCCGAGACGACGAGCACCTCGATGCGCCGGCTGCGAGAGCGCTTCGCCAGGCGCCCCCCCGACACGAGCGACAGGTGCTTGCGCACGCCGTTCACCTCGTCGATCGGCGCGCCCGAGGCGAGCAGCGCCTCGTTCGTGCGCGTCAGGTCGTCGACACCGAGCCCGGCGGCGGGCGCCGACAGGAGACTCGAGGCGCCGCCCGAGAGCAGCACCACGAGGACGTCCTGCGGACGCGCCGTCTCGACGAGCCGCAGCGCCTCTTCCGCAGCGGCCGCGCTGCGGGCGTCGGGAATCGGATGAGCCGCGACGCGCACGGGCATGCGCGTCGCTTGCGCCGGCTCTCGCGCGACGACCAGCCCCGCGGCGATCTCCTCGCCGGCGATCTCTTCGAGCGCGGCGGCCATGCGCGGGGCCGCCTTGCCCGCGGCGAGCACGCAGAGGCGTGCGCCGGCATCGAGCGGTCGACCCGCGATCCGCAGGACGCCGTCGCCCCCGCGCGTCACCGCCTGCTGGAGCGCGCGCGCGGGGTCGGCCGCGTCGACGCCGGCGCGGAAGATCTCCTCGAGGCGCGCGCGCGCGCCGCTCACTGCCTGGCGGTACCGGCCTCGGATGCCGCTGCCCGACCCGGCGCATCGACGCTCGCGGGTGTCTCCGCCGCGGGCGGGGCCGGCGAGGAACCCGCGGCGCCCTGCTGTGGCGCCGCTTCGGCCGCAGCCTGCGCGTCGTCGGGCTCCTCGTTCGCTGCCACATCGGGCCCGTTGACGGGGATCAGTCGGATCTCGATGCGGCGGTTGCGCGCGCGCCCCTCGGCGTCGTCGTTGGACGCCACGGGCGCCCACTCGCCGAAGGAGATCGCCTTCAGCCGGCGCGGATCGAGCTTCTCGGACTCGAAGAGACGCACCACGCTCGAGGCGCGCGCGGCGGCCAGCTCCCAGTTCGTGCCGTAACGCGCCGCGAGCGCGCCGCTGAGCCGCACGTTGTCGGTGTGACCCTGCACCTCGATGCGCTGGTCCTGCTCGTGGAGCTTGCTCGCGACCTTGCGCAGCACGGCCACCCCCTTCGGATCGAGCGTCGCGGAGCCGGACGGGAACAGGATGTCCTGGGGGAGGTTCAAGCGGATGCCGTCGCGCAGCTGCTCGATCTGGATCTGGCCGGCCGCGACTTCCGCCTCCAGCTCCGAGACCAGTCCCTTGTAGGTCCCCTTCAGCTGCGAGAGCTCGGCGACCTCCGATTCGCGCTTCCGCAGGTGCTCGGTGAGCAGGTCCTTGGACTTCTGGAGCTGCTCGACGTCGCGAGAGAGCGACGTGCGCGTCTCGCGCAGGTCCTCCATCTCGTCGATCAGCTTGATGCGCTCGTCGTCGAGCGACTTGTTGGAGCGCTCGAGGTCCTGCACGCGCGTCTGGAGCTCGGTGTTCTGCTCCTCGAGCCCGCCGACGACGCGGTCGAACTTGCTCTGCGTGACGCAGCCTCCCGCGAGCAGGGCCAGCGCCGCGCCGAGGGCGATCGCCTCAGTGCGCGGGAGCGAGCGTGTAGCGGAGCGCGTCATCGATGGTCCCCACGTATTCCAGAGCCAGCCCGGCCAGGAGCTCGGGCTCGATCTCTTCCACGTCCTTGCGATTGCGCTCCGGCAGCACCACGGTCGCGATTCCTGCGCGCTTCGCTGCGAGCACCTTCTCCTTGATCCCGCCCACCGGTAGCACCTTGCCGCGCAGGGTGATCTCTCCGGTCATGGCGACATCCGGCTTACCGGCACGTCCCGTCATCAGCGACGTGAGCGACGTCACCATCGCGACGCCGGCCGAGGGGCCGTCCTTCGGCACCGCGCCCGCCGGCACGTGCAGGTGCAGATCCTCTTCCTGGAACTTCTCCGGATCGAGCCCGAGGTCCGCGGCGCGAGCGCGCAGCCAGGAACGCGCGGCCTCCGCCGACTCCCGCATCACATCGCCGAGCGAGCCGGTCAACTTGAGCTCGCCCTTGCCGGGCATGCGGCTCGACTCGACGAACAGGATGTCGCCGCCCGCGGGCGTCCAGGCGAGGCCCACGGCCACGCCGGGCTGTCCCGCGCGCTCGACCAGCTCGGGCTCGAAGCGCACCGGACCGAGCAGGCCCTCGAGGTCCTCGACACCGATCCGCACCGACTTCGAGACCCCCTCCTCCGCGACGCGCCGCGCGACCTTGCGGCACAGCGCGCCGATCTCGCGCTCGAGGTTCCGCACGCCCGCCTCGCGCGTGTAGCTGCGGATCAGCTCGCCGAGCGCCGCGTCGCTCACCTCGAGGTCGACATCGGCGACGCCGTTCTGCGCACGCTGGCGCGGCAGCAGGAAACGGCGCGCGATCTCGAGCTTCTCCTCGTGCGTGTAGCCTGGCAGCTCGATCACCTCCATGCGATCGCGCAGCGCGGGCGGCACCGGATCCATCAGGTTCGCGGTGGCGATGAAGAGCACCTGCGAGAGATCGAACGGGACCTCCAGGTAGTGATCGCTGAAGGCGGAGTTCTGCTCGGGGTCGAGCACCTCGAGCAGCGCCGAGGACGGATCGCCGCGGAAGTCGGTCCCGACCTTGTCGACCTCGTCGAGCACGAAGACGGGGTTGCGCGTCCCCGCGCGCCGCATCTCCTGGATGATCCGGCCGGGGAGCGCGCCCACGTAGGTGCGCCGGTGACCGCGGATCTCCGCCTCGTCGCGGATGCCGCCGAGCGAGATGCGCTCGAATTTGCGTCCGAGCGCGCGCGCGATCGAGCGCCCGAGCGAGGTCTTGCCGGTGCCCGGAGGCCCGACGAAGCAGAGGATCGGGCCGCGCAGGTCCTTCTTCAGCGACAGCACGGCGATGTACTCGACGATGCGGTCCTTGACCTTGTCGAGGCCGTAGTGGTCCTCGTCGAGGATCCGGCGCGCCTCCTCGGGATCGAGGCGATCCTTGGAGAGCTCGCTCCACGGGAGATCCGCCATCCACTCGAGGTACGTGCGAATGACGCCGTGCTCGGCGGCCGCGGGCGGCATCTGCGCCAGGCGGTCGAGCTCGCGGTTCGCCTGCGCCAGCGCCTCCGCCGGCAGCTGCGCGGCCTCGATGCGCGCGCGCAGCTTCGCGACCTCGGTCTCGCTGTCCTCCGCCTCGCCGAGCTCCTGGCGGATGGCCTCGAGCTGCTGGCGCAGCATGTAGTCGCGCTGCGTCTTCCCGATGTCGCTCTGGACCTTCTCGCGAATCTCGCTCTCGACCTTCACGGCGTCGCGCTCGCGAGCGAGCTCGTCGAGCACGCGCTTGAGCCGCGTGGGGACGTCGAGCTCCTCGAGCAGCTGCTGCTTGCCCGCGACGTCGAAGCCGAGGTTCGAGCCGACCAGGTCGCAGAGCTTCGAGGGATCCTCGACGTTCTGCGCGAGCACCTGGAGCTCGTCCGAGAGGCGCGGGCTCTGCGCGACCAGCGCGGAGAACTCCTGCACGATCTGCCGCATCAACGCGGTCGTCTCGACCGAGCGGGGATCTCCCGTCTCCGTCAGGCGGTGGATGCGCGCCACCAGGTAGGGTGACTCCGAGACGAAGCCCTCGAGCTGCACGCGCGCCACGCCCTGGACGAGCAAGCGGTACGACTCGTCCGGGAACTTCATCATCTTCGCGATGCGCATCACGGTGCCGACGCGATAGACGTCATCGGGGCCGGGGTTCTCGCCGACCTCGCCCTTCACCGCGACGCATACGAGCAGCCGATGCGGCGTCAGCAGCACGGCGTCGATCAGACGGCGCGCGCGCTCCGTGTTCACCAGCAGCGGCGACAGCAGGAACGGGAAGAGCACCGTGTTCTTCAGCGGCAGCACGGGCAGCGCATCCGGGAGCGGCGCGAGGGCGATCTGCTCCGCGCCTCCGCTGGCGACGGAGATCTGCGTGCCTTCGGTGCCCGGGCTCTCGGGCCGGATCTCGTTCTGTTCTTCTGCCATGTCTACGTCAGCCCCGCTCGACGGCGACGCTGCGCCGTCCGCGCTTGGGGAGCTGGATGGTGAGGATGCCGTCGGCGAGATGGGCGCTGACCCGCTCGCGGTCGAATCCGACCGGGATGCGCAAACGGCGCTCGAAGGGCCCGGTCGCGATCTCCATCTGATGGAGACGCCGCACGCCCGATGATTCGGCTGCGACGCGCTGGCCGGAGATGCACAGCTCGGAGCCGTCGACGCCGACGCGCAGGTCGCGGCTGTGAACGCCCGCGAGCTCCACGCGGACGACCACCTCGTCCTCGGTCTCGACGACGTCGACGTCGGGCTGCCAGCGGTCTCCGCGCAGACGGACGGAGAAGTCCCCGAAGAGCTCGCCGAACGGATCGCTGCGCTTGGGGTCGCTCAGTTGCCCTTCTCCTCGCTGTACTCGGCGTCGACGACGTCGCCGTCGCCGCCGCCGCCCGGCGGCGCGCTCGCGCCGCCCTGCGAGCCGCCAGCGCCATCGCCGCCGCCCGCAGCGGACTGCGCCTTGTAGAGCGCCTCTGCCACCTTGTGCAGCGCCGTCTCCACGCGCTGGTGCGCAGCCGTCAGCTTCGCGGCGTCGTTGCTGTCGAGATCCTTGCGCGCGTCGGCGATCGCCGACTCGACGGCCTGCTTGTCCGCGGCCGCGACCTTCTCGCCGTTCTCGGCGAGCGTCTTCTCCGCCTGGTAGATCAACGAGTCGAGACCATTGCGCTTCTCGATCAGCTCGCGGCGCTCGCGGTCCTCGCTCGCGTGCGCCTCGGCGTCCTTGATCATGCGCTCGATCTCTTCCTTCTTGAGACCGCCCGAGCCCTCGATGCGGATCGACTGCTGGCGCGACGTCGCCTTGTCCTTCGCGTTCACCGACAGGATGCCGTTGGCGTCCAGATCGAAGGTCACCTCGATCTGCGGGACGCCGCGCGGCGCCGGCGGGATGCCGTCCAGGATGAAGCGGCCGAGCGTGCGGTTGTCGCCCGCCATCTCGCGCTCGCCCTGCAGCACGTGGATCTCCACCTGCGGCTGGCTGTCCGCGGCCGTCGAGAACACCTGTGAGCGTCGGGTGGGGATCGTCGTGTTCTTCTCGATCAGCTTCGTCATCACGCTGCCGAAGGTCTCGATGCCGAGCGAGAGCGGGGTCACGTCGAGGAGCAGCACGTCCTTGACGTCGCCGGCGAGCACGCCGCCCTGCACCGCCGCGCCGACGGCGACGACCTCGTCCGGGTTGACGGTCCGGTTCGGCTCCTTGCCGAAGAGCTCCGACACCTTCTTCTGAACCATCGGGATGCGCGTGCTGCCGCCGACGAGCACGACCTCGTCGATCTCGGACGCGCTGTAGCCGGCGTCCTTCAGGGCCTGCCGGCACGGCTCGAGAGAGCGCGCGATCAGGTCCTCGACGAGCTGCTCGAACTTCGCCCGCGTCAGCTTCATCGTCAGGTGCTTGGGGCCGGACTGATCCGCCGTGATGTACGGCAGATTGACGTCCGTGCTCGCCGCCGACGACAGCTCGATCTTGGCCTTCTCCGCCGCCTCGCGCAGGCGCTGGATCGCCATCGGATCCTTGGTGAGATCGACACCCTGGTCCTTGCGGAACTCCGCGACGAGGTAGTCGATGATGCGCTGGTCGAGGTTGTCGCCGCCGAGGTGGGTGTCGCCGTTCGTGGCCTTCACCTCGACGACGTTCTCGCCGACCTCGAGGATCGAGATGTCGAAGGTGCCGCCGCCGAAGTCGTACACGGCGATCTTCTCGTCCTTCTTCTTGTCGAGCCCGTAGGCGAGCGCCGCCGCCGTCGGCTCGTTGATGATGCGCTTCACCTCGAGGCCCGCGATGGCGCCGGCGTCCTTGGTCGCCTGACGCTGGGCGTCGTTGAAGTAGGCGGGCACGGTGATGACCGCGCCCGACACCGGCTGGCCGAGATACGCCTCGGCGGCCGCCTTCAGCTTCTGCAGGATCATCGCAGAGATCTCGGGCGGCGTGTACGCCTTGCCCTCGACCCGGACCGCCGCCGTCCCCTCCTTTCCCTCGATCACGTCGTAGGGGACGAGGCGGATCTCCTCCGGAACTTCGTTCAGCCGCCGCCCCATGAAGCGCTTGATCGAGTAGATCGTGCCCTTGGGGTTGGTGACCGCCTGCCGCTTCGCGATGGCGCCGACCAGGCGCTCGCCATCCTTGGTGAAGCCGACCACCGAAGGTGTCGTCCGACCTCCCTCCTCGTTCGCGATCACGACCGGCTGACCGCCTTCCATCACCGCGACGACGGAGTTCGTCGTCCCGAGGTCGATACCGATCACCTTGCCCGAATCTGCCATGGATGTTTCCTCGATTTCCCCTGGGGGCCAGGGACAAGAATGTCCGCAAGGCTCGTCGCACCCTCGCGGGTGTCAATGGAAAGAGCCCGTCCCGAGACGAGTTTTCTCGCATCGTGTGAGCGGCGACACGTCCCGCTCGGCGGATCTGCGCGAGACACAGGGATGGAGTCGGGGGCGACGCGACCGGCACGCAGCTGCGGGCCGTATGGCGGAGGTCTGCACTCGCTTTCCGTCCGGAACGGGGTCCGGACAGACGGGGTCGAAGTGCCTCGAAGGCTCGGGCGGCGGTCGGCCGATACCCCCATGCGTCGGGAACCTCTAACTCTTCGAAAACACGGGTGATCCAAGCGGACGATGCCTCGCGGGGTATACTGCGCGCCCCGCTCGGATCGTCACGCTCGCTGAGGGGCGCGGGGTGAGCACATGATCAGCGCGCTACGCCGGGTAGCGAACGCCGTCTTGTTCGTGGTCGCTTGCCTGCTCGCGGCGGATACGGCGAACGCCGTTTTTGCGGCGATCGTTTTGCCGCCCTCCTCGCAGGATCCCGAGACGAAGGCGATCGAAGGTGTGACGGCGCCGACCTGGCAGGACCGTCAGGACATTCTCGACCGCAACGTGTTCGCGTCGTCGACCCTGGCGCCGCCGGCCCAATCTCCGTCGGACATCGAGGCGAATCTCGAGGCCACACAGCTTCCCTTGACCCTGCTCGGGACGGCGGCCTCTCCGGATCCGCGCCTGGCGTGGGCGGCGATCCAGGAGCGCGGCACGCGCTCGACCTTGATCGTCGGCGTCGGCGGCTCCATCCAGGAGAAGGCGACGGTCGTGCGCATCGAGCGGCAGCGCGTGGTGCTGCTCGAGGACGGCGTCCACCGCGAGCTCGCGTTCGAGGAAACCGACATGACGCCGAAGCTCGCCATGCCGACGCTCCCGGCCGGCGCGCAGGGCGCACGTCGCACCGCGATGGCGCGAGCGGCCGAGAGGCGCCAGACGCGGCTCCAGCGGCTCTCGGAGAACAGCTTCGAGATGCCGCAGGAAGACGTGCAGGCGGTGATGAACAACCCCGCCGAGCTGTTGTCCCAGGCGCGCATCCTGCCGAAGTACGAAGAGGGGCAGATGCGCGGCGTGCAGATCAGTCAGATCAAGCCCGGAAGTCTTTACGAGCAGGCGGGACTCCAGGAGGGCGATCTCGTCAACAGCATCGACGGCACCGCCATCGAGAGCCCCCAGCAGACCGCCGAGTTCTTCCAGAAGTTCACCTCGGGCTCGCCCGTCACGGTCAGCGGGACCCGCTCCGACGGGCAGCCCTTCACGACCACGCTCCAGGCCGGACGCCAGTAGCCACCGCAGGAGATGCCGTTGAACCGACGCCGCGCCGCCCGCCTCGCCGCCCTGGCACTGCTGGCGGGCCTCTTTGCGGGGCTCGCGGGGGCCCAGGAGCCGCCGGCCGAGGCGCCCGCCGACGACCTCGTCTCGCTCGACTTCAACGACGTCGAGCTCGGCGACGTGATCAAGACGATCGCGAAGATGACGGGGCGGAACTTCATCTACGACGATCGCGTGCGCGGCCGCGTCACGATCGTGTCGCCTTCCCCGGTGCCGGTCGAGCAGGCGTACGCCGTCTTCGAGTCCGTGCTCCAGGTGAAGGGCTTCACCACGATCACGACGCCCGGCGGCGCCATCAAGATCGTGCCGGTGCGCGAGGCGAAGGAATCGAGCGTCGAGACGGTGCACAGCGGCGCCAAGCCGCCCGACCGCGACCGCTACGTCACGCGCCTGATCCCGCTGCACTACATCGACTCCGAGTCGATCGTGAACACGCTCAAGCCGCTCGTCTCCAAGGACGCGGCCATGGCGGCCTACCCGCCGACCAACACGGTGATCCTCACCGAGTCGGCGTCGAACATCCGCCGCCTCATTGCGATCCTCGAGTCGATCGACGTCGAGACCTACAAGGAGGAGCTCGCCGTCATCCGGGTCGAGTACGCGGATGCCGCGACGCTCGCGGATCAGGTGTCCGAGATCTACGGCGCCGAGGTCACGTCGACGACCGCCGCACCGGGACAGATCCAGCGGCCGGGACGCCGCCAGCGCGCGGCGCAGGCGGGCCAGCAGCCCGAATCGGTCGCGGTGCGCGCGCCCGTCCGCATCATCACCGACGAGCGCACCAACTCGCTGCTCGTGCTCGCGCCGCGCGCGCAGCTCGAGGAGGTGCGAAGCCTCGTCGCCAAGCTCGACGTGCCGGTGCACGGCGGCGGGCGCATCCACGTCTACTACCTGCGCAACGCCGACGCCGAAGAGCTCGCGCAGACCTTGTCCGGCCTGCTGACGGGCCAGCCGTCGCGCCCGTCCGGAGGCGGAGGCTCGGGGCTCGGCGGCGGACCCGGCGGGCCGCCCGCACCGGCGATCAGCAGCGTGGTCGCGGGCCTCGCCGGCAACATCACCGTCACGGCTGATCCTGCGACGAACTCGCTGATCATCCAGGCGAGCCAGGAGGCCTTCAACACGCTCGCCACCGTGATCGAGAAGCTCGACGTCGAGCGCTCCCAGGTGCTCGTCGAGGCGCTGATCATGGAGGTCACCCTCTCCGACGGGAAGGACCTCGGCTTCAACGCGCTGTTCCGCACGATCAACGGCGACACCGACTTCCTGGTCGCCACCGCGACGGACGCGGCGTCGACCGCCGCGACCACCGCGGCGACCGGGCCCGCGGCGCCGATCGTCGCGCCCTTCATCGGCCGCTTCCTGCGCAACAAGCTCGAGCTCGACGACGACGGCTACGCCACGGGCGGCAGCATCATCAGCGGCGTGCTGCGCCTCGCCGCCACGGACAGCGACGTCAACGTGATCTCTGCGCCGCACGTGCTGACCTCCGACAACGAGGAGGCCGAGATCCGCGTCGGCGAGAACATCCCCATCATCACGAGCCGCGTGCAGGCCCCGACGACGGGCGGCACGGCCGTCGCGTCCGGCCTCTCCACGTCGGTGAACGTCGAGCGCCAGGACATCGGCGTGACCCTGCGCGTGACGCCGCAGATCACCGAGGGCGACAGCCTGCGCCTCGACATCTTCCAGGAGATCAGCGCCGTCAACAACGAAGCCCCCGTCGGCGACGTGAACCAGGTCGGCGTCACGCTGCGGAGCCGCCGCGTCGAGAACACGGTCGTCGTGAAGGACGGCGAGACCGTCGTGGTCGGCGGCCTGATCGGCGACACCTACGACGACACGGTCACCAAGGTCCCGTGGCTCGGCGACATCCCGATCCTCGGCTGGGCCTTCAAGACCGAGAAGCGCGCGGTGCGGAAGACCAACCTGCTCGTCTTCCTGACCCCGCACATCGTGCGCGACCCGCTCGACCTCGAGCGCGAGTCGATCCGCAAGCGCGAGGAGTTCGGGCTCGAATCCGGCGAGAGCTTCCCGATCACCCAGGAGGAGCGCGAGGACGAGGAGCAGCGCTACGCCGAGGCGCGCGCAGAGTCGCGTCCCTACACGGCGGAGGACCACGGCAGCCCGGTGCGCACGCGCATCGCTGCGGTCACCGCGCAGTACCCTCTCGAGCGCATGCGCGAGATCGAGACCCAGGAGGAGGAAAAGCGCGCCAAGCAGGAGGCCGACCGCCAGGCCGCGCTGCGCGCGCCCGAGTACTACCTGCAGGCGGCCATCTTCGGCGACGCCGACGCGGCCGCGGCACTGCTCACCGAGCTGATCGACTCGGGCCACGACGGCACTCTGGTGGCGTCGGAGAGCGCCTCCGGCGTGCTCTACGAGATCCGCCTCGGACCCTACGAGACGCTCGACGAGGCGAAGACGGCCGACGCCGTGGTGCGTCGCTCGCACGGCCTCTCGCCGCAGCTGCTCGTCGTCGAGCCTCCCGCGCCGGGGGGCGCGCCGGAGGGGCCGCAATGACCGCGCCGCAGACGCAGCCGCGTCGGCCGCGCGTCCAGCGCACCGACATCGGCGACATCCTCCTGCGCACGACGAATCTCACCGAGGAGCAGCTCGAGACGGCGCGGCGCGAGCAGGCCGAAAGCGGCGGGAGCCTGGCCGAGCGCCTCGTGGCGTCGGGGCGGGTCAGCGCCGACGAGGTCATGCAGGCGCTCTCCGACCAGCTCGGCGTGCCGATCCGGCCGCAGATCCACCGCGGCGACGTCGACGAGACCTTGATCGAGCGCGTGCCGATCGCCTTCGCCAAGGACCACGGCATCCTGCCGCTGCAGCGCGACGCCAGCGGCGCGATCCGGGTCGCGGTGACCGACCCGCTCGACACCACGCCGCTCGACGACCTGCGCCTGCTCTTCGACGGCGCCGACCTGCGCCTCGAGCTGGCGAACCAGCGCACGATCCTCGGCGCGATCAACGAGGTCTACGACCGCGGTCCCGGCCTCACCGACGCGCTCGCCGAGGACGCCGCCGAGGACCTCTCGGCGCTCGCGGGGGAGATCAGCCAGGAACCGCAGGACCTGATCGATGCCGAGGACGACGCCCCGATCATCAAGCTCGTCAACTCGCTGATGCACAACGCGGTGAAGGAGCGCGCCAGCGACATCCATCTCGAGCCCTTCGAGCGCGAGATCCGCGTGCGCTTCCGCATCGACGACATCCTGTACGAGCCGATCAAGCCGCTGCCGCGCGCGCTGCACGCGAGCATCGTCTCGCGCATCAAGATCATGGGCGCGCTCAACATCGCGGAGAAGCGCCTGCCCCAGGACGGACGCATCCGCCTGAAGATCGCGGGGCGCGACTACGACGTGCGCCTCTCGACCCTGCCCGTCGCCTACGGCGAGCGCGTCGTCATGCGCCTGCTGCCGCGCACGCAGGATCTCCAGAACCTGGAGAAGCTCGGCTTCGACCGGAACCAGCTCGGCACGATCGAGCGCCTGATCTCGCGCCCGAACGGCATCCTGCTCGTCACGGGACCTACCGGCAGCGGCAAGACGACGACGCTCTACGGCGCGCTCGCCCGCATCAACTCGACGGACAAGAACATCATCACGGTCGAGGATCCGGTCGAAATCCAGCTGCCCGGCATCGGGCAGATCGAGGTGAACGCGAAGGTCGGCCTCACCTTCGCCAACGGGCTGCGCTCGATCCTGCGCCAGGACCCGAACGTGATCCTGATCGGCGAGATCCGCGACCTCGAGACCGCGGAGATCGCGATCCAGGCGTCGCTCACCGGCCACCTGGTCTTCTCGACCCTCCACACGAACGACGCGCCGAGCGCGATCACGCGCCTGGTGGACATGGGCGTCGAGCCCTTCCTGGTGGCGTCGTCGCTGGTGGCGGTGCTGGCGCAGCGGCTGGTGCGCGTCCTCTGCCCCGACTGCCGTGTGCAGTACGAGGCGACGCGCGAGGAGCTGCTCGAGATCGGCATCGACATCGGCTCGAAGCCGCGCAAGGTCTACCGGCCCGAGGGCTGCGCGGGCTGCAACTACTCCGGCTATCGCGGCCGCGTCGGCATCTTCGAGATGATGCTCGTCGACGACGACATCCGCGGCCTGGTCTCGCAGAACATCGACTCGAAGACGATCAAGAACATGGCCGTCCGCAAGGGCATGCATACCTTGCGCGGCGACGGCGCCCGCAAGGTGTTGGCTGGCATCACCTCGGTCGCCGAGGTACTGCGGGCGACCGAGGAAGAGGCGTCGGTCGCCCAGATCTAGGGGGTCGCGTAGTGCCCGTCTACGCGTACAGGGGCGTGACGAGCGCGGGCAAGGCCGCGCGCGGCCACGTGGATGCCGAGAGCATCAAAGGCGCGCGCGCGCGGCTGCGCCGCGACGGCATCTTTCCGACGGAGATCGCAGAGGGCCGCGCCGAGAAGGCGCCGCAATCGGAGTCGGGAGCGTCGAGCCGCTTCCGCCTGCGCCTGCCGCAGCGCGTCTCGGCGTTCGACCTCGCGCTCGCGACGCGCCAGGCCGCGACCCTGCTCGGCGCCGGCATCCCGCTCGTCGACTCGCTGCGCGCCCTCACCGACCAGGTCGAGAACCCGCGCCTCAAGGCCGTCTACGGCCAGGTGCGCGAGCGGGTCAACCAGGGCGCGTCCTTCGCCGACGCGCTCGGCGCGAGCAAGATCTTCCCGGACCTCTACGTCTCGATGGTGCGCGCCGGCGAGGCCGGCGGCGCGCTCGAGCAGGTGCTCGAGCGCCTGGCCGACTACCTCGAGAGCCAGGTGCGCCTGCGGAACAAGGTCGGCTCGATCCTCATCTATCCGCTGGTCATGTTCGGCTTCGCCTGCGTCGTCGTCGGCGCGCTGGTGACGGTCGTGCTGCCCCAGATCACGCAGCTGCTGGAGAGCCTCAACCAGCCCCTGCCCTTCTACACGCGCTGGATCATCGCGGCCTCGAACTTCACGCGCGCGTACTGGTGGGCGATGATCGCCGTGGCCGTCGCGCTCGTCTTCGGCTTCCGCGCGCTGATCAAGACGACGCGCGGCCGCGCCGTCTACGACCGCGTGCGCCTGAAGATTCCCGTGGTCGGCAAGCTCGCGCGCCTGATCGCGATCTCCCGCTTCGCGCGCACGCTGTCGACTCTGCTGGCGGGCGGCCTGCCGATCATCCGCGCGCTACACACCGCGGGCGAGGTCGCCGGCAATACGGTGCTGGCCGAGGCGATCGACGCCGCGCGACTCTCGATCACCGAGGGCGCCAGCGTCGCGAGACCGCTGCGCGCCAGCGGCGAATTCCCGCCGCTCGTCACCCACATGATCGAAGTGGGCGAGCAGAGCGGCGAGCTGGAGGCCATGCTCGCCAAGGTGGCGGACACCTACGAGGAACAGGTGGAGACGGCGGTCACGCGGCTCACCGCGCTGCTCGAGCCCTTCCTGATCCTGATCATGGTCGGCATCGTTCTGGTCATCATCCTCGCGACGCTCGTGCCGCTGCTCCAGATCACGAGCTCGCTCGGCTAAGGAGAACACCTCGCATGGAACGCACGACACGCCGCGACGGCTTCACTCTCATCGAGATCATGGCCGTCGTGCTCATCATCGGGCTGCTCACGACCCTCGTCGGCATCGCGATCATCCCGCAGATCGACAAGGGCCGCGTGACGACGGCGCGCACGCAGATCAAGAACCTCGAGGCCGCGCTCGAGACCTTCCGGATGGACAACGCGCACTTCCCGAGCACCGAGCAGGGCCTGCATGCGTTGATCGAGGCGCCGCCGGACGTCCGCAACTTCCAGACCGGCGGCTACCTGCGCGAGAAGCGCATCCCGGTGGATCCGTGGGGCAACGCCTATCAGTACGAGTCCCCCGGCCAGCACAACGACCACTCGTTCGATCTGTGGTCGTGGGGCGCGGACGGCACGCCGGGCGGCGCCGACGCCGACGCCGACATCGGGAACTGGGTCGACACCGGCGAGAACCGCGAGGCGTCTTGAGCCGAGCGGCTCGCGCCAGCGCGCACCGGCGCGGGTTCACCCTGATCGAGGTGCTCGCCGTCGTGGCGATCCTCGCGCTCGCCGCCGTGATCGTGCTGCCGAACCTGCAGGCGCTCGGCGAGCGACGCCTGCGCCACGCGGCGCAGCGCCTGGCCGCGGAGCTCGAGCTCGCGCGGCAGCGCGCCGTCGTGACCGGCATCCCGCACCGCGTCCTCTTCGACCTCCAGAACGGCGTCTACCGCATCGAGTGGCTCGGCGGCGCGGACGAGGAGAAGGTGCAGCCGGTCGCCGCGGCCCAGGAGTACGACGTCAGCGCGGCCGCCAAGCTGCCGCTGCGCGCGCCCATGCGCACCGCGATCGAGTTCGCGCCGGTGCCCGACAGCTTCGGCAGCTTCCACGATTTCGAAGGCGACGTGCGCGTGGCGGGCCTCGAGACGTCGTATGGGTGGATCGCCGAAGGCCTGCCCGACGTCGTCTTCGAGCGCGACGGCTCGGCCGCCTACACCGAGATCGTGTTGGAGGAGCCGGGCGGCGCGCACCAGACGCTCGCCGTGCTGCCGCTCGACGACGCGGTCCGCTACCTCGACGACGAGGGGAAGCCGCGATGAGCGCGCCCTCCGCGCGTCGCGACGCCTTCACCCTGCTCGAGGTGATGGCCGCGGTTCTGATCCTCGGGCTCCTGTATGCGGTGCTCGCCGAAGCCGCGATCCGCGGCCTGCGCTCGGAGGGCGTGAGCCGGCGCAAGGTCGAGGCCTCGCTGATCGCCGACCGCTTCCTCGCCGATCTCGAGGCGCAGCTCGCGCTCGGCCAGATCCCGAAGTCGGGCCAGGAGGAGCAGGAGGTCGACGTCTACCGCGTCGGCATCAACGTCCAGCCCTTCGACCCGACGCCGATCCTCGACGCCATCGAGAAGGTCGAGAAGGAGCGCGGCATCGACAAACACAAGGCGCGCCCGAAGAAGCCCGAGGAGCAGAACAGCATGGAGGTCGGCGCGCAGACGCCGGGCGCCGTTCCGACGGAGGACCTGCTCGCGCCGCCCCGCACCGGGCAGGAGGGCCGACTGCGCCGCATCGACGTGTCGGTCACGTGGCAGGACGGCGAGCGCGAGGAGCACGTCTCGCGCACGACCTTCGCATTCGACACCAGCGGCCTCGAGCAGCTCTTCCCGAAGAAGGGAGAGGGCGTGGAGGCGGGCGCCGGCACCGGCGAGGACGGCGGGACCTCCGGCACCGGCCGCGGCGCAAAGAAGCCGACGAAGTCCGGCCAGAAGCCGACCATGTCGCCCCTCGACAAGCTGCCCGTGCAGCAGGAGCCGGGGGGCCGCTGATGGACGCACGGCGGAACGCGGCTCGCGCGGGGTTCACCCTGATCGAGGTTCTCGCGGTCCTCTTCCTGACCGCGCTGGTGCTCTCGGCCGCTCTCTCCTTCTACGTCGACCTCTCGGACAAGAGCACGCACGCGGCCGACTCGACCCGCGAGGTCCGGCGCGCGACGACCCTGATCGACCGCATCGCGCGCGACCTCGAGCGCGCCGTGCTCGTGAAGAAGCCCGAGGACGTCGACCCGCTCGCGCATCCCTGGATCTTCCTGGCCGAGCCGCACAACCAGACGGGTCACGGCAACGAGGCGGGCTCCGACCGCGTGAAGTTCATGCTGCGCAGCGAGCCGCCGCGCACGCAGCAGGGCCCGACGTCGGATCTCTCGACGGTGGCCTACACGCTCGAGCGGAGCGCGGACGGCGAGACCTACGAGCTGCACCGCTGGTCGTCGCCGCGCCTGCCCGAGCGCCTCGATCGCGAGTTCCCACGTTCCGACGACCCCGCCTCGCTCGTGCTCGCCGAGGGCATCTCGCACTTCTCCATGCGCTTCCTCGGCGACGGCGGCGAGTGGGTGGACCGCTGGGACTCGTCGCAGCTGGTCGACTCGAGCGAGCTGCCGGTCGCGGTCGAGATCGAGCTGGCGCTCGCGCCGCCGCCGGGCGACCGCGATCCGGACAAGGAGCCGCTGCTCTACGGGCGTCGCGTGCTGCTGCCCATGCGCCCGATCGACCTGGTGGCGCTGCTCGATCCGAACCAGGCAGGCGCCGACGGCGAGAATGGCGAGTGCGCGTCCGGGCTCAGCCTGGCCGACTGCATCGACTGGTCGAAGGCCGGCGGCGGCCTCGGCCGAGGGGCCGGCGGCGGAGGGCCAGGCGGTGGTGGTGGTGGAGCCGGCGGTGGTGGCGGCGGCTTCCCGCCCATGGGCGGCGGCGGGGGCGGCCCCGGCGGCATCGGCGCCTTCCCGGAAGGCACCACGGGCGCCGACGTCGCCGCCATCGCGGACCTGATCGCCAACGCGCCCAACGAGTGCTGGGACAAGTACCGCGCGCTCTACGCCGGTCACCCGGCCATCAAGCCGAACTGCCGATGACGGAGCGACGACGACACGGCGTGGTGCTGGTGATCGTGCTCGTGTTCGCCCTGCTGCTGGCGAGCACGATCGCGACCTTCCTGCGCCGCGCCACCATCGACTACCGCGTCGCCTACAACCGCGAGGCCACGAGCAAGGCGGAGTCGCTCGCGCGCGGCGGCGTGCGCCTGGCCGGCGCGCTGCTGCTCCAGGACAAGCTGCTCGAGAAGAGCGGCGGCTTCGCAGGCGAGACCCTCACCGACTTGTGGGCCATGGTCGGGCTCGCGCCGATCGAGCTCGAGGACGGCAGCAGCCTGCGCCTCGTCATCGAGGACGCGAGCTCCAAGCTCAACCTCAACGCGATCCTCGCGGTCGACGAGGGCGGCGCGGTCAACGAGCGCGCGGAGCCCCTGCTCGACGCGCTGCTGACGAAGGTCATCGACGACATCCCGCTGCCGCCGGCCGAGAAGCTCTACGACAAGGAGGTCCTCGTCCGGAACCTGATCGACCACGTGGATCCGGACGAGACCAGCCTGCAAGGCGGCTCCGAGAACGACGCCTTCGAGCGCGGCGAGAGCCCCGTCGGTCCCGCGGACCGCAACCGCCCGCTCCTCTCCGTGGACGAGCTGCGGCTGGTCGACGGCTTCGACGCGACCCTGGTCGAGGCGCTCCGCCCCTACATCACGGTCTATCCCTACGTGGGCACGGACGGCATCAATCCCAACACCGCCCCGCCCCACGTCCTGGCGCTGATCTATCACAACACGGGCACGGACCTCGCCCTGCTCGGCGACGACGAGGACGCGATCCGCAGGCTGCTCAAGGATCGGCAGGAGGGGTTCCTCCTGTGCGGAGAAAAGCAAAGCGACGAGAGCTGCAAGCCGATAGGTGAGATCGTGGAGAACGCCAACGCAGCCTTCCCCCCGCTCTCGTACGCGAGCAACGTCTTCGTGGTGACGGCCGAGGCGCGCGTCGGGAGCGTGGAGCGCCGCATCGAGGCGGTGATCGACCGCGGCCAGGGGCCCGAGCCCCTGTTGCTAAGCTGGCGCGTCCTCTAGGAACCGGGCATGCCGATCCTCAAGAACGTCCTCGGGCTCGACCTCGGCACCCACAGCCTGAAGGCCGTCGAGCTCCAGCAGGGCCTGCGCAGCCTGGCCGCCGTGCACGTGCGCTCGGTCCCGCGCGACGAGGACCAGCCGCTCGCCGAGGTGCTGCGGCGCTTCGTCGAGGTACACCGGCTGGCTACGGACCAGGTGGTGACGGCGCTGCGCGGCGATCGCCTCTCCGTGCGCCGGCTCGAGTTCCCCTTCTCGGAGCGCCGGCGGCTCCAGCAGGCGGTGCCCTTCGAGGTGGAGGACACCCTCCCCTTCGAGCTCGACCAGGTCCTGCTCGACTGGCAGGTGGTCGAGAGCGAGCGCGGGCGCTCGCGCGTGGTGGCCGCCATCGCGCCGCGCACCCGCGTCTCCGAGCTGATGGAGACCCTGCACGAGAGCGGCTGCAATCCGCGCGTGGTCGAGGCCGAAGGGCTCGCGCTCGCGAACCTCTGCTCCGCCTTCGATCTGGGCGGCCCGCGCCTGCTCGTCGACATCGGCCACAGCAAGACGACCTTCTGCGCGCTCCAGGAGCAGAAGGCCGTCGCAGCGCACTCCTTCGGCGTGGCGGGGCGCGCGCTCACCGAGGCGATCGCCGAGGATCGCGGGCTCTCGCTGCAAGACGCCGAGCGCGCCAAGTGCGAGCACGGGATCTTCGACCCGGTGCTCGGCGGGCGCCTCGCCAAGGCCTCCGCGGTGATCGACCAGATCGCGAGCGAGATGGTGCGCTTCGTCGCGTCGCTCGAGCCGACCATGACGTCGCGCATCGAGGACGTGACCCTCTTCGGCGGCAGCGCCCAGATGGAGCGGATCGAGGAGTTGCTGGCGGAGCGGACCGGCCTCTCGGTGACGCGCCTCGGGCTGCCGAACGACGAGCTCGGTCCGGGCCTCGTCGCGGGCGGGCCTCCGGTGATCTTCGCGCCGGCCATCGCGCTCGCGCTGCGCGGCACCGCGCGCGCCACGACGTCGCTGAACTTCCGCCAGGACGAGTTCGCGCGCCGCGTCGACCTCTCGCGCTACCGGCGCGACTTCGGCTCCACCTTCGTCCTGCTCGGCATCGTGCTCGTGCTCGGCATCGCCAGCGCGCTCTCCGGCGCGCTGCTCGAGTCGGGCACCGCGCGGCGCTCCGAGAAGCAGGTCGCGGCGCTTTGGACGCAGGCGTTCCCCGACCAGCCCGTGCCCGAGAATCCGGTCTCCGCCATGCGCGAGGCGGTGTCGGCCGCGCACGCGCGCGCGGAGTTCCTCGGCGTCTACCGCGGCAACCGCTCCGCGCTCGACCTGCTCGGCGAGATCTCGCGCCGCGTGCCGAAGGACCTCGACGTGATCTTCGAGGAGCTCTCGATCGACCGCGGCACGATCCGCATCCGCGCCTACACGAAGAGCTTCGAGGCCGCCGAGCGGCTCGGCGCGGAGCTCGCGAAGTTCGAGCCCTTCTCGAAGGTCCAGGTCGGCGCCATCGAGACCGACCGCCGCAGCGACGTGAAGAAGTTCAACGTGACGATCGGGCTGACGGAGGACGCGGAGTGAGGGACTGGATCGCGCGCCTGCGCGCCGCCTTCACCGCGCTCGCGCCGCGCGAGAAGATGCTCGTCGGCTCCGCGGGAGGACTTCTCCTCCTCGCGCTCCTCTACGTCGCCGTCGTGAACCCGGTGCTCGGCGCGATCGCGCGCACGGGGAGCCGACGCGAGGCCGCGGAGCAGGAGCTGCGCCTGATGACCCGCCTGCGCAACGAGTACGACGGGCTGCAGGGACGGCTCGCCGACGTCGAGCGGCGCATCGCGCAGAGCCCGCGCGGCAACCTGCGCAGCACGCTCGAGAACCTCGCAAAGGAGGCGCAGGTCGCCGTCGAGTCGATGGAGCCGCAGGCCTCGCCGCCGGGCGACAAGTACCGCGAGAGCAAGGTCGAGGTGACGCTCGAGCAGGTGAACCTGATCCAGACCGTCAACTACCTGCACCAGATCGAGTCGTCGGACCAGGTGCTGTCGGTGAAGAGCCTGCGCCTGCGCAAGCGCCCCGACAATCCGGAGCTGCTCGACGTGACCTTCACGGTCTCCTCCTTCGAGCCGCTGCAGTGAAAGAGCCGAAGACCGCGAGCGAAGGCCCGCGGAAGCTCCACATCCTCGGGATCGCGTTCGCGGCCATCCTGCTGACGGGCACCTTCGCGTACCTGCGCTTCCCGTACGACCGCCTCGCCGCGTCGCTCTCGTCGCGGCTCACCGCGCTCGGCCTCGGCGTGGAGATCGGCAGCATGTCGCCCGCCGTGAGCCTCGCCGGGCCGGGGCTCGCTGCGCAGGACGTGCGCATCCACCGCAGCGACGGCTCGCTCTTCAAGATCGACCAGGTGCGCATCCGGCCCGCCTGGTCGCTGGCGTGGCTGATGCTGCGCCCCGCGCTGCACCTCGAGCTCGAGACGCCGCAGGGACAGCTCGAGGGCGTGGCCGTGCTGCGCGGACCGCAGCGCTTCACCGGCGAGATCCGCGAAGTGGACCTGACGGAGCTGGTCGGCTCGCAGCAGCTCGCGGGCGCGAGCCTCGAGGGCAAGGCGAGCTTCGACGTCGACGTCGCGCTCGAGGACGGCGGGCCCAGCGGCCCCGTGAAGATCCACGCGAAGGACGGCGTGCTCTCGCATCCGCAGCTCCCCATGGCGATCCCCTTCGAGGAGCTGAACGGCGACCTCGAGTTCGGCGGCGAGTCGCTGCTCGAGATCGCGTCGTTCGAGCTGAAGTCGCCGATGGGGACCGGCAGCCTGAAGGGCAAGGTCGGCCACGCGCCCGATCCGTCGCAGGCCCCGCTCGATCTCGAGCTGGCCGTGCAGGTCGCGCAGGGCGTGCGAGGCTCCCTCACCAGCCAGGGCGTGCGGGTGGGACGCGACGGCGAGCTCCACTACAAGATCTCCGGCACCGCCGCGAACCCTGTGGTGCGCTAGCAAGCCGGGCAAACCGGCGCGCAGCGAGGCGAAGCCGAGCGAAGAGCAGAACGTGGAACAAGTCCAGAAGATCTTCCGGACGCTCTCCGATCCGACGCGCGTGCGTGTCCTCGCGCTGCTCGAGCAGCAGGAGCTCGCCGTGCAGGAGCTGATGGACGTGCTCGGCATGGCGCAGTCGCGCGTGTCGCGTCACCTGGCCATCCTGCGCGAGGCGGGCCTGCTGATGGACCGCCGCGAGGGCACCTACGTCTTCTACCGCTTCAGCGCGCCTCGGGACGGCCCGTGGCACGAGGCCTGGCAGCTCGTGCGCCGCGAGCTGCGCGACGATCCGCTCCATCTCGGCGACAGCGTCGCGCTCGAGAACGTGCTGCGCGCGCGCGCCGCGCGGACGCGCACCTTCTTCGACGCGGTCGGTCCGGAGTGGGACGCGCTGCGCAAGGTCTTCAACGACGACGCGCTGCGCGCGCGAGCGGTCGCGCACCTCGTGCCGGCCGGGCTGCGCGTCGCCGACATCGGCACCGGCACCGGGATCCTCGCCGCGGAGCTCGCGCGCCTCGGCCTGCGCGTCGTCGCGATCGACCACTCCGCGCGCATGCTCGAGGCGGCGAACGCCAAGCTCGCCGCCGAGGGACTGAAGGGCGTCGAGCTGCGCCAGGGCGAGGCGAGCCAGCTCCCGCTGGAGGACGGCACGGTCGACGCCGCCTTCGCGCACATGGTGCTCCACTACCTGCCCTCGCCTGCCGACGCGCTGCGCGAGATGGCGCGCGTGGTGGTGCCCGGCGGCAAGATCGTGATCGTCGATTTCGTGCTGCACGAGCACGAGTGGATGCGGCACGAGCTCGGCGTGACGTGGCTGGGCTTCGCGGAGCAGGAGCTGCGCGACTGGTTCGACGAGGCGCGTCTCGAAGGCTTCCGCTACGAGACGCGCGCAGGCGACTCCTCCGCGCGCGACCTGCCCGCCACGTTCATCGCCTCGGCCCACAAGCCCGCCTGACCCTTGCTCCGCGCGGTCCTCTTCGACGCGACCGGCACCCTGATCGAGCTCGCCGAGCCCGTCGGCGAGACGTATGCGCGGGTGGCTGCGCGGCACGGCGCGCCGATCTCGGCCTGGCGCCTCGGCGACGCCTTCCAGCGCGTGCTCCGCAGCGCGCCGCCGCTCGACTACGCGCGCGCGCCGGAGCCGCTCCTCGCCGCGGAGCGCGCCTGGTGGCGCGACGTCGTGCGCCAGGTCTTCCTCGCGGCGGACTCGGCCGTGCGCGTGCGCGATTTCGATGCCTGCTTCGAGGAGCTGTGGCGCCACTTCGGCCGCGGCGCCGCCTGGCGCCCGCGCGGCGGCGCGCCGCAGGTGCTCGCGGCGCTGCGCGCCGCCGGGCTCGCGACGGCCGTCGTCTCGAACTTCGACGGGCGCCTGCGCGGCGTGCTCGCGGACCTCGGACTCGCGCCGCTCCTCGACCTCGTGCTGCTCGCGTCGGATGCGCGCGCGGCCAAGCCCGATCCCGCGCTGCTGCGCGCCGCGCTGGCGCGGCTCGGCTGCGCGCCCGGCGAGGCCGCGCTCGCGGGCGACGACCCCGCGCGCGATCTCGAGCCCGCGCGCGGGCTCGGCCTCGTCGCGGTCGACGTGCGCGGGTTGGCTACGCTCGGCGCGCTGCCCGCGCGGCTCGGCATCCACACCGCATCCGCGACCGGCGCGCAGGAGACCCCATGAGCGAGACCGGCACCGCCGAGCCCCGCAGCGTCGCGTTCTTCCGCGAGCGCTTCGGCGTCGACGACGCGAGCCTCGCGCGCGTCCTCGACGGCGCGCTCGAGCGGCGGGTCGACTACGCGGACCTCTACTTCGAGTACGCCACGCAGGACTCGGTCGCGCTCGAGGAGGGCATCGTCAAGAGCGGCGACCGCCACGTCGAGCAGGGCGTCGGCGTGCGCGTCCAGGCCGGCGAGCGCCAGGGCTACGCGCACACCGACGAGATCGATCTCGAGAACCTGCGCGTCGCCGCGGCCAGCGCGCGCGCGATCGCGCAGCACGCCTCGCAGGGCAGCGCGCGCGCCGCGCTGCCGCGCCGCGGCGGCGCCGGCCCCGATCTCTACCCCGTCGCGACCTCGCCCTGCGACGTCCCGGTCGCGCGCAAGATCGATCTGCTCGGCCGCATGGACGCGCACGCGCGCAGCCGCGATGCGCGCATCGTCCAGGTGATGGCGAGCTGCGTGGCCGAGCACCGCCGCGTGCTGGTCGTCGGCAGCGACGGCACCTGCGCGGGCGACGAGCGTCCCCTCGTGCGCCTCAACGTGCAGGTCGTCGCGGAGGGCCCGGGCGGTCGACGCGAGCTCGCGTACCAGGGCATGGGCGGCCGCTACGACTTCGCGCGGCTCGAAGAGAGCGCTGCATGGCAGCCGCTGGTCGAAGAGGCGGTGCGCATCGCGCTCGTGAACCTGGAGGCGAGGCCCTGCCCTGCCGGCAGCATGACCGTGGTGCTCGGCCCCGGCTGGCCCGGCATCCTGCTGCACGAGGCCGTCGGCCACGGGCTCGAAGGCGACTTCAACCGCAAGAAGACCTCCGCCTTCGCGGATCGCCTCGGCCAGCGCGTCGCGGCCGAGGGCGTCACCGTGATCGACGACGGCACGATCCCGACCCGGCGCGGCTCCCTCAACGTCGACGACGAGGGCACGCCCACGCGGCGCAACGTGCTGATCGAGAACGGCATCCTGCGCGGCTATCTCCAGGACCGCCTCAACGCGCGCCTGATGGGCACGGCGCCGACGGGCAACGGCCGTCGCGAGAGCTACGCGCACCTGCCGATGCCGCGCATGACCAACACCTTCATGCTCGCAGGCGAGGACGATCCCGAGGAGATCGTGCGCTCGGTGGATCACGGCATCTACGCCGTCTCGTTCGGCGGCGGCCAGGTCGACATCACCAGCGGCAAGTTCGTCTTCTCGGCGAACGAGGCCTACCGCATCGAGAACGGCCGCCTCGGCGCGCCGCTGAAGGGCGCGACCCTGATCGGCAACGGGCCGGACGTGCTCCAGCGCGTGACCCGCATCGGCAACGACATGAAGCTCGACGGCGGCGTCGGCACCTGCGGCAAGGACGGCCAGAGCGTGCCGGTCGGCGTCGGCCTGCCGACGCTTCGCATCGAGGATCTCACCGTCGGCGGGACCGAGGGATGAGCGCAGAGCGCGAGGCCGTTCTGCGCGCGCTCGAGCGCGCGCGCGCAGCCGGTGCCGACGCCGCGGACGCGCTGGTCGCCGCCAGCGACTCGCTCGAGACGCGCGTGCGCGGCGCCGAGATCGACTTCGTGGTGCAGGCGCGCCAGCGCACCCTGGGCCTGCGCGCGCTCGTGAAGGGCAGCCGCGGCACGCGCAGCGCGGTGACGTCGAGCTCCGATCTCTCGCCGGCCGCCGTGCTGCGCCTCGCCGACGAGACCGTCGCGCTCGCGCGCGCGACGGCCGAGGATCCCGCGGCCGGCCTGCCCGAGGGCGGCTTCGCGGACGCCGACGGCGCCGCGGGCCTCGAACTGTGGTCGCCGGACGACCGCTCCGTCTCGGTCGAGGCGCGCATCGAGGATGCGCTCGCGGCCGAGGCCGCCGCGCGCGCGAGCGATCCGCGCATCGCGAACTCGGAGGGCTCGCAGGCGGCGTCGGACTTCCGCCGCGTGGTGTACGCCAACAGCGCCGGCTTCCTCGGCGAATACGAGAGCGCCACGCACTCGCTCTCCTGCGAGCCGCTCGCCAGCCAGAACGGCTCGATGCAGCGCGACTCCTGGTTCAGCGTCGCGCGCAAGCTCGCCGGCCTGGAGGAGCCCGGCGCGCTCGGACGCCATGCGGCGGCGCGCGCGCTGCGCCGTCTCGGCGCGCGCCCCGTGCCGACCTGCGAGGTGCCGGTGATCTTCGATCCGATCACCGCAGCGTCGTTGCTCGCGCAGCTCGCCGGCTGCGCCAGCGGCTACGCGATCTACCGCAAGACGAGCTTCCTGAGCGAGAAGCTCGGCGAGGAGATCGCGAGCCCGTTGCTGACCGCGATCGACGACGGCCGCCGCGCCGGCGGGCTCGGCACGCGCCCCTTCGACGGCGAGGGCCTGCCGACCCGGCGCAACGTGCTGCTGGACCGCGGGCGCCTCGCGAGCTGGCTCCTCGACACCTACGCCGCGCGCAAGCTCGGTCTGGCGAGCACGGGTAGCGCGGCGCGCGGCGCAGGCTCCGCTCCCTCCGTCGCGCCGACAAACCTCTGGTTCGAGCCCGGCACGCGCACGCAGGACGAGATCATCGCCGACACGCCGCGTGGACTCCTCGTCACCGAGCTGATCGGCATGGGCTTCAACCCCGTGACGGGCGACTACTCGCGCGGCGCCGCGGGGCTCTGGATCGAGAACGGCGAGATCGCGCATCCCGTCGAGGAGATCACCATCGCGGGCAACCTCGGACACATGCTGCGCGACGTGGACGCCGTCGGCTCCGACCTGCTCTGGCTCGGTCGCGTCGCGTCGCCGACCCTGCGCGTCGCGCGCATGACGATCGCGGGGCACTGATGTCCGCGCCGACCATGATCGGGCTGACGCTCCCCGACGTGGACGTCTGGTCATCGCGCGTGGTCGTCGCACTCGGGCAGAACCCGAATCTCTTCACGGGGCCGGGCACCAACACCTATCTCGTCGGCACGGGCCGCGAGCGCATCCTGCTCGACACCGGTCAGGGCGTGCCGGCCTACCTCCCCGTGCTCGAGCGCGCGCTGGCGCAGGCCGGCTGCCGCATCCAGGAGATCGTGCTGACGCACGGGCACCCGGATCACAACGGCGGCGTGGCGGCGCTCCGCTCCCGCTACGGCTCGTTGCGCGTCTCGAAGCGCCCGCACGCGGGCTTCGACGCCGCCTGCCCGGCGCCGATCCACGCGCTCGACGACGGCGAGACGGTCGCCACCGAGGGCGCGACCCTTCGCGCGGTCTACACGCCGGGCCACGCCGAGGATCACCTCTGCTTCGTGCTCGAGGAGGAGCAGAGCCTCTTCTCCGGCGACAACGTGCTCGGCGTCGGCACCACCGTCATCCCTGCCCAGGGCGGCGACCTCGGCGACTACATGCGCTCGCTCGCGCGCCTCCAGCAGGAGACGCCGCGCGCCATCTACCCGGCGCACGGGCCGCGCATCGACGACGGCGTGGCGAAGCTCGCCGAGTACGTCGCGCATCGGAACGCGCGCGAGCGCGAGATCCTCGCGGCCATGCAGGACGGAGCGAGCCTCATCCCCGAGATCGTCGCGAAGGTCTACGCCGCGTATCCGGTCGCGCTGCACGGGCCGGCCCGCCAGTCCGTCTGCTCCCATCTGCTGAAGCTCGAGCGCGAGGGACGCGTGCGCCGCGACGGCGCCGTCGCGATCGACGCGCGCTGGCGGCTTTCGTGAGCCCCGAGCCGAGGCTCCGGTGAGCCACCCGCTCCTCGCGCGCCTGCGCGACGCCGATCCCGACGCGCGCCGCGCCGCCTGCCGCGAGGCGCCGGACGATCCCTCCGCGGTCCTGCTGGTGGATGCCCTGTGCGCGGCGCTTGCGGATCATGCGAAAGATGTCGCATGTGAGGCGAGTAAAGCGCTTTCCAGAATCGGCGCGCGACACGGCGGCGTGACGGCGGCGCTCGGCGCCGCGCTGCGCGGGCCGGATCCGCGCGCGCGCCTGCTCGCGGCGCTCGCCATCGCGCGGCTGGGACCGCCGCCGCTGAAGCTCCTGCCCGCGCTCGTCGACGCCCTGGCGCTACCCGACGGCGACCTGCGTTTCGCGGCCGCACGCCTGCTCGTCGACCTCGGCCGCCTCGAGCCCGAGGTGCTCGGCATGCTGTGCGCGCTGGTCGCCGGCGTCGAGCGTCCCGACGTCCGCCGCATGGCCGTCTTCGCCCTGCGCGAGCTCGCGCCCGACCGCGACGAGACGGCGCGCGCGCTCGTCGCGGCGAGCCGCGCGGACGACGCCGCCCTGCGTCGCGCAGCGCTGACGTCGCTCGCGGCGCTGCGCGACCCGGGCGACGCGGTCTTCGCGCGTCTGTGCGAGGCGCTGGCCGCGGACGCCGATCCGGCCGCGCGCTCGCTCGCCGCCTCGGCGCTCTGCGAGCTCGCCTGCGCGCATCCCGAGCGCGTCGGCGCGGATGTGCGCGGCGCGCTCGCCGCCGCGGCCGGCGCGGGGCCGCTGCCCGCGCGCAAGGCCGCCTCGCGCGCGCTCGAACGGCTCGGCGCCGCGCCTACGACCTGAAGAGGACCTGGTCGAGCGAGAAGAGACCGGGCCCCATCAGCAGGAACACGAAGCAGATGACGGCGAGGTTGATCGTGTACTCGGCGCCGGGCGGATTGTTCGTGATCAGGTAGCCCGCTCCCTTGTGGCCCAGGCGGCCCGCCACGATCATCGTGAAGATGAGCAGCAGGCAGGCCGGGCGCGTGAAGAGCCCGAGCGCGAGCAACGAGCCGCCGACCAGCTCCGAGAGCATCGCCATGCGCGCCTGCACTTCTGCGTACGGCACGCCGAGGCTCTTCAGCCACGCGACGAAGCCCTGCATGTTTCCCTGGCCCACGACGCCGAGCTTGCCGAGGCCGTGGACGACGAAGCAGACGCCGATGGCGATGCGCCCGACGAGCAGCGCGATCTGGACGAGCAGCACGCTGCTGTCGACGAGCAGCGAGCCGAGCCAGGACGCTTCCCCCATCGCCGCCTCCGCGCGCGCGGCCGTCCCGGCCGCCAGGGCGCGCGATTCATAGCACGGGGGGAGGTCGCGGGGCGATGGAGAAGTCCGAGTTCTACGGCGATGCGCGCCGCGATCTGAGCGGTCCGCTGGCCGGCGTGCGCGCCGTCGAGATCACGACGACGTGGGCCGGTCCCATGTGCGGCTGCATGCTCGCCGACTACGGCGCCGACGTGATCAAGGTCGAGCATCCGGACGGCGAGATCGCGCGCCGCTCCCCGCCCTTCCTGCCCGGCTGCGAGCCGCCGCTCTCCTTCATGCACGCGACGGTGAACCGCAACAAGCGCAGCCTCGCGCTCGACCTGCGCGATGCGCGCGGGCGCGAGATCTTCCTGCGCCTCGCGTCACGCGCGGACGTCGTGATCGAGAACTTCCGCCCCGGCACGCTCGAGGCGTGGGGCTGCGGCTACACGGCCGTGCGCGCGCTGCGCCGCGACGTCGTGTACGTCTCGATCAGCGGCTTCGGCCAATGGGGCCCGCAGGCGGGCGAGCCCGGCTACGACCCGCTCGCCCAGGCCGCCGGCGGCTTCCTCTCGCTGAACGGCGCGCCGGAGGGCGAGCCCGTCAAGGCGCCGACCTTCCTCGCCGACGACCTCGCCGGTCTGCACGCGGCGTTCGCGAGCCTGGCGGCCCTGCGCCACCGCGATCGCACCGGCGAGGGCCAGCACGTCGACGTCGCGCTGCTCGACGCCATGCTCTTCCAGTCGACGGGCTACCTCACGCTCGGCGCGCTCGGCGTCTCGCTGCCGCGCCTCGGCAACCAGTTCCGCATCGCCGCGCCCGCCAACACCTACCGCTGCCGCGACGGCTACATCCTGGCCGGCGTGCTGCTCGACTCGCACTGGAAGCGCCTGGCCGCGCTGATCGGACGGCCCGACGTCGCCGAAGACCCGCGCTATGCCACCGCGCCGGAGCGCATCCGCCGGCGCGACGAGGTCGACGCGTGGATGGCCGCGTGGGCCGCGCCGCAGCGCGCCGACGACGCGCTCGCCGCGCTCGTCGGCGCGGGCGTCCCGGCGTCGCGCGTCCAGTCGTACGCCGAGGCGGCTCGGAGTCCGCACGTCGCGGCGCGCGAGATGCTCCAGCCGACGCGCGCGGCGGGGCGCGAGATTCCCGTCGTCGGCCCGGCCGCGAAGCTCTCGCGCACGCCGCTCGCGGTGCGCAGCGGCGCGCCGCCGCTCGGCGCCCACGACGACGAGATCCTGGCCGAGCTCGGCATCTCCTCCGACGAGCGACGCGCGCTGCGCGAGGACGGCGTCATCGGTGCCGCGCGCGGCGAACCCGTCGCTGTGACGCGAAAGCCCGATTGACCGACGGGCGAGGCCTACTACAGTCTGGCCCTCGCGCGCGCGCAGCGGCACGCACGAGCAAGGAGTACACGATGGCCACCCTCAAGGGCAGCAAGACACACGGCAACCTCAAGGCGGCGTTCGCGGGCGAGTCCCAGGCGAACCGCCGCTATCTCTACTTCGCTCGTCAGGCCGACATCGAGGGCTACCCGGACGTCGGCGGCCTCTTCCGCGACACCGCCGAGGCGGAGACCGGCCACGCGCACGGCCACCTCGACTACCTGAAGCAGGCGGGCGATCCGGCCACCGACAAGCCGATCGGCAGCACCGACCGCAATCTCGCGGCCGCCGTCGCCGGCGAGACCTACGAGTACACCGAGATGTACCCGGGCATGGCGAAGGCCGCGCGCGGCGAGGGCTTCGCCGAGATCGCAGAGTGGTTCGAGACGCTCGCCAAGGCGGAGAAGTCGCACGCGGGTCGCTTCCAGAAGGCGCTCGACGGCCTCGAGAAGCTCTGAGACGTCCGCGGTGGGTCGAAAGTCCGAGCTGCACTACTCGGACCCGGAATACCTCGACGACGCGGCTCTCGAGACGGAGCTCCGGCGGGTCGGCGACATCTGCCACCAGTGCCGTCGCTGCCTGCCGCTCTGCCCGTCGTTCCCGAAGCTCTTCGAGCTCGTGGACGCGTCGGAGCAGGAGATCGCCGGGCTCTCGCGCGCCGACTTCGATGCGGTGAACGAGCTCTGTTACCACTGCAAGCTCTGCTACAACCACTGCCCCTACACGCCGCCGCACGAGTGGGACGTCGACTTCCCGGCGCTGATGCGGCGGCAGCAGCTCGCGCGCGCCGGGCGCGACGGAATTCCGCTGGCGCGCCGTCTGACGACGCGCACCGACCTGCTCGGCAAGCTCGGCCGCACGGCGCCGGCGCTGATGAACTTCGCCAACACGAACCCGCTCTCGCGCTGGCTGATGGAGAAGACGGTCGGCATCGACCGCGAGTGGGTGCAGCCCTCGTACTACGCCGAGACGATCACGCGCTGGTTCGCGAAGCGCGGCGGCTCGCGCGCCGCGGGCGCGAACGGCCGCGCGGTGCTCTTCACGACCTGCAGCGTCGAGTACAACGACCCGCTCGCCGGCCGCTCGGCCATCCAGGTGCTCGAGCACGCCGACGTCGCCGTCTCGCTCTGCTACGAGCGCTGCTGCGGCATGCCGTTCACCGACACCGGCGACATGCAGACGGCCGCCAGCTACGCGGAGCGCAACGTCGCCGCGCTGCTGCCCCACGTCGAGGCCGGCGCCAAGGTGCTGGTGCCGGGTCCCTCCTGCTCGCTGATGTTGAAGGAGGAGTACCCGCGCCTGCTGCGCACCGACGCGGCGTCGAAGGTGGCCGCGGCCACGCGCGACCTGATCGAGCACCTCTACGACATGGCGCGCGAGAAGCGGCTGCCGCGCGACTTCAGCCAGCCGCTCGGCACCGTCGCCTATCACGCGCCCTGCCACCTGCGTCACCAGAAGCTCGGCTTCCGCGCGCGCGACCTGCTGCGTCTCGCGGGCGCCGAGGTGACCCTCGTCGACGCCTGCTCCGGCGTCGACGGCACCTGGGGCATGCAGGCGCGCTTCCACGACGCCTCGATGCAGGTCGCGCGCGGCATGCTGCATCGCATCGAGGAGTCGGGCGCGCAGCACGTCGCCACCGACTGTCCCCTCGCTGCGCTGCGCATCCAGGAGGGCAGCGGGCGCAAGGCGGTCCACCCCGTCGTGTTGCTGCGCCACGCGTACGGCCTGGGCACCGAGTGAGGCCGCTGCGGCTGGAGGAGATCGCGGACCGCGAGAGCTACGCGCGTCTGCGCGATGCCTACCGCCGCGCCGTGATCGAGCACAAGCGCGCGCGCCGCATGGCGGTCGGCGAGCTGGTGACCTTGCTATTCGAGGACCGCGAGACCCTGCGCTTCCAGGTGCAGGAGATGCTCTGGGTCGAGCACATCGACGCGCCCGCGCAGGTGCAGCACGAGCTCGACGTCTACAACGAGCTGATGCCGGGCGAGCGCGAGCTCTCCGCGACGCTCTTCGTCGAGATCGAGGAGCAGGCGCGCATCCGGCCGGAGCTCGACCGCCTCGTCGGCATCGACGAGCACGTAGCACTCGTGCTCGGCGCGGGCGCGGACGCCGCGCGCATCCGCGCCACCTTCGACCCGAAGCAGCGCGACGAGGACCGCATCTCCGCCGTGCAGTACATCCGCTTCTCGCTCGCAGACGCCGAGGTGCGACGTCTCGCCGATGCGGCCGTGCGCGCGGCCGTCGCGATCGACCACCCGAACTACCGCTGCGAGGCCGAGCTGCCCGACGCGCTGCGTCGCAGCCTGGCTGCCGGACTGCAAGCCGATCCGGCGCCGCTGCTCGCGGCGCCCGCCGCGCCGCCGCAGCCCGACGCCCTGCTCTTCGAGATCGGCGCGCTCCAGGTCTTCGCAAAGCGCGGCAACGCGGCGGACCTGTGGGTCGTCGCCGGCGATCTCCCCGCGCAGCGCTGGCTCGACGGCGAGACGTCCTTCGGCGCCGACCTCGAGGAGGCGCTGCGTCGCGCCGTCCGTCAGGTGGCGGAGCGCACGGGCGGCGTGCAGGTCGAGGCACGCCTCGCCGGTGACGGCCGGCTCTGCTGGCGCGTGGCCGGCCGGCCACACCGTTAGGCGCGAAAAAGCGCACAAGCCGCGCAGGGCCGGTGGTAAGCTCGCGGCCGCCGCGGGGGCGTGAGGGCCTGCACTGCGGGGCGACGGAAGAGGAGAGGATGCGATGTCGCAGCGCGCCCGCACGCGAGGCCTTGCCCTCGCGCTGACGCTCCTGGTCGCGCTGGCCCTGCCACTCGTCAGCCGCGCGGCCGACGACGACGAGGCCGCGGAGGAGCAGGCCGAGGAAGCGGAGCCCGCCGCGAAGAAGGAGCCCGCGGCGAAGGCGAAGGAAGAGTCCTACTCGGACGAGGAGTCCGAGGACGAGGGCGAAGCCGCAGGCGAAGGCGACGAGCACGACTGGAGCGTCACGCATCGCGGCTTCTACCTGCTCGCCAACGGCAGCTACAACTTCATGGTCGATCAGAGCGGCCTGGAGAGCAAAGCCGAGCACGCAGGAAACTTCGACAGCGACAACAGCAACACCGACGACTCCTGGGGCTACGGCGGACGTCTCGGCTGGCGGTTCTTCGATCGCCTGGCGGTCGAGGGGCAGTTCCAGAACCTCAACAGCATCGAGATCCACCAGCACGCGAACGGGCGCAACCGCCGCAGCAAGGCCACGTTCATGACGGCGATGGCCAACGCGAAGGGCTATCTGCTGACCGATCGCATCCAGCCCTATGGGCTCGTCGGCGTGGGCTACGGCTACGGCATCCTGCGCCCGCCGGGCGGCGGCACCAACGACCGCGATCAGGGCTTCGCCGCGCAGTTCGGCGTGGGCAGCGACTTCTATCTGACCGAGAACCTCGGCGTCATGACCGAGGCGACCTACGTGCTGCCGACCGGCTCCATCGACGACTACGACTACGTCGCGCTCTACTTCGGCGTGCTGCTGCGCTTCTACGCCGGCCACTAGCTCGATTTTCCGGCCGCAGGCGCGCGCGATTCTGGTATAAGCCGGGCCGATATCGGCCTGCTCATGCCTGGATCAGCCCACTCGGGCTCGTCGTGGAGGACCCATGATCCGCCGCCTGCGCACCCCGCTGCGAGCCCTCGCAGCGCTCGCCCTCGCCCTGCCCGCGCGCGCCGAGGACGCCGCGCCCTCGATCGACTCGGGCGACACCGCCTGGATGCTGTGCGCGACGGCGCTCGTCCTCTTCATGACGATCCCCGGACTCTCGCTCTTCTACGCGGGGCTGGTGCGCACCAAGAACGTGCTGTCGGT
>DASUFZ010000240.1:0-3317 GCA_036274295.1 Myxococcota bacterium
TTGCTGAGCTTGGGCCCATAGTTGACGTCGGAGAAATCGACCTGGCCTTTCTTGACCGGGATGTGCACGTCCCAGGCGGAGACACCCCACGTCTTCACCTTGGCGATGTTGTCCTTCGGCATGCTTCCCTCCCTGAGCTCCTGGCTCTGTCGTTCGACCGTCGCGGGACTTCCCGGGTCCCGCGGACACGATCCTATGTCGCGCGTGGAGCGCGCAGGTGTGAAATGGTTCACACCCCGTCAGAAGATTCTGGGACCCGCGGCCTCACCCGGACGGGCTCCTGCACGCGGACGAGAGCGGCCGAGGCGGGCGTTCGGCGCTTCGGGGGCGCTGGTGTAGTTTCCCCTCCCGCCATGCAGCACCGCACCGACGATCTCCGTATCGAGGGCCTGCGTCCCCTCCTCCCGCCCGCCATCCTGATGGAGGAGCTGCCGCTCGACGAGCGCGCCTCCACTCTCGTCTGGCAGAGCCGCGCGGAGATCGCGCGCATCGTAAATGGGGCCGACGACCGCATGCTCGTCGTCGTCGGGCCCTGCTCCGTGCACGACACCCAGGCCGGGCTCGATTACGCCGGACGCCTCGCGCGCGTGGCGGAGCGCCACCACGACGAGCTCTGCATCGTCATGCGCGTCTACTTCGAGAAGCCGCGCACGACGGTCGGCTGGAAGGGCCTGATCAACGACCCGCATCTCGACGGCAGCTTCGCCATCAACGAGGGGCTGCGGAAGGCGCGCCGTTTCCTGCTCGACGTGCTCGCCCTCGGGCTGCCGGCCGGCACCGAGTTCCTGGACCCGATCTCGCCGCAGTTCATCGCCGACCTGATCTCGTGGGGCGCGATCGGCGCGCGCACGTCGGAGAGCCAGGTGCACCGCGAGCTCGCGTCGGGCCTCTCGATGAGCGTCGGCTTCAAGAACGGCACGGACGGCAACGTACAGATCGCGATCGACGGCATGCGCTCGGCCGCGCACCCGCACCACTTCCTGTCCGTCACCAAGCAGGGCGTCGCGGCGATCGTCGAGACGAAGGGCAACCGCGACACGCACGTGATCCTGCGCGGCGGCAGCGGCGGCCCGAACTACTCGGCGGCCGACGTCGCGCGCGTGGTGGCAGCGCTCGGGAAGGCCGGGCTGCCGGGCTACACGATGATCGACTGCAGCCACGCGAACAGCGGCAAGGATCACGCGCGCCAGCCGGGCGTCGTGACGGACGTCTGCAACCAGCTGAACGAGGGGAGCCGCGCCGTCATGGGCGTGATGCTCGAGAGCTTCCTCGTGGACGGCAGCCAGAACCACGAGGCCGGCGCGCCGCTCGTCTACGGCCAGAGCATCACGGACAAGTGTCTCTCCTGGGAGCGCACGGAGCCGCTCTTCCTCCAGCTGGCCGAAGCGGTGCGCAAGCGCCGAGGCTGACGTGGCCGTTCCGGTCCACGTCGTCGCGGGCTTCCTCGGTGCGGGCAAGACGTCCGCGCTGCGCGCGCAGCTCGAGGCGCGGCGCGGCGAGCGCATCGCGATCATCGTGAACGACTTCGGCGAGGCGTCGCTCGACGCCGCGACGCTCGAGGTGGAGTCGCCCTTCCGCATCACGAACATCCCGGGCGGCTGCGTCTGCTGCACGGCACCCGAGGGTTTCGTCGACGCGCTCGGCGCGGTGCTCGAGACCCGGCCCGACCGCGTGCTGATCGAGCCGACCGGCCTGGCGCGCCCGCAGGACCTGGTCGACACCATCCGGCGCTGCCGTCACGCCGATGCGCTCGCGCTCGCGCCGCTGATCGTGCTGCTCGATCCGGGCGAGCTCGCGCGCCTCGAGTCCGGCGGCGACGCGACGACCCTGTCGCTGCTGCGCGAGCAGGCGGACGGCGCCGACGTGCTCGTCGCGAACCGCATCGATCTCTGCGGCGATGCGGCGCTCGCGCGCTTCCGGCGCTTCGCCACCGAGCGCTGGCCTGCGCCGCTCGCGGTGCTGGAGACGACGGAGGGGCGCCTGCCGGCGTCGGCGTTCGAGTGGCCGGCCGGTGAGGGCGCGCGCGCAGCGCATGCGCACGCTCACGCGCACGACCATGCCGCGCCATCCACCGCCGATCACGCCGCGCGCTCGTGGCGCTGGGCGCCGGACGCCGTCTTCTCGCACGCGCGTCTCTCGGCCGCGCTCGCGCGCATGCTGCGCGGCGAGGCCGGCGCGCCGCTCGCGCGCTTCAAGGGGATCTTCCGCACCGAGCAGGGCGTCTCGCGGCTCGAGATCGCGGGCGGCGCGCTGCACGATCGCCTCACCGCGTTCCGCCGCGACAGCCGTGCGGATGCCATCGTCGGCAAGGAACATGAAGTGTTCCTTGCGAACGTCTTCACGCTTCTGAACGGCGCGCTCCTCTCGGAGAAGGAAGCGCGCCTCGACCCGAACCTCATCGAGATCGTGCTGCCCGGCGTCGTGCACGCCGTCGACCGCGCGTTGCTCGAGTCGCTGCCCGACGGCATCCCGGACGTCGGCGCCCACTTCCCGAAGCGCGCCGGCGCGGGCGCGCGCGTGCGCGCGCTCTTCGAGCGCCTCGGCGTGGGTACGCAGGGCAGCGCAGTGGTGGTGGCCGGCGACGGCTTCGCCAGCGAGCCCGTGCCGCTCTCCGTGCTGCGCGAGGGCGTACTCGTCCACAGCCTCGATGGTGCGCCGTTGCCCGAGAAGCAGGGCGGCCCGTTCCGCCTCCTCATTCCCGAGAGCGCGAGCCCCGAGCCCGTCTCGTGCGCGAACGTGAAGGGCGTCGCGAAGATCGCGCTGCGCTAGGCGAGTCTGCGGCGACGCGCGGCGAACGCGCCGGCTGCGATCAGCGATGCGCCGAGCAGCCCGAGGCCGATCGCGCCGATCGCCGGCACCTCGGCGGTGCCGCCTTCGTTCGGATCCAGCGGATCGGTGCCCTGCACGTTCACTTCCTGGCCGTCGGACGCGCCGTCGCCGTCGCTGTCCGGATCGAGCGGGTCGGTGCCGTGCACGAGCACCTCGGCGCCATCGTCGAGGCCGTCGCCGTCGGAGTCGGCCGCGAGCGGGTTCGTGCCGTAGACGCTGGCCTCCGTGTGATCGTCGAGGCCGTCGCCGTCGCTGTCGTAGAGCGCGGCGCGCGGGACGGCGAAGAGCTCGCGGCCGGGTCCCATCTGGTTCGCGGAGAAGTAGATGAGATCGCCGACCGCGGCGATCTCGCTCGGCAGCGAGCCGCCCGGCTCCGCGACGTCCGACAGCATGCGCGTGCCGGCCGCGGTGCCGTCGCTCACCCAGAGCTCCTCGCCGTGCACCCCGTCGTTCGCGCGGAAGATCAGCCGATCGCCGGCACCTCGGCG
>DASUFZ010000241.1:0-15191 GCA_036274295.1 Myxococcota bacterium
GCTGTTCATGCGCGCGCGCGGCGCCGCCAGCGGCGCGCGGCCCGAGTCAACGGCAGCACCACGATCGCCACTTCGAAGCCGAGCCCGCAGTACCACGGGTGCTCGATCACGCGGCGTGCGTCGCCCGCGCACTCGGGGTCGGGCGGGTACTCGTTTCCCCACTCGTCCACCTTTCCGTCCCAGTCGACGCTCCCATCGCCATCGTTGTCGAGGCCGTCGTCGCACTCGGTCTGTTCGTACGGGCCGGTGAGCGACACGCAGCCCGGATCGGCGGGGAAGTCGCTCACGCCGTCCTGGTCGTCGTCGATGCCGTTGTCGCACGGGCGCTCGAACGAGCGCTCGCCGTCGTCGGCGCGGGAGAGGCAGCCCTTGTCGGCGGGGTAGTCCGCGGCGCCGTCGCCGTCGTCGTCGAGGCCGTTGGCGCAGGCGCCGATGGGCGGCAGCGCCATGCGGCGGATGCTTCCCGCCTCGCCGAGATACAGCATCCGGTGCGACACGTGCATCGCCTCGATGCTGAACCCTTGGTAGGAGCCACTCGGCACGCCCCAGCCGAGGATCTGCTCGGAGACACCCTCCGGTGTGATACGCGCGAGGAACGGGAAGATGGAATGGCTCTCGGCTTCCGACCAGCCGTAGTAGTAGGCGTCGCCGCGCTCGTCGACGACGAGCTGGTCGATGAGGTACGCGGTGCCGTCCGCGCCGTCGGGGATCTCACCGGGCGGGAACCAGAGCTTGCGGGCTCCGTTGGCCGAGTAGTGCGCGACCCCCTCGTAGCCGTGGAGCCAGAAGCCGCCGTCCGGATCGGCCGCCAGTCCCTGGCCCCAGCTGAGATCTCGGCGTGCTCGGAGCACCTCGCCCGTGTCGCCGTCGAGGATCAGCACGCCATGGCTCGGGAACAACACGAGGAGACGGCCGTCGGCACCGCGCGCGACGCGCGTGATACCGGCGTAGCCTAGATCCATCGCCGTGATTGCCCCGATGGCATCGATCAGGACGCGCGCGCTGCCATCGGGCTCGATACGCACGAGACGCGAGTAGGCGGCGACGAAGAGCGTGCCGTCCGGCGCGACCGCGAGATCGAGGGGAATCGTCGGCATCTGGTCGGCCACAGGCGGGAGCGGCGGCCACGCCGCGCCGTCGAAGACCAGACTCGCGGTGCCGTCCGGGCTGATCCTGAACAGCTGCTCGAATCCGCCACCGCCCGCGTAGATCCCGTCGGGTCCGGGGCGCAGCAGCATGGGGTTCGATCCGGACCACAGGTCGGGCAGCGGGACCGGAGGCCCGGCGCTGCCGTCCGCTTCGACATCGAGGCGCAGGAAGTGCCCGTAGCCGGCGCTGAGGTAGACGCGCGCCGGCGAGTCGCTCGCGATCTGCTCGATGCGCCCGAGTGGCGGCGTGACGTCGGGATTCGACATCAGCAGCTGGAAGCCCGTCTGCGGGGGGCACGGCTCCTCGCGCAGGCGCGCGCGCCAGCCTTGCGACCCGTTCGGATCGCTCCCGATGCCGACGATCGTCTTGCCGTCGGGCGAGACCGCGGTGGCTGCGGTCAGCTCGCTGCCGCCGACGTCGAAGCCGTACTCGTCGCGGAGCACGTCGGCGAGCGGACGTGCACCGTGGAGGGCGTCCCAGATGAACGCCTGCTCCACGCCGTCGAACTCGCCCTCGCCGACGATGCGCTTGCCATCCGCCGAGACCCCGCGCGCGACGCGGGTCGTCGGGCCCAGGTCGACCATGCCGGAGGCGGCGGTCCAGCGGAAGGCGCGCGCGCTGCTCGCCGAGCTCGCGCGGCTCGTCCCGACCGCGATCGCCGCGTCCGGCGTGAGCGCGCGGACGCTGGCGAAGAGGTGGCCGGGCAGCTTGCCGAGGTCCTGGATGCCGTCCTCGGCGGGACGCCAGAGCAGGGCGGACCCGCCCGCGCCGCCCGCCACGACGAGGCCGTCGCTCGAGAGCGCATTGACGGCGCCGTCGCTGAAGCCTCCCGTGAGATCGCGCAGGAGCGTTCCGACGCCGTCGCGCCAGTAGAAGGGCCAGTCGCAGTGCATCCCGTTCTGCAGGGCATGCACGCAGCCGCCGATCGACTGCCCGTCCGCGGAGACCGCGAGCGCCTCGTGGGGCGTGCCCGCCGGCAAGGAGAGCAGGGAGGGACCCTGTGCGTCGAGGCGATAGGCCCGCGATCCGTTGCTCTGGCCGACCACGACCTCGCCGTTCGCCGAGATTCCGTTCGCTGTGGAGTACGCGAACGGATCCTCGAAGAGCAGAGTGGAGACGCCGTTCTGCCAGCGGAATGCCTGCGACCCGTTCTGGACCGCGGAGCCGACGACCGCGCAGCCGTCTGCGGAGACGCCGAGCGCCTTTCCTTCGATCAGGTCGAAGCCCGCCCGCGCTGCGAGGGGCCAGACCGCCGCGAGCGCACTCCAGGCGAAGAGGGTCGCTGCCGCCGTCCTGCGCACGGATCCTCCGGAGTGGGATCCTTTCTCATCGGCTCGGGCGAGGCTCCGCCTGAATCCGATGGCAGCACGCGACCTCGGCGTCTATGTTCGCGCCCGTCGCTCTTTTAATTCCGTCCCGCGAGGCGGAGAAAGCGCAGATCATGAAGTCCCCCAGCGCCCGCGGAGAGGGCTCCGCGGCCAACGCGATGCCGCCCGCCGCGCAGGACCTCCACGAAGAGGTGTCGCGCTCCGACGGGTCGCGCACCCTCCTCGACGACGCCGGCATCCGCCGCGCGCTGGTGCGCATCGCGCACGAGATCGTGGAGCGGGTCGAGGAGCCGAGCCGACTCTATCTGGTGGCGATCCCGAACGGCGGCATCCCGCTGGCCCGCCAGCTTGCGCAGAACCTGCGCGAGGTCGCGGACCTGGTGGTGCCGGTCGGCGTGCTCGACACAACCTTGTACCGGGACGATCTGCTCACCACGGCCGAGCGCCCGGCGCTGCGCCGCACCGAGATGCCCTCCGCGGTCGACGACCACGTGGTCGTGCTCGTCGACGACGTCGTGAAGACGGGGCGGACGATTCGCGCCGCGATGGACGCGCTGATGGACTTCGGCCGCCCCAAGGCCGTGCAGGTCGTGGGGCTCGTCGATCGCGGCCACCGCGAGCTGCCCATCAAGCTCGACTACGTCGGCAAGAACGTCCCGACGCACCCCAACGAGGAAGTGCGCCTCCAGGCGCAGGCGGGCGGCCCCGCCGACGCGCTCGAGGTGATCGTCGTCGCGCGGGAGCCGGCGCGCCCCGCGGCGGGCGGGGAGGCGTAGACATGATCGGGCGCGATCTGCTCGGCATCGAGGATCTCGAGCGCGCCGACATCGAGCGCATCCTCGACACCGCGGAGCACATGGTCGAGATCGGCGAGCGCGAGGTGAAGAAGGTCCCGACCTTGCGCGGCCGCACGATCGTGAACCTCTTCTTCGAGGCCTCGACCCGCACGCGCGCGTCCTTCGAGATCGCCGGCAAGCGCCTCTCGGCGGACGTCATCAACTTCTCGCCGTCGAGCTCGTCGCTGAAGAAGGCCGAGAGCATCCTCGACACGGCGCGCACGCTCGACGCCATGGAGCCGGACGCCGTGGTCGTGCGCCACGCCGTCGCGGGCGTGCCGAAGCGCATCGCCGACGTGCTCGGCGCGCCCGTCATCAACGCGGGCGACGGCGCGCACGAGCACCCGACGCAGGCACTGCTCGATTGCTTCACGGTGCGCCGCGAGAAGGGCCGCATCGACGGCCTCACCGTCGCGATCGTCGGCGACATCCTGCACAGCCGCGTCGCGCGCTCGGACATCTACGCCTTCTCGAAGCTCGGCGCCGAGGTGCGGGTGGCTGCGCCGCCGACGATGATCCCGCACGGCATCGAGGCGCTCGGCGTGAAGGCCTACACGTCGCTGCGCGAGGCGCTCGACGGCGCCGACGTCGTGATGGCGCTGCGCATCCAGAGCGAGCGCCTCACGGGCGCGTACTTCCCGAGCACGCGCGAGTACAGCGCTACCTTCGGCATCGACCGCGCGAAGCTGCGCTTCGCGAAGGACGACGCCATCGTCATGCACCCCGGCCCCGTGAACCGCGGCGTCGAGCTCTCGCACGATCTCGCCGACCACCGGCCGAGCGTGATCCTCGACCAGGTGCGCAATGGCGTCGCCCTGCGCATGGCCGTTCTCTACCTCTTCGCCGGACGGCCAGGCGCGACGCGGCGCGCGCGCACCGCCACGGCCGGCGAGTCCGGAGGCTAGTCACCGATGAGCCGCATCCTGATCCGCGGCGGGCGCATCCTCGACCCGCACGCCGGCCGCGACGAGCGCGCCGACCTGCTCGTCGAGGACGGCCGCGTCGCGGCGATCGCGCCGAAGCTCCAGGCGGAGGGCGCCCTGGTGCTCGACGCGACGCACTGCTGGGTCGCGCCCGGCTTCATCGACCTCCACTCCCACCTGCGCGAGCCGGGGCAGGAGTACAAGGAGGACATCGGGACGGGCGGCCGCTCGGCCGTGGCGGGCGGCTTCACGGCGGTCGCCTGCATGGCGAACACGCACCCCGTGAACGACGACCCCGCCACCACCGACTACATCATCGACCGCGCACGCCACGATTCGCCGGCGCGCGTGTACCCCGTCGCCGCCGCCACCAAGGGACTGCAAGGCGAAGTGATGACCGAGATGTCCGCGCTCGTGCGCGCGGGCGCGGTCGCCTTCAGCGACGACGGCAAGACGATCATGGACAGCGGCGTCATGCGCCGCGTGCTCGAGTACTCGAAGCTCGTCGGCGTCCCCGTGATGACGCACGCCGAGGACCGCACCCTCGTCGGCAATGGCGTGCTGAACGAGGGGCCCGTATCGACGCGCCTCGGGCTGCCGGGCAACCCGGCGATCGCCGAGGTGGTGCACGTCGCGCGCGACCTCGCGCTCGCCGAGTTCACGGGCGCGCACCTGCACGTCGCGCACGTGTCCACGCGCCAGGCCGTCGAGCTGATCCGGCGCGCGCGCGAGCGCGGCATCAACGTCACCGCCGAGGTGGCGCCGCACCACCTGACGCTCACCGACGAGGCCGCGTCGGGCTACGACACCAACACGAAAGTCGCGCCGCCGCTGCGCTCGGCCGACGACCGCGACGCCTGCCGCGCCGGCCTCTGCGACGGCACGCTCGACGCCATCGCCACGGATCACGCGCCGCACGCGCAGCACGAGAAGGAGCTCGATTTCACCGAGGCGCCGCCCGGGCTGATCGGCTTCGAGACCGCCGCCGCCGTCACGCTCGATCTCGTGCGGACGGGCGAGCTCTCGCCGCTCGAGTGGGTGCGCCGCCTCTCGACGAATCCGGCGCGCGTGCTCTCGCGCCCGGGCGGAACGCTCGCCGTGGGCTCCGTCGCCGACATCACGCTGGTCGACCCGGAGCGCGTCTGGCGCTACGACCCGGCCAAGGGCTGGTCGAAGTCGCGCAACTCGCCGTGGGCGGGCGCGGAGCTGACGGGGCGCGTCGTCGCGACCCTGGTCGGGGGTCGCTGGGTGTACGACGTGGAGCGCGGGGTGCTGGTGTGAGCAGTTCGGGTCCGAAGCTCCCGCCGCCGGCGCTGCTCGTGCTGGCGGACGGCAGCGTCTATCGCGGCAGCGCCTTCGGCGCGCAGTCCGTGCAGGCGGGCGAGGTCTGCTTCAACACCAGTATCACCGGCTACCAGGAGATCCTCACCGATCCGTCCTACGCCGGTCAGATCGTCGTGATGACCTACACGCAGATCGGGAACGTCGGCGTGAACCGCGAGGACGAGGAATCGCGCCGGCCCTTCCTCTCCGGCTTCGTGGTGAAGGAGCTGCACGAGCCCTCGAACTGGCGCTCCGAGGAGTCGCTCGACGCGTATCTGAAGCGGCACGGCATCCCGGGCCTCGCCGGCATCGACACGCGCGCGTTGGTGCGGCGCATCCGCGACGGCGGCACGCAGATCGGCGTGCTCTCGACCGATCCCGCGCAGCAGGACGCCGAGCGGCTTCTCGCGCGCGCGAAGAGCGCGCCGTCGCTCGACGGGCGCGACCTCGCAGTCGAGGTGACGTGCGACGGCCGCTTCCGCTGGGACGAAGGGCGCTGGAGCGGCATCTCGGGCCAGGTGCCGCGGCCGGAGCGCCCGACGCCCGCCTACCGCGTCGTCGCGATCGATTGCGGCATCAAGCGCAACATCCTGCGCCTGCTCGTCGAGAACGGCTTCGAGGTGACGGTGGTGCCCTCGCGCACGAAGGCCGAGGAGATCCTGAAGCTCGACCCGCAGGCGCTCTTCCTCTCGAACGGCCCCGGCGATCCGGCGGGCGTCGAGCAGATCCGCGACACGGTCCGGCGTCTGAAGGACGAGCTGCCGATCTTCGGCATCTGCCTCGGGCACCAGATCCTCGGGCTCGCGCTCGGCGGCGAGACCCACAAGCTCAAGTTCGGCCACCACGGCGGCAACCAGCCGGGCCAGGACCTGCTGACGAAGAAGGTCGCCATCTGCGCCGAGAACCACGGCTACGCCGTCGACGCGGAGAGCCTGCGACGCGCGGGCGAGCCGGTCCGCATCACCCACGTGAATCTCAACGACGACACCGTCGAGGGTCTGGCGCACGAGACGCGGCCGATCTTCTCGGTGCAGTACCACCCGGAAGCCTCGCCGGGCCCGCACGACGCCAGCTACTTCTTCCGGCGCTTCCGCGAGATGGTCGCGCGACACGTGGCGGGCGAGAAGGTCAGCGGCGCGCAGATCGCCGAAGGAAAGTAGAGACGTGCCGCGCCGCGACGACATCGAGACGATCCTCGTGATCGGCGCCGGGCCGATCGTGATCGGCCAGGCCTGCGAGTTCGACTACTCGGGCTCCCAGGGCGTGAAGGCGCTGAAGGAGGAGGGCTACCGCGTCGTCCTCGTGAACTCGAATCCGGCCACCATCATGACGGACCCGGAGTTCGCGCATCGCACCTACGTCGAGCCGATGACGGTCAGCTCCGTCGAGAGGATCATCGAGCGCGAGAAGCCCGACGTGATTCTGCCGACGCTCGGCGGGCAGACCGCGCTGAACCTCACCGTCGCGCTCTCCGAGGCCGGCGTGCTCGAGCGCCACGGCGTGGGGCTGATCGGCGCGCAGCTCGAATCGATCCACAAGGCCGAGGACCGCAATCTCTTCCGCGCGGCCATGGAGCGCATCGGCTTGAAGCTCCCGCGCTCGGGCTACGTGCGCAATCTCGACGACGCGCGCCGCGTGCTCCAGGTGACGGGGCTGCCGGCGATCATCCGGCCCTCGTTCACGCTCGGCGGCACCGGCGGCTCGGTCGCGTGGCGCGAGGAGCAGTTCGAGCCGCTGGTCACGTGGGCGCTCGAGCAGTCGCCGAAGCACACCTGCCTCGTCGAGCAGAGCGTGATCGGCTGGAAGGAGTACGAGCTCGAGGTGATGCGCGACGCCGCGGACAACGTCGTCATCATCTGCTCGATCGAGAACCTCGACCCGATGGGCGTCCACACGGGCGACTCGATCACCGTGGCTCCCGCGCAGACGCTCACCGACCGCGAGTACCAGGAGATGCGCGACGCGGCCATCGCGATCATCCGCGAGATCGGCGTCGACACGGGCGGCTCGAACATCCAGTTCGCCGTGAACCCGGCCGACGGCGCGATGGTGGTGATCGAGATGAACCCGCGCGTCTCGCGCTCGTCGGCGCTGGCCTCGAAGGCGACCGGCTTCCCGATCGCGAAGATCGCAGCGAAGCTGGCCGTCGGCTACTCGCTCGACGAGATCCGCAACGACATCACGCGCGAGACGCCCGCCTCCTTCGAGCCCTCCATCGACTACGTCGTCACGAAGGTGCCGCGCTTCACCTTCGAGAAGTTCCCCGGCGTCGACAACGAGCTCACGACGCAGATGAAGTCGGTCGGCGAGGTGATGGCGATCGGGCGCACGTTCAAGGAGAGCCTGCAGAAGGCGCTGCGCTCGCTCGAGATCGGGCACGCGGGCCTCGAGCCGCCGCAGCTGCCGCAAGGGGAAGCCGGCACGGCGGCGCTGTGGGCGCAGATCGAGAAGCCGCGCCCGGGACGGCCGTGGGCGATCGCCGAGGCGATCCGCCGCGGTGTCGCGCTCGACGAGATCCAGCAGCGCTCGTACATCGATCCCTGGTTCCTGCGCAACCTCGCGCAGATCGTCGAGATGGAGCAGGGGATCGCGGCGGCGAAGCAGGAGGCGGACCGGGTGGCGTGGCTGCGCCCCGCGAAGCAGGCCGGCTTCTCGGACGCCCGCCTGGCGGCGCTCTGGGGCACGCGCGAGGACGACGTGCGGGCGCTTCGCTGGCGCGAGCGCGTGCGGCCCGTCTACAAGCGCGTCGACACCTGCGCCGCCGAGTTCGAGGCGCACACGCCCTATCTCTATTCCACCTACGAGGACGAGTGCGAGGCGAAGCCGACGGCGCGCCGCAAGATCATGATCCTCGGCGGCGGGCCGAACCGGATCGGGCAGGGCATCGAGTTCGACTACTGCTGCGTGCACGCGGCCTACGCGCTGCGCGAGGCGGGCTTCGAGACGATCATGGTGAACTGCAATCCGGAGACGGTCTCGACCGACTACGACACCAGCGATCGCCTCTACTTCGAGCCGCTGACCCTCGAGGACCTGCTCGAGATCGTCGAGAAGGAGAAGCCCGAGGGTGTGATCGTGCAGTTCGGCGGCCAGACGCCGCTGAAGCTGGCGGTGCCGCTCGAGCGCGCCGGCGTGCCGATCCTCGGCACCTCGCCCGACGCGATCGACCGCGCCGAGGATCGCGAGCGCTTCGAGGCGCTGCTCGAGGAGCTGCGCCTCGAGCGGCCGCCGGCCGGCATCGCGCGCAGCCCCGAGGAGGCCGAGAGGGTCGCGGAGCGCCTCGGCTACCCGGTGCTGCTGCGGCCGTCCTACGTGCTCGGCGGGCGTGCCATGGAGATCGTGCACGACGTCGCGTCGCTGCGCGCGTACATGAAGCACGCGGTGAAGGCGTCGCCCGAGCGGCCCGTGCTCGTCGACCGCTTCCTCGCCGACGCCACCGAGGTGGACGTCGACGCCATCGCCGACGGCGAGCGCGTCGTGATCGGCGGCATCATGGAGCACATCGAGCAGGCGGGCGTTCACTCGGGCGACAGCGCCTGCTCGCTGCCGCCGTACTCGCTGCCGCAGGAGGTCGTCGCGGAGATCGCCGAGGCGACGCGGCGCCTGGCGACGGCGCTCGGCGTGCGCGGCCTGATGAACGTGCAGTACGCCGTGAAGGAAGGGCAGGTCTACGTGCTCGAGGTGAACCCGCGCGCGTCGCGCACGGTGCCGTTCGTCTCGAAGGCGATCGGGCGTCCCCTCGCGAAGCTGGCCGCGCGCGTGATGGCCGGCGCGACCCTGCGCGAGCTCGGCTTCACCGAGGAGATCTGGCCGAAGCACTTCTCGGTCAAGGAGGCCGTCTTTCCCTTCGTGAAGTTCCCCGGCGCCGACACCCTGCTCGGTCCCGAGATGAAGAGCACGGGCGAGGTGATGGGCATCGACTCGGACTTCGGGCGCGCCTACGCGAAGGCGCAGATCCAGGCCGGGAACTCGCTGCCGGAGCGCGGCAGCGTGCTCGTTTCGGTGCGCGCGGAGGATCGCGCGGCGATCGGCGCCGCCGTGCGCGAGCTCGCCGACCTCGGCTTCCGCGTGCTGGCCACCCCGGGCACGGCTGCGGATCTGGCGACGCGCGGCGTGCGTGCCGAGATCGTCCCGAAGGTCGGGCTCGCCAAGGGCGGCGAGCTCGACACGGTGCAGCGCATCCAGGCGGGCGACGTGGACCTCGTCTTCAACACCGTCGCCAGCGACCCTGCAGCCGTGCGCGACTCCGCCTCCCTGCGGCGCAGCGCGCTGCTGCGCGGCGTCCCGTACTTCACGACGGCCGCCGCGGTGCGCGCCGGCGTCGGCGCGATCCGCGCGCTGCGCGCGGGCTCGATCGGCGTGCGCTCCTTGCAGGAGATCCACGGGCTCTAGCGCGTGCCGATCGATCCGCGAACTCCGGTCCTCGTCGGCGCGGGCGTCGCCTCGCAGCGCGAGGACGACTTCTCGCGGGCGCAGGAGCCCTGCGCGCTGATGGCCCTCGCGCTCGAGCGCGCGGGCGACGACGCCGGCGACCGCGGCCTGCTCGCCGAGGCGGCGCTCGTCGCGGTGCCGCGCGGCTTCTGGGGCTATGCCGACGCGGGTCGCCTCGTGGCGGAGCGCCTCGGCGCGGCGAAGGCGAAGACGCTCTGCGCGGAGATCGGCGTCCTCCAGACGGCGCTCTTCGCCGAGGCGGCGGAGGCGATCCGCGACGGCGCCGACGTGGTGCTGGTGACCGGAGGCGAGGCGCGCCATCGCGCGTCGCGCGCGCGCGCGGCGGGTGCGGAGGAAGGGCTGAGCGTGCAGGCGGCCGGCACCGCGCCGGACCGCACCCTGCGGCCGGCCGCGGAGATCGTGCATCCCATCGAGATCGCGCGGCGCTTCGTCGTGCCGGTCGCCCAGTACGCGCTGATCGAGAACGCGCTGCGCCGCGACGCCAGGCAGCCGATCGACGCGCACCGCCGCGAGGTCGCGGAGCTCTACGCCGGCTTCGCACGGGTTGCGGCAGCGAACCCGGACGCGTGGAACCGCAGCGGTCCCGACGCGAGCGCGCTGCTCGATCCCGCGCGCAACCCGTGGCTCGCCTTCCCGTACGGGAAGCTCCACTGCTCGCAGTGGACGGTCGACCAGGCGGCGGGGCTCGTGTTCTGCTCGGCCGAGCGCGCGCGCCGTGCGCGCATCCCCGAGAGCCGCTGGATCTTCCCGCGCGCGGTCGCCGAATCGAACCACATGCGGCCGCTGGTGGCGCGCGCCTCGCTCGCGCGCTCGCCCGGCTTCGGCGCGGCCTGGCGCCGCGCGCTCGCGCTCTCGGGCCTCGCGCCCGATCGGATCGGCGCGCGCGAGCTCTACAGCTGCTTCCCGTCGGCCGTGCGCATCCAGCTCCGCGAGCTGGGCCTCGCCGCGGAACCCGTTCCGACGTGGACGGGCGGCATGGCCTTCGCGGGCGGTCCCCTCAACAACTTCGTGTTGCAGGCCGCGGCGCGCATGCCCTCCGTGCTGCGCGAGCGCGGCGGCGCCGCCGTGCTGACCGCCGTGTCGGGCATGCTGACGAAGCAGGGCGTCTCGCTCTGGTCGACGGAGCCGGGCGAGGCGGGCTTCGCCTACGCGGACGTGAGCGAGGAGGCCCGGCGCGCCGAGGCGCCGCGCGAGGTCGCCGTGGAGATGGCGGGTGCCGGCGAGATCGCCGGCTACACCGTCGTCAGCGAAGCGGGCGCCGCGCCGCGCACCGTCGCGCTCGTCGACCGCGACGACGGCCTGCGCAGCCTGGCCTGGAGCGAAGACCCGGCGCTCGCGCAGCGCGGGACGGTGGAGGAGCTCGTGGGGACGCGCGTGCGCGTGGAGGCCGACGGGCGCCTCGTCGCTTAGCCTCTGGTGAGGTCCCTCAGGAGGTCGAGCGTGACCCATGCTCCCGGGCTCGCGGCTCTCGAGGCCGTGCTCCGGCCGCTCGAGTTCGCGGCGCGCGACGACTTCGCGCATCTGGAGCGCGTGCAGAACCTCGAGAAGAGCGTGCGCGCGGCGGCGGAGGCCGCGCTCACAGCCGCGCTGCCGCGCGAGGTGCGGAGCGTGCTCGCCTCCGTGCGCGACGCCTTCGAGAAGCCGCTCGACGCCGCGGGGCGCCGGCGCGCGGTCGAGCGCGCGCTGCGCCGTCTCGCTCCCTTCGCGACGAGCGCGTACGCGGAGGCCGCGCTGGCGGCGTCGCCGGCGTCGCTGCCGGGCGTCGGACCGAAGCGCGCGGAGGTGATGGCGCGGCGGGGGCTCGATTCGGTGATGGCGTTGCTCTTCCACCTGCCGAGCCGCTACGACGACCGCCGCTCGGAGCAGAAGATCGGCGCGCTCGAGGTCGGCCAGCGGGCCACGTTCTCCGGCAAGGTGCTCGGCTGCGGGTTCGCCGCCTGGCGCGGCGGCCGCGGCCGCGGGGGCCGCATGTTCGAAGCCGTGCTCGGCGACGAGACCGGCACGGTGAACCTCAAGTGGTTCAGGGGCGGCGAGGCCATCGCTCGCATCGTCGTGAAGGACGCGCTCCTGCGCGTGACGGGCGAGGTGAAGCGCTACCGCTTCTCGAAGGAGCTCCAGCATCCCGAGGTCGAGAAGATCGATCCGGCGGCCGAGGCGCCGGGCGAGCGCGCGGAGGTGGTGCCGGACTACAGCGCGCCGGAGGGCGTGCACCCGCGCGGTCTGCGCCGCGCGATCGCCTGCGCCGTGTCCGACTACGCGGACCTCGTGCCGGCCTGGCTGCCCGAGAAGCTGGCGCGTGCGCGCGGGCTGCCGGCGCCGGGCGACGCGCTGCGCGCCATCCACGCGCCCGACACCGATGCCGACATCCTCGCGCTCCAGGCGCGCCGCACGCCGCACCACGAGCGCCTCATCCTCGAGGAGCTGTATCTGCTCGAGCTCGGCCTCGCGCTGCGGCGCGCGGGCAAGACGCACGCGCGCAGCGTGCCGATTCGCGGCGACGGTCCGCGCGCGCGCGCAGCCCTGCGCGCGCTGCCCTTCGAGCTGACCGGCGCGCAGCATCGCGTGTGGCACGAGCTGCGCCAGGACCTCGCGCGCCCGCACCCGATGCACCGCCTGCTCGAGGGCGAGGTCGGCAGCGGCAAGACCGTCATCGCGTACCTCGCCGCCGTGGCGGCGGCGGAATCGGGCCACCAGACGGCGCTGATGGCGCCGACCGAGCTGCTGGCCGAGCAGCACGAGCGCACGCTCACGCGGCTCGCGGCGCAGCACGCGACGGATCCGCTCCGCATCGAGCGCCTCTCCGCCTCCACGCCGCGCACGCATGCGGATCTGGTGCGCGCGGAGCTGGCGGCCGGCGGCGTCGACCTCGTCGTCGGCACGCACGCGCTGCTCGAGGCGGGCGTGGCGTTCCGCAGCCTCGGCCTCGTCGTCGTCGACGAGCAGCAGCGCTTCGGCGTCCTCCAGCGCGCGGCGCTCGGCGGCAAGGCCGAGCACGAGCCGCACACCCTCGTGATGACCGCGACGCCGATCCCGCGCACCCTGGCGCTGACGCTCTACGGCGACCTCGATCTCTCGGTGCTCGACGAGCTGCCGCCCGGCCGCCAGCCCGTGCGCACCGTGCTCTTCCGCGAGGGCGAGGGCCGCCAGGTGGCGGATCTCCTGCGCGAGACCGTCGCGCGCGGCGAGCAGGTCTACGTGGTGTATCCGCTCGTCGAGGAGTCGGAGAAGACGGATCTGCGCGCGGCGACCGAATCCGCCGAGCGCATCCGCGCGGCCTTCCCGAAGATGCGCGTCGACATCGTGCACGGCCGCCTCGACGCGGCGTCGCGCGCGGCTGCGATGGCGCGCTTCGAGTCGGGCGAGACGCAGGTGCTCGTCTCGACCACCGTCGTCGAGGTCGGCGTCGACGTCCCGAACGCGACCCTGATGATCGTCGAGCACGCCGAGCGCTTCGGCCTGGCCCAGCTCCACCAGCTCCGCGGCCGCATCGGGCGCGGCTCGAAGCCCGGCACCTGCGCGCTGGTCGCGCGCGGCGTCGGCGAGGGCAGCGAGGCGCGCCTCGCGGCGCTGCTCGCGACGACGGACGGCTTCCAGATCGCCGAGGCGGATCTCAAGATCCGCGGCCCGGGCGAGTTCCTCGGCACGCGCCAGCACGGGCGCCTGCCTGACTTGCGGATCGCGGACCTCGCCCGCGACGTCAAGCTCGTCTCGGTCGCGCGCGAGGCGGCGCTCGAGACGGTGCGGCGCGATCCCGCGCTCGCGCGCGATCCCGAGCTGGTGCGCGCGGTGCGCGCGCGCTGGGGCGCGAAGCTCGCGCTGGCGGACGTGGGGTAGGGCTGGCGTGAAGGCGCTTCCGCGGGTCGATCCGCTGCCGCCCGCCGCGCCGGGCTGGCCGCTCGTCGGCGCGGGCCCGGCGCTGCTGCGGCAGGGCGCCGACTACTTCGCCGCGCAGCGCGCGCGCCTCGGCGACACCTTCCTCGTCGACGCCTTCGGCTACCGACTCTTCTGCGTGTTGTCTCCCGCCGGCGTGCGCGCGCTCTACGCCTTCCCGGAGCGCGAGGCGAGCTTCGGCCTCGCCACCTACGAGCTGGTGATGCGCCACAAGCTGCCGCAGGGGCTCGTCGCGGGGCGCCGCACGCGCCCGCACGATCTCTTCGGCAGCCAGGAGGTCGAGGGCTACCTCGCGCACCTGGAGGAGGCGGTCGCGCGCCAGCTCGCCGAGCTCGGGACGAGCGGGCGCTTCGAGATCTTCGCCTTCGCGCGCCGCCTCGGTCACCGCCTCGGCCTCGCCTGCTGGGCGGGGCCGGAGGCCGCCGCGCGCGAGAACCTCGACCGCCTGATCCCGCTCTTCGACCGCCTCGACACGTCGTCGTCGTTCGTGCAGCCGGCGCAGGCGTTCGGCGCCTACGCCACGCGCAAGTGGCGCGAGCGGCGCGCGATGCGCGGCATCGAGCAGGTGCTGGGCGCGATCCTGGCCGGCCGTCGCGGCGCGCCGCCGCGCGGCGACTTCCTCGATCAGATCGATGCGGCCTGGGCGAACGAGGCCGAGCCCGCGCGCGGCATCGGCGTCGCGCGCGACGTGATGCTGATCCATATGGGCGCGCAGTCGAACCTCTATGCGGCGCTCGCCTGGACCCTCGTCGACCTGCTGCTGCGCCCCGATCTGCTCGCGCAGGTCGCCGCCGGCGACGACCCGCTGCTCGAGCGCTGCGCCAGCGAGTCGATCCGCATGCATCAACGCTCGCTGACCCTGCGGCGCGTGATGCAGCCGCTGACGATGGAGCTCGAGCAGGGGAAGTTCCGCCTCGAGCCCGGCGTGCTGATCGCGACCATGCTCGCCGCCACCAACCGCAGCGCGGCGCCGGGCCTCGAGCGCTTCGATCCCGCGCACTACGAAGGGCGCCGACTCGCGAAGGACGTGGAGCTTCCGGGCCGCGAGCTCGTCAGCACCTTCGGCCACGGGCGCCACGCCTGCCCCGCGCAGCGCTTCTCGATCACGGCGATCCGCACGGCGCTGCGCCGGCTCGTCGAGCGCTTCGAGCTGACGCCGCGCTTCACCAGCGCCGCGCCGCGGCGGCGCCAGATCGGCGCGGTCGCGCGCGCGGCACGCCCCTGTGTGGTGACGTACCGCGCGCGGACCCGCTGACCCCCGTCAGTACGCGATCCCCGCGCTCGCGGCC
>DASUFZ010000242.1:0-11961 GCA_036274295.1 Myxococcota bacterium
GATGCTGGTGAACTGGTTCGTGCAGCGGCGCGGCAGCGCGCTCGGGCGTGCGGCGGTCGGCGGCAGCATCGGCGCGCTGATCGTGCCGATCGCGATGGCGGCGCTCGTCGACGCTCTCGGCTGGCGCACGGCGCTCATCGCGCTGGCGGGGAGTGCGGCGCTGCTCGCGGCGCCCGCCATCGCGCTGTTCGCCGTGAAGCGGCCCGAAGACGTCGGCCAGACCCCGGACGGTCTCGCGGTCGCGCCGCAGCCGGCGCCCGCGGAAATGACGCGCGCGCCAGCAGCGTCCGAGCTCCGCGGCTGGCTGCGCGGCCGGAACTTCTGGGCGATCGGCCTCGGCGCCGGCCTGGCGCTCTCCGTCTCGGTCTCGACCCTGTTCCTGGTGCGCCACCTGGAGAAGCTCGGCATCGAGCGCACGCAGGCCGCGCTGCTGCCGTCGCTCGTCGCCGCCTTCGGCATTCTCGGCAAGCTCGCGGCGGGCTGGGCGATCGATCGCTTCGATGCGCGCGGCGTCGTCGTCGCCGCGCTCTGGGTGCACGCGCTCGGCTGGGCGATGGTGGCGACACAGGCGAGCTATGCCGCGCTGCTCGCGGCGGCAGCGCCGCTCGGTCTCGGCGGCGGCGGCTTCCTGCCGCTGCCGGCCGTGCTGCAAGGCCGCTGCTTCGGCCGCGATGCGATCGGCCGCGTGAGCGGCCTGCATGCGATGCTCGGCCTGCCGTTCCTCGTCGCCACGGCTCCGCTCGTCGGCATGGCGGAGGTCGCGACGGGGAGCTTCCGCACGCCCTTCCTCGGGCTCGCCGGCGCGCTGGTGCTCGCGAGCGGCGTGCTCGCCTGCGTGCGCGCTCCGCGCAACTAGGAAGGCGGCGGCTGCGACGAGCCGTGCTCGTGGCGGTGATGGAGATCCGGCCAGTGCGGGTGCGCGTGCACGAGACGCGCATGGCGGTGCGCGTGGCTGTGACGGATTCCCGGCGGCAGCTCCGGGTGCGCGTGGAGATGGTGCCCGTCGTCGTGGCGGTGGCTGTGCACGTGCACGACTGCCTCGTGGACGTGCGCGTGCCCGTGGCGGCTCGAGAGCAGCGCAGCGACCGAGGCGATCAGAAGGACGGCAGCCAGCGCGTGCGCGCTCCCGACGGGCTCTCCCAGCCAGGCGAAGGAGAGCGCAGCGCCGACGAACGGCGCGCTCGCGAAGATCGCCTGCGCGCGCGTCGCGCCGAGCTCCTGTGCCGACGCGACGTAGAGCGCGATGCTGGCGCCGTACGAGAGCGCGCCGACAGCGAGCGCGGTGGCCAGCACGGCGGATGGCGCGTGCAGGGGCGCGACCGCGAGCCCGATCGCGAGATTGGCCGCGCCCGCCACGGCGCCCTTCACGAGCGTGGCCTGCGCCGGCGTGATGCCGTCGATCGAGGCGGTGAGCTGATTGTCGACGCCCCAGCAGAGGCAGGCCGCGGCGACGAGCAGCGCGGCGTAGACCCCGGGCCAGCCGCCGCCGCCTGCGAGGATCGCTCCCGCCGCGACGGCACAGCCGACGCCCGCCCAGCCCGTTCTGCCGAGATGCTCGCGGAAGAGCCACACGCCGAGCACCGCCGTCGCGACCATCTCGAGGTTCAGGAGCAACGAGACGGAGCCGGCGAGGGTCCAGCGCAGCGCGACGAGCAGGAGCACGGGGCCGAGCACGCCGCCGAAGAGGACCGCGCCAGCGAGACGTGCGGCGTTCGCCCGATCCAGGCGGAAGCGCGTCCCGCTCCGGTGCTGGAGCGCCGCGACCGGCAGCATCGCGAGCGCGGCGCCGAGGTAGAGGAGTCCCGCGAGCTGGAACGGCTCGAGCGAGCCGAGGAGCAGCTTGCTGGCGGGCGTGGAGGCGCCGAAGAGCAGGGCGGAGAGGAGCGCGAGGAGGAGCGCGCGCATCCTACGCCTGGGCCTTCCTCCCCCGCGCGGCCTCGACCCGGCGATTCACCTCGTCCCACTGCACGTTCGTCATGAAGGCGTCGAGATAGGCCTTCGTCGCCGCGCCGTAATCGATCGCGTAGGCGTGCTCGTAGACGTCGAGCACGAGCACGGGCTCGCCGCCCGCGACCTGGTTGCTGTGATCCCACGACCACCAGTTGTGCAGCGACCCGCTCGCGCGGTCGTACGCGACGATGACCCAGCCCGAGCCGCCGCCGAGGGAGAGCACCGTCTGCCGGAAGTCCTGCTCCCACGCCCCGAGCGAGCCGTACTCGGCCTGGAGCAGGCTCGCCGCCGCTCCGTCGGCGCGGCCGTTGCCGCCGAGATTCGCGAAGTAGAGCTCGTGCAGGTGCTTCGAGTTCGACGCGATCAGCTCCTCGCGCTTGAGCGATCCGTACTGGTAGGGCGGCGCGTCGGCGGGGAGCGAGCCGAGCTGCTGCTGGATCCCGTTCAGCCGCTTCACCGCGCCCGCGTAGTTGTTGTCGTGATGCGAGACGAGGAGCTTCTCCGAGAGGCCCTTCAGCTTCGTCGGGTCGAACGGCAACGGGACCACGGCGTGCTCGCCGCGGAAGGCAGGCGGTCGCGGCGCCGGCGCTTCCTCGGCCATGGCGCGTCCGCCGAGGCTGGTTGCGAATGCGCCGGCGCCGACCCAGGCGGCGCTCTCGATCAGCTGGCGTCGCGTGATGTCCACCATCTCCTGCTCCTTCACACGTAGTGAGGAATCGGACCGAGCTGCGGCGTGGTGTCGTCGCCGAGATCGAGCATCACCTCGTCGACGTAGCACCAGCCCCAGCCCTCGGGCGGGTCGTAGCCCTCGATGATCGGATGAGCCGTCGCGTGGAAGTGCTTCGTGGCGTGGCGATGCGGCGAGCTGTCGCAGCAGCCGACGTGGCCGCAGGTCCTGCACAAGCGCAGGTGCACCCAGCGCGAGTGGATCTTCAGGCACTCCTCGCAGCCGCGCGCGCTCGGCGTCACGGGGACGATGCTCGCCGCGTGCGCGCAGGTCTCCGGCATCAGGCGCTCTGCATGCGCGCGAGGCACGCGTGCAGCGCGGCCACCACTTGCGCGCCTTCTCCGACCGAGGCGGCGACGCGCTTGACGGACCCGCAGCGCACGTCGCCGATCGCGAAGACGCCGGCGCGGCTCGTCTCGAGCGCGTGGCGCTCGCCGGATCCGGCGTCGGGGCCCGTGCGCACGAAGCCCTTCGCATCGAGCGCGATGCCGCTCGGGCGCAGCCAGTCGGTGTTCGGCTCGGCGCCGATGAAGAGGAAGAGCTGGGAGGCCGCGATGCGCGCTTCGCGCCCGTCGCGCGCGCGCCAGCGCAGCGCCTCCAGGTGGCCGCCGCTTCCCTCGAGCGCCGTCACCTCGCAGCTCAGGTGCACGCGCACGTTCGGCAGCGCCGTGATGCGCTCGACGAGGTAGCGCGACATCGTCGCGTCGAGGCTGGTGCCGCGCACCAGCAGCGTGACCCGCTTGGCCTGCTCCGCGAGATACACGACGGCCTGGCCGGCCGAGTTCCCGGCGCCGACCAGCGCGACTTCGGCATCGGCGCACAGGCGCGACTCGAGCGGCGACGCCCAGTAGTGGACGGTCGTGCCCTCGAATTCGGCGAGGTGGGGGACATCGAGACGGCGGTAGCGCGCGCCGCTCGCGATCACGACGGTGCGCGCGCTGACCTTCTCCTGGTTCGCGAGCGAGAGCTGGAAGCGCGCCTCGTCCGAGTCGGGATGACACTCGAGATTGACGGCTTCGTCCGGGATCGCCATCTCGGCGCCGAACTTCTCCGCCTGGTTGAAGGCGCGCGCCATCAGCGCCATGCCGGAGATGCCGGTCGGGAAGCCCATGTAGTTCTCGATGCGCGCCGACGCGCCCGCCTGGCCGCCGAAGGAGCGGCAATCGAGAACGAGCACGGAGAGCCCCTCGGAGGCGGCGTACACCGCCGCGGCGAGGCCGGCGGGACCCGCGCCGATGATCGCGGCGTCGTAGACGCGGGACGCATCGATCGGGCGGACCAGGCCGAGGCAGTGCGCCAGCTCCGTCTCGCTCGGGCTCTTCAGCAGGTTCCCGTTGGTGCAGAGCACGATCGGCAGCTGCGACGGCTCGACGTGGAAGCGCTCGATCAAGGTGCGGGCACAGTGGTCGGTGTCGGGATCGAGCGATTGGTGCGGCTGGCCGTTGCGCGAGAGGAAGCCGGCCAGGCGCAAGGTGCCGGCATCGCCCGCGCGCCCGACGAGCAGCGGACCCGCGATGCCACCCTGGAGCAGGCCCACGCGTCGCAGGATCAGCGCGCGCATGATGCGCTCGCCGAGCTCGGCCTCCGCGACGAGCACGTCGCGCAGGCGCGGCGGCGGGATCACGAACGTCTCGACCTCGCGCACGGCCGTCGCGTCCACCAGCGAGGGCCGCCCGGAGAGCTGGTTCAGCTCGCCCATGAACGAGCCGGGCCCGTGCGTGACGATCGATTCCTCGTAGCCGAGCGCGCTGCGCTGCGTGACCGCGATCTCGCCCGCGAGGATGACGAACAGGCCCGGACTGATCTCGCCCGTCGCGATCACGCGCTCGCCGTCTGCATAGGTGCGTGATTCGCCGAAATGCCGCAGGCGCTCGATCTCGCGCGGCGAGAGCTGCGGAAACATCTGGGCGGAGCGCGTCTCGATGACGGAGCGGCCGGCTTCGGGCATGCGGACGACCTTAGCGGGCCAGGTCAGGAGCGGCTTTCTACAAACCGTTTCCGTTCGGGCTCTCCCCGGCCAGGCATTGCGCGCCCGGCAGGCATGGCGATTGCAGCCCACTCGCGTCCGAGGAGGACATCGCGATGCGTCGATTCTCTCGTCGTCGCTCTGCATCGGAGCGCTTCGGCTTCCTCGGCTGGCTCGCGTTGGGGGCCGGCCTCGCGAGCGTCGGGCTCGCGCTCTTCGACCCGGCGCGCGGCGCGGCGCGGCGGGCCGCGATCCGCGACCGCACGACGTCCGCCGCGAAGACGCTCGGCGCGCGCACGCGCAGCCTCGGCACACGGACGCGCGGCCGCCTGCTCGACACGAGCTCGCGCATGCGCGGGCGCATTCACGAGCTGCGTGCGCGTCTCTCGGAGGGCTCTGTCTCCGACGCCATCATCGAGGAGCGCATCCGCGCGCAGATCGGCCGGATCGTCTCGCATCCGGGCGCGCTGCGGGTGAGCGCGACGCGCGGCTGCGTCGAGATCACCGGCCCCGTGCTCGCCACGGAGGCGGAGGAGCTGGTGGAGCGGATCCGCGGCGTGCGCGGCGTGAAGGACGTCGTCGAGCGCCTGGAGGTCCACGAAGAGGCGGGAAGCGAGCCGTCGTTCCGGGAGATCGCGGGTCAGCGCGAGCGCACGGCGGGCCTTGCAGGCTAGTCCGCTTCAGGGCTCGAGGAACGCGACCTTGCCGCTGCCCACGTCGTAGAGGGCGCCGACGAGGCCGACCGTCCCGGCGTCGATCTGCTCGGCGAGATACGGGCTGCGCTCGCGGATCTGCGAGAGGGCGAGGCGCACGTTCTCGACGGCGACCTTCGTCACGCAGGCGTCGTCGTGCGAATCGTGGCAGTCGGCCTTCGCGACGGCCGGCTGGATCTTCGCCAGCAGGCCCGTGAGGTTTCCCATCTCGACGCCGTCGATCGCGCCCTTGACGGCGCCGCAGCTCGTGTGACCGAGCACGACGATCAGCTTCGCGCCGACCTTGACGGCGTACTCGAGGCTGCCGAGCTCGTCGTCGTTGACGACGTTGCCCGCGACGCGCACGCCGAAGACGTCGCCGAGGCCCTGGTCGAAGGCGATCTCGATCGGCGCGCGCGAGTCCATGCAGCCGAGCACCGCGGCGAAGGGGTACTGACCCGACGCGGTGGCGACGACCTTGGCGGTCCAGTCGCGCGGCCTCATCGCATTCGCGACGAAGCGGGCGTTTCCCTCCTCGAGCCGCACGCGCGCCGCCGCGGGCGTCATCGCGGCCTGCGAGTCGCGCGTCTGCACCTGCGGCGGCAGCTTCACCGGAGCGGTCTGCGCGAGCAGGACCGCGCAGAGCGCGATCAACGTGGCGAGAATCGTTCGCTGCAAGGGATCCCCTCTCGTGGCACTTCGAGGGGCGACAGAGTACAAGCTCCGCGAGCCGATCCAGCAGGGAATCGGCTACGAGGTGGGCGGCGTCGCGAGACGGCGCCGGAAGAGCGCGAGGCCGGCGACGAGGAAGGCGAGCCCGAACGCGAGCAGCACGGCCGTCGGCACGAGCGCCGCCGACACCGTGCGCTGGCGCATCATCAGGTCGTTGAAGGCCTCCATGGCCCAGCGCGTCGGCAGCCACAGGGCGACCTGACGTATCCAGCGCGGCTCGAGATCGATCGGCCACCAGCAGCCGCCGATCGCCGCCATGGTGATGGCGACGGCCGAGCCGACCGGCAGCACCGAATCCCGGCTCGGCGCCACCGCCGCGACGAGCAGCCCGAAGGCCGCCCCGGCGAAGGCGATGCCGGTGATCGGGAGCAGCAGGGCGAGCGGCTGCGGGCCGAGCGAGATCGCGAAGGCGGCACGCCCGACGGCGAAGAGCACGATCATCTGCGCGACGCCGACGCAGAAGCGCGACAGCAGCTTGCCGGTCAGCACCGTGGCGAGTCCGATCGGCAGGCTGCGCAGGCGGTCGAACGTCCCCCAGTCGCGCTCGTCGAGCAGGCCGAGCGAGACGCCGAGAAGCATGCCGAGCAGCAGGAAGGTCACGCTGAAGCCGGGCACGTTCTGGTCGAAGGTGTTGACGGTGGAGCTGGCGCCCGAGATGCCGCGCTCGACGAGGCGAAGCGAGCCCGGTGCGGACGGCAGCTCGGGCAGGCTCAGCGCCGGCAGCGCGAGCGCGGGCGGCTCGGGCAGCGGCGGCAGCTCGATGCGCGGGAGCGGCGGCAGCTCGGGCACCTCCGGCCGCGCGACGTCGAGGGCGACGCCGCGGTCGAGGAAGCGCGTCAGCTCGGGCGGCGGCTCCGGGAAGCTCGGCGGCGGGGGAATGCGGTCGGCGCGCGCTCCCGCGAGCTGCTCCAGCTCGTGGAGCCACTGCGCGAAGGCGTCGCGGCTGGCGCCGAGCGCGGAGAGCCAGCGCGCGAGCGGCTCGCGCACGCTCTCGACCTGCTGCGAGACCTGCTGCTCGGCGCGCGCGCCGGCGGCGTCGAGCTCCGTGGTGAGGCGCGCGCGCAGCGCCTCGCGCGCGTGGTCCTCGTCTCGTTGCAGGCGTGCCTCGGCGACGGCGCGGCGCCTCTGCGCCTCCTGCGCGGCCGAAGCGAGCTCCTGCTGCGCCGCCGTGAGCGAGGCGCGCGCGTCCTCGAGCTGCGCGCGCAGCGATGCGATCCCGTCGTCGGCGTCGCGCCGCGCCTCCTCGCCGCGCGCCTCGAGCATGGCGTCGCGCACGCGCCCGAGCGCGAGCTGCACGTGCACGCGCTCCAGGTACTTCACCGGATCCGTGACGAGCAGGAGCTCCGCGGTGCGTCCCTCGCGCAGCGCGGCGTCCGTGCCGGCAGGGATCACCAGCGCGGTGCCCGCGCGCTTGGCGTCGCGCACCAGGGCCTCCGCCGCCGCGCGGTCGGCCACCACGGCGACGCGCAGGTCCGGCGCCGCGCCGAGGCGCTCGACGATCTCGCGCGACGCGGCGCTGCCGTCCTCGTCCGCGACGGGCAGGTCGTAGGCCGTCTGCCCGCTCGGCTCCGCGCCATAGAGGGTCGAGAGCGAGAGGCCCGCGACCGTGATGACCACGATCGGTGCTACCGCCAGGAAGACGAGGCCCGCGCGGTCGCGCACGAGCAGGCGCAGATCCTTCGCGACGACGGAGCCGAGTGCGCGCACGGGTCAGTCGCGCAGGCCGCGCCCGGTGAGCGCGATGAAGGCGTCCTGGAGGTCCGGGCGGTGGACCTCGAGCTCGAGCACCTCGCGCCCGAGCGAGGTCGCGCGCTCGACCACGCGCGCCGCCGCGCCGATCTCGTCGAGCCGCACGCGCACGAGCGCGCCGCGGGCGGCGGCGGCGGCGTCCTCGGGCACCGGCTCGCAGGGGCCTGCTCCGGGAACGTCGCGCTCCCAGCCGGCCGGCAGCGGCTCACGCGTCACCAGGTCGACGCGCAGCGCCGTGCCCGCGCGCTGCACGAGCGCGGCGGGCACGTCGTCGGCGACGACGCGGCCGGCGTCGAGCAGGATCACGCGGTCGCACAGCCGCTCCGCCTCCTCGATCTGGTGCGTGCTCCACAGCACGGTGACGCCGCGCGCAGCCTCCGCGCGCACCGCGTCGAAGATGCGCTCGCGCGATTGCGGGTCGACGCCGACCGTCGCCTCGTCGAGGAGCAGGACGCGGGGCGCGTGCAGCATCGCGCACACGAGGTTGAGGCGTCGGCGCATGCCGCCGGAGAAGGTTCCGACGAGCTCGCGGCGGCGCTCCGTCAGGCCGGCCACCTCGAGCGCGCGCTCTACGGCGTCGCGCACCTGCGCGCGCGAGAGGCCGGCCGCGCGGCCGAAGAAGACGAGGTTCTCGTGCGCGCTGAGGCTCGGATACAGCGCGAGCCGCTGCGGCACGAAGCCGGTCACGCGCTGCGCGTCCGCGCGCGCGGCAACGATGTCGAAGCCGCCCACCGCGACGGTGCCCTCGCCGGGCGGGAAGAGTCCCGCCAGGACCGAGAGCGCGGTCGTCTTGCCCGCGCCGTTCGGTCCGAGCAGGCCCGCGATCTCACCCGCGGCGACCTCGAAGGACACGTGGTCCAGGGCGCGGCGCGCGCCGTAGCGCATGCCGAGCCCGTCCACGCGGATCTGCGGGCCGCTCATGCCTCGAACGTCGCGCGCCGGCGCAGCTTCGCCAGACCTGCGGTGCTACGCGCGCTGCGGGCCGCGCACCAGCCGGCCGGGCAGGGCGCCCGTCGGCTTGCCGTCCTCGTAGGTGACCGCTCCACGCTGGACGGTGTAGCGGTAGCCCTCCACGCGCTGGATCAGGCGCCGCCCGTTGGCCGGCAGGTCGAAGACCATCTCGGGGGCAAAGATGTGCAGGCGCTCGAAGTCGATCACGTTGAGGTCGGCCTGGAGGCCCGGCTGGACCGCGCCCCGATCGCACAGGCCGTAGAACTCGGCCGTGCGCCGCGTCTGGCTCGCGACGACCTGCTCGAGCGGAATGCGCGCGCCGCGCGAGCGGTCGCGCACCCAGTGCGTCAGCAGGAACGTCGGCATGCTGGCGTCGCAGATCGCGCCGCAGTGCGCGCCGCCGTCCGAGAGGCCGAAGACCGCCCGCGGGTGGAGCATCATCTCGCGGATCGCCTCGAGGCTGCCGTTCGCGTAGCCGAGGATCGGCAGATAGAGCAGCCCCTGCACGTCGCGCTCGAGCATCAGGTCGTAGGCGAGCTCCTCGGGCCGGCAGCCGTTCTGCTTCGCCAGCGCCGCGATGCTGCGCTCCGGACCGGGCTCGTACTGGGGCGGATCGCCGAGCGGATACATCGTGTGCCATCCGTTCGTCAGCAGCAGGGCGAGCGCCGGCAGGGCCGAGAGATCGGGATTCGGCTCGGAGAGGATGGCCGCGCGCACGCTGGGATCCGCCAGCCGCCGGCGCAGCTCGGCGCGCGGCAGGCCGAGCAGCTTCTGGAACGAGGGCTTGAAGAGGAACGGGTTCACCGTCGTCTCGAAGCCGAGCAGCAGGCCGGCCGGGCGCTGCGCGACCTGCGGCGTCAGGTGGCCGCCGAGCGCCGCGTCCTCGTCGACCACCGCCAGCAGCCGGCGCCACTGATCGGGATCGACGGGGCTCTGCAGACACGCGAACGTGACGGGACGCCCGGTCTCGCGCGCGAGCTGGCGCATCCAGCCGAGCTCCTTGCCCTCGGGCGCGAGATCGCTCGCGACCTCGAGCACGCCGTGACCCACTTCACCTAGCGCGCGCCCGATGCCGAAGAGCTCGTCGTCGCCGGCGGTCGTGCCCGGCACGACTTCGCCGTCCTTCGCGCGGTGCAGGATCGTGCGCGAGGTCGTGAAGCCGAGCGCGCCCGCGCGTAGCGCGTCGCGCACCAGCGCCGCCATCGCCGCGATCTCCTCGGGCGTGGCCTTCTCGTTCTTCGCGCCGCGCTCGCCCATCACGTAGGTGCGCACCGCGCCGTGCGGCACCTGCGCCGCGACGTCGAGCGCGCGCGGCATGCGCTCCAGCGCGTCGAGGTACTCCGGAAAGCTCTCCCACTCCCAGCGGATGCCGGCGGCGAGCGCGGTGCCCGGGATGTCCTCGACGCCCTCCATCAGCTGGATGAGGTAGTCCTGCTTGCCCGGGCGCACCGGCGCGAAGCCGACGCCGCAGTTGCCCATGACCACCGTCGTGACGCCATTCCAGCCGGAGGGCGTGAGATAGGGATCCCAGGTGACCTGGCCGTCGTAGTGGGTGTGGATGTCGACCCAGCCAGGCGTCACCAGCTGGCCCCTCGCGTCGAGCTCGCGGCGCGCGGGACCGAGGTCCGTGCCGACGGCCGCGATGCGCGTGCCCTCGACCGCGACGTCGGCTTCGCGCGCGGGCGCGCCCGTGCCGTCCACCAGCTTGCCGCCACGGATCACCAGATCGTGCATGGGACCCCTCCTGAGCCGAGGATTCTACGGGGTTCGTAGGACTACTTCGAAGGCCGGGGAGGGGAACGTCGGCGGCTGCGGCTTCTACGCCGCCAGGCGCCTCGTGACGCCGATCTGCGCGATGCGCGCCAGTACCTGCTCGGCGATCCGCTCGTTGAGCGTCCCGTTGGCGAGGCAGCGCGCGCGGCCCGCGGCGGCGACCGAGCGGCGATACGCGACGTCCTTCAGCAGGGCGTCGCAGGCCGCCGCGCACTCCACGGCGTCGTCCCAGAAGAGCGCCTCCTTGCCGTCGAGGTAGAGCGCGTCGTGCTCCGGCGTTCGCTCGGCGCAGAAGGCGGCGCCGAGCAGCGGCACCTCGGCGCTGCGCGTCGTGTGGAGATCGCGGTTGCCCTTGGAGAGCAGGCCGAGCACGACCTTCGCGCACTGCACCATCCGCGCGTACTCGTCGTCGCTGCGCGAGCCCGGACCGCGCCAGTGTCGCTCGAGCAGCGACCACTCGCGTGAGTCCTGCCAGCGGTCACCGAAGATCGAGAGCGGCACGCCGCGCTGCACCAGCTCGGCGAGGAAGGGCCCGCGCTCGGGGAAGTGCGTGCCCACGAACACCACTTCGCTGCCGTACTTCTTGCGCTCGGCGAAGGTGGGCGTCCGCGGCGCGTGTGCGACCTCGTCCGCCGCGCGCCAGACCTGCATCACGTTGCGCGCGCCGAGCGCTCGCGCTTCTTCGATGTTGGGCTTCCGCACGACGACGATCAGGTCGTAGTGCGGCACCGCCTTGCGGTAGAGGAGCCACGACAGGCGGTCGCGCCAGCCGTACGGATCGTCGACGTTCAGGTTCAGGACGGGGCCGAAGCGCCGGCGCAGCGCGTCGATCAGGGCGGGGCCGACGCAGCGCCCGTGGTCGACCCACACGAGATCGAATGCTTCGCCCTCGACCTGCGCCAGCACGTCGCGCGCGACGCGCCATTCGCTGAGGAGCGCACCCGACTCGTAGCGGAACTTCGCCCGCAGGTAGTCCTTCGGCAGCGTCGCCTCGGGATCGATGTGGCGGACCCGGTGGCCGAGGCGCTGGAGAGCGGTTCTGCGATGGAGGGAGGTACCGGAAACCGTCCCGAGATAGAGGATTCTCACGGTGCCCTCGATCGAGCCGCCCCTCCCAGAAAGGAGTGGCATCGAGCGGGCGCGTGTGGCGCGATCCGCGCAGGAAAAGCCGGGATTCCGCCCCGTTCTGGACTCAGGTGCGTGAGGCGGAGCGCTCGCCCGGCTCGGGCGGATCGACCGGGGGTCCCGCGAAGCACTGCGCGATCGACATCCAGCGCGTTGCCACCGGCCCGGTCACCTGGAGCGCCGTGTCCGCCACATTCCGCCCCTGCACGACGACGAGGCAGAAGTCGAGCGCGTCGCCCCGGACGCTCTCGGTCTCGCTCGGCTCGTTCCACTCCCAGACTGCTCCCGACGGCGCC
>DASUFZ010000243.1:0-5766 GCA_036274295.1 Myxococcota bacterium
TCCACTTCCACCATCCGGTGTGGCGCCACGACCGCAACGATCCGACCAGCGTCCAGCGGCCGGATCTCCGCCGATCGGGAGCCTAGGTGGATACGACCCATCCGATCGTGCTGGCGCACGGGATCGCTCGCTTCGACGTGCTGCTGCGCAGGCTCGATCCCGACGCGGCGGGCCCGATCGCCGACGGCACGCACTACTTCCGCCGCATCCGCAGCACGCTCGAGGCGGTCGACGGCTACCACTTCCAGGTGCACCAGCCGATCGTGACGTGGGCTGCCGGCGTGGAGGTGCGCGCGCGCGATCTCTGGAACTACGTGCGCACCCTCGAAGGTCCTGTCCACATCATCGCGCACAGCATGGGAGGGCTCGACGCGCGCCACATGCTGTACGGCTTCCGCGCTGCGGGTGCCGTCGAGCGCGTCGCATCGATCACCACGATCGGAACTCCGCACTTCGGCACCAGCTTCGCCGATTGGGGCCTCGAGCTCGGCGACGAGCTGCTGCGTGTTCTCGACGCCATCGGCATCGACGGGGTCGACGGCTTCCGCGATCTGTCGACCGCAGCCTGCCAGGAGTTCGACGCGCGCGTGCGCAGCTTCGAGGAATCGTGCGGCGTGCTGTTCCAGACCTACGCGGGCGCGCAGCCGTTCCTGCGCACCTTCGCGCCGCTCAAGTTCGCCTGGCTCGTCATCCACGAGCGCGACCGCGCCCACGACGGCGGCGCGAACGACGGACTGGTTCCCCTGTATTCGGCGCGCTGGCGGCCGAGCTGCTACCAGGGCCGGCTCGACGCCGACCACCTGAACCAGATCGGCTGGTGCGATCCGGACGAGCTGTCGCGTCCCTTCATCCCGTCGCCGGAGCGCGACGGCGCGCAGCGCCGGGCGCTCGAGGAGCAGATCCGCGACGTGTACGTCGCGATCGCGAAGCGGCTGGCGGCGCGCTTTCCGGCGTCCCGAAGCCAGCGAGGAGGCGGAGCCACATGCTGATCTCGATCGTCAATCACTCGGCCGGCATCCTGGACGCGAAGCTCCAGGCGGCGATCCGCGCGATCAACCGCCAGCTGCGCGAAGACTTCGAGCCCTACTGGGGCCGCGGTGGGCGCCTCCGCCTGGAGGGCCGATCGGCGAAAGCGCCCGTGCCGGAGCACGCCTCCGACATCCGCGGCGAAGCCGTGATCTATCTCTGCGACTGCCCGGAGGATTCGGAGGATGCGCTCGGCTACCACGAGCTCAACCACCGCGGCATCCCCTACGGCTTCGTGTTCACGGAGCTGTCGAAGAGCCTCGACGAGCCTTGGAGCGTCACGCTCTCGCACGAAGTGCTCGAGCTGGTGCTCGACCCGGAGGCGAACCTGCTCGCGAAGGGCCCGCACCCCGAGGACCCGACGCGCGAGGTCTTCCACTGGTACGAGGCCTGCGACGCGGTGCAGACGCAGACCTACGCGATCGACGGCGTGCGCGTCTCGAACTTCGTGCTGCCCCTGTACTTCACCAACGGCGACGAGGACGGCAGCCGCAACGACTTCCTGGGCGCGCGCCAGCGCGGCCCGATGCTCGCGTCGTTCGGCGTCGCGGAAGGCGGATACATCGGATACTTCGATCCCGAAGCCGGCGACGATCGCTTCTATGAGCCGAGCGAGCGCGCCCGCAAGCGCAACGCGATCAAGCGGCGCGCAGGCCTCGCGCGGCGTGGCGTGCGCTATCAGCGCAACGCTGCGCCTCTGGCGCCGCTGGCCGACGTGGTCGGCGCCGCCGCGCAGCCGCCCAGGCTCGAGAGCATCGCGGTGCGGCTGGCGCGGGGCCGCGCCAGCGAGCGCGCCGCGCAGGCGCTCGCGAATCGCGTCCTCGGATCCGGCTGGAAGGCCGTCGCCGTCGCCGGCGCGGCCGGCGACTTCGACCTGGTGCCGCGCGCGGCGGTGGATGCGCGGAGCGCGTGGGAGCTCAGCGATCGGCTCCGCGCCGCGGCGGGTGTCCAGCGGGCGGAGCCGCTCTTCGAGGCTCAGCTCCCCGACGACGAGGGCCGCCAGGAGATCATCGCCGCCCGGCTCGGACGCCTGCTGCGCGCCAGCAAGCCGGCGCTGCTCGCGAGCGCACCCGCGAACTCCGAGTGGAGCATCGAGTTCGTGCGCGCCGACGCGGCGTGGAAGCTGCTGGACGCCAGAGGCATCGAGTACGGCGAGGGCATCCGCATCGCGCACCCCGACACCGGCTACACACTCCATCCCGAGCTGCCGCTGGGCCAGATCGACCAGGAGGCCGACCACGATTTCGTCGACGATGACGAATCGGCGGTCGATCCGCTGGCGGACGGAGCGCTGCTGAATCCCGGACACGGAACAGGGACGAGCAGCGTGATCGTGAGCCCACGCGGCGCCGAGGGCGTCGGCTACGAGCGGCACGTGACCGGCATCGCGCCGGCGGCGCGGCTCGTGCCGCTGCGCGTCTCGAAGAGCGTCGTCCAGGTGTCGCAGCGCAACCTGCGCGACGCGATCCAGCACGCCGTGGCGAGCGACTGCCACGTGATCTCGATCAGCCTGGGCGGCCTGCCGAGCGAATCGCTGCACGACGCGGTCCAGCGCGCGGTGGCCAAGGGCATCATCGTGCTGGCGGCCGCGGGCAACTACGTGCGCCTCGTCGTCTGGCCCGCGCGCTATCGCGAGGTGGTCGCCGTCGCCGCCTGCAACGAGCGCGGCGAGCCGTGGTCGGGCTCCTCCCGCGGCGACGAGGTGGATGTCACCGGGCCGGGTCAGAACGTCTATCGCGCCTACTGGGAGCGAGGCCCGAACGGGCTGACCACACAGCCGCGCGTCGGTCCGAGCGACGGTACGTCGTACGCGGTCGCGACGGTGGCCGGCGTCGCCGCCCTCTGGCTCTCCTACCACGGGCGCGAGAACCTGCTCGTGCGATACCCGGGTGCGGCGCTGCCCGAAGTCTTCGCGAGCCTGCTCCAGAGCACCTGTCGCACGGATCTCTCGCTGCCGGAAGGCTTCGGCAGCGGCGCCGTGGACGCGGAGCGGCTACTGCGCGCCCCGCTGCCCGGCGCAGCGGCGCTGGCAGCGGCGCGGAAGCGGCGCGCGCGGACGCGCCCGCTCGATCCGGTCGATCGTCTGGCGACGCTCTTCCCGCGCGTCGAACCGTCCGCTGCACGCGCCGGGCTGCAAGAGCTGCTCGGGAGCGCCCCACGCGCGCAGATCGACCGCGTGCACGACGAGCTGGTCTTCCACCTGACGCTCGATCCGTCGCTGCACGCGAGAGTGGAGTCCACGCTCGCGATGTCCGCGGGCGGGCCGCCGGCGCGGGCGAAGCGCCGCAAGCGCGCCGCCGTGCCGGGCCCCGGAGCCGCGCAGGTGCGCGCGTCTCATGCGCGGATGGAGCGCGCGCGCGCGGCGATCGCGGCCAGCGGCGCCTCCCGCGCGCTGCGAGATTGCCTGTGGCGAGACGAGAGGTGAGACCTACCGTCTCGTGAATCGGTGACAGCGCTCGGAGGGGCTCCTCCCTCCCGCTAGCGCGCGACGCACGACCACGTGCCCTTCCTGGGCAGCAGCCCGAGCTTCTCCCGGATCTCGACCGGAAGCTACGCAGCGAGTCTGGAGCTGGCAGACGTTCTCGAGGCGGTGGTGGCGCTACTGCTCGGGGCTCGACGATTCCGGTCCGCGAGGCGCCGGTAGAAGGAGATCCTCGAGGAAGAAGGCGGCAAGCTCGGCACGACCCGAGAGGCCGGACTTCCGGTACACGGCCACGGCGTGCTGGCGCACCGTCCGCTCGCTCTTCTCCTGGAATGCGGCGATCTCCTTGTGGCCGTATCCCTTGAGCAGCAGCAGCGCCGTGTCGCGCTCCGCCGGCGTGAGATCCCACTCGCGTAGCTGACGGTCGATCTCCTCGCCGAGCCCCCGCAGGAGCTTCTCGGCGCGGGCGCGCCAGGCGGCGTGTTCCGCACCGCGCGCTTCCAGCTCGCGCCGCGTCCGCTCCAGCATGCGACCGGCGTCTCGCCAGCCGAGCCAGAGATAGGCAACGGCCCCGAGCGAGAGCCCCAGGAGCGCAATCTCGAACAGGACGTGGAAGCTCCAGAGCGTCGCCGGCTGGTCCAGGAGGAGGTCGGCCGTTCCGCCCAGGGCGATCGCGCTCAGCAGAGCCGTCGCCAGCCAGCGAAACCACCCTCCGTCATCCGCCGGACCCATCGAGCGAACCCTTTCTCCTACGGGAGGGCGGCTTCCATTGCGACGTTTGGCGGATGGGCCGCGTAGCGCGAGCACCTAGCTTGCGCATCATCTCGAACGGAGGATTCACGCCATGATGCCCGATCCGCTCCACCCCGCCGTCGTCCACCTGCCGATCGCTCTGGCGGTGCTCGTTCCAGGCTTCGCCCTGGCCGGCATCTTTCTGATCTTCAAGGGGCTCCTCCCCGCCCGCATCTGGGCGGGGGTCGTGCTGCTCCAGCTCCTGCTCCTGGGGAGCGGCTGGCTCGCCCTCGAAACGGGAGAGCAGGAGGAGGAGCGAGTCGAGCGCGTCGTCGCCGAACGCTACATCGAGACCCACGAGGAGGCGGCCGATCGCTTCCTCGTGGTCGCAGGAATCGGGCTGCTCCTGACGGCTGGCGGGCTCCTGCCCGGACGCGCAGGCGCTGCGGGTCGCGTCGCCGGGGCACTCGCGAGCCTGGCGGTCCTGGCCGCTGGAGTCGCCGTCGGTCACTCCGGCGGTGAGCTCGTCTACAAGCACGGCGCCGCGAGCGCGTACGTCGCTGCGCCGACCGCGCTCGTCACCCCCCCAACCCCCACGGCACCTCCGCGCGCAGCCTCTCGATGAACTCCTGCCCGTAGGCGTCCTCGGGCTTCTCTCTCACCAGTCGGTCCATCACCTCGGCGTCCTTGCCGACCAGAATGCGCCAGCGCTCTGCCTTGACGCCGTCGAGGATCACCTTCGCGGCCTGCGCGGCGGTCATCGGCGCGGCGTCGCGGAACTGCTCCCCCCACACCACGAGCGCCTGGCGGATCTGCGCGTTGGTGGCGTCCTTCACGGGCCAGCCCATGCGCGTCAGGCGCTCGCGCGCCTGCTCGACCTTCTCGTCGCTCATCTCCTTCGGATCGTTGCCGAGCATGCGCTGCGAGTTGATGATGATCGACGTGCCGATGTGTCCCGGCATCACCAGCGAGACCTTCACGTGCGGCGCGTGGAGCTTGCAATCGTTGATCAGCGCCTCGGTGAAGCCCTTCACCGCGAACTTCGCCGCGCTGTAGGCGGTGTGCGCGGTCATGGGGCCGAGCGACGCCCAGAAGCCGTTCACGCTGCTCGTGTTGACGAGGTGGCCCTCCTCGCTCGCGATCAGCATGGGCAGGAAGGTGCGCGTGCCGAAGTAGACGCCGTACCAGCACACGTCGAACGTCTTCTCCCACTCCTCGCGCGGCGATTCGATCAGGCTGCCGCCGCCGCCGATGCCCGCGTTGTTGAAGACGAGGTTCACGTGGTCCGCCTCGTGCGCCTCGGCGACGGCCGTGCGGAACGCGAGCAGATCGGCCTCGCTCGACACGTCCGCCACGTGCGTGTGCACGCGCGTGCCGCGCGGCGCGCCCTGCTCCGCCAGCGTCTTCGTCTGCTGCATGTTCTCGTTGGACACGTCGCACATCGAGACGTGACAGCCCTCCGCCGCGAGCTGCCGCACGAGCTCGCGGCCCATGCCCGTCCCGCCGCCCGTCACGACCGCGATCTTCCCGCTGAAGCTCTTCATGCCTTCCTCCTGGGGCGCAGGCGGCACAGGCTAGCGGGGTGG
>DASUFZ010000244.1:0-3231 GCA_036274295.1 Myxococcota bacterium
CCCGAGCTCGAGCCGCTGCTCGGCAGCGACGCCTCCGGACCCGCGAACCACGTCTACGAGGCGGTGCGCTCGGCGCTCTTCGCCTGCGGCCTCGACGCCGCGCGCTACGGCACGCCGGAGTGGAACCCGCTCGGCTCGCTCGCCCCGCGCGGCGCGCGCATCGTCCTCAAGCCGAACTTCATCCGGCACTGGAACCCGGTGCAGGGCGCGACCGTCGACAGCGTGATCACGCACGGCTCGGTCGTGCGCGCCGTCGCGGACTACGCGTTCCTCGCGGCGGGAGCCGAGGGCTCCGTCGCGATCGCCGAGGCCCCCCAGCACGATTGCCAGTTCCAGCGCATCCGCGAGATCACCGGGCTCGACGAGCTCGTCGATTACTACGATCGCCAGCTCGGGCTCGAGCTCGAGACGATCGACCTGCGCCGCGAGGAGGTCACCTACCGCGACGGCGTCATCGTCGAGCGCCGCAAGCTCGCGGGCGATCCGGCCGGCTACCGCCTCGTCGATCTCGCGACGCGCAGCGCCTTCCACGGCTCGAGCCTCGACCCGCGGCGCTTCCGCGGCGCCGATTACGACCCCGGCCCGACGTCGCGCCACCACATGGACGGCCGCAACGAGTACCTGCTCTCGGAGACCGTGCTCTCGGCCGATCTGGTCGTGAACCTCCCGAAGCTCAAGACCCACAAGAAGACGGGTGTGACGCTCGCCTTGAAGAACCTGGTCGGCATCAACGGCGACAAGAACCTGCTGCCGCACCACTCGGTCGGCTCGCCCGATCAGGGCGGCGACGAGTATCCGGGCGGCGCGCCGATCGACCGCCTGCGCAGCGCCGCCACCGAGGTCGCGCGCGTGCTGCTGCGGCGCGGCATCGGCAACCGCCTGGTGCGCCTCGTGCGACGCGCCGAGAACGCCGCGCGCGGCGACGCCTTCATCCGCAGCGGCAACTGGCACGGCAACCAGACCACCTGGCGCATGTGCCTCGACCTGAACCGCTGCCTCTACTACAGCGACGCGCGCGGGACGCACTTCGACGCGCCCGCGCCGGTGCGCACCGTGCTGACCGTGCTCGACGGCGTGATCGCGGGCGAGGGCGAGGGACCGCTGGCGCCGCGCGACGTGCCGCTCGGCGCGGTGCTCGCCGCCACCGACCCGATCGCGCTCGACCTGGCGGCCATCCGCCTGATGGGCTTCGAGGAGCGCAACATCCCGAAGATCCGGGAGCCGATGCGCGATCCCACGCTTCGCATCACCGCCGTGCGTCAGCCGGACGACGTGCGCGTGTTCGAGCTGCCGGCCGACGGCCGCGCCCCGCGCGAGCTGCGCCTCGAGGACGTCGCCTGCTCGCGCACCTTCGAGCCGCACCCGGGCTGGCGCGGCAAGCTCGAGCGGACGGCGCGATGAGGCACATCGCACGGAGCGCCCGATGAGGCAGGTGGTGCAGAGCCCGAAGAGCGGCAAGCTCGAGCTGCTCGAGGTGCCGGCGCCGGCCGTCGCGCACGGCCTAGTGCTGGTGCGCAACCACTTCTCGGTGATGTCACCCGGCACCGAGAAGATGGCGATCGACTTCGCGCGCAAGAGCCTCCTCGGCAAGGCGCGCGGGCGTCCCGACCTGGTGCGCCAGGTGCTGCGCAAGGTGCAGCAGGAGGGACCGCTCCCGACCTTCCGCGCCGTGATGAACCGCCTCGACGTGCCGCAGCCGCTCGGATACGCGTGCGCCGGCGTCGTCGAGCGCGTCGGCGACGGCGTCCACGGCGTGGCGCCCGGCGACCGCGTCGCCTGCGCGGGCGCCGGCTACGCGAACCACGCGGATTGGGTAGCCGTGCCCGAGAACCTCGTCGCGCGCGTGCCGGACGGCGTCGGGCTCGAGAAGGCCGCCTTCGCGACGATCGGCGCGATCGCGCTCCAGGGCCTGCGCATCGCCGGCCCGACACTCGGAGAGGTCGCGGCGGTGATCGGCCTCGGCCTGATCGGCCAGCTCGCGGTGCAGCTGCTCCGCGCGAACGGCTGCCGCGTGCTCGGCGTCGATCTCGACGAGACGCGCATCAAGCAGGCGCTCGATCAGGGCGCCGCGTGGGGCGCGCGCCCGGACGCGGATCACGCGGGCTGGGTCGCGGCCGCCACCGGCGGCCACGGCGCCGACTTCGCCCTCGTCACCGCGGCATCCGAGAGCTCCGCGCCGCTCCAGCTCGCCGCCGAGCTCTGCCGCATGAAGGGGCGCGTGGTGGCGGTCGGCGCGACGGCCATGGATCTCGACCGGCGCAGCTTCTACGAGAAGGAGCTCGAGCTGCGCATGAGCATGTCGTACGGCCCCGGCCGTTACGACCGCCGCTACGAGGAGCTCGGCCTCGACTACCCGATCGAGTACGTGCGCTGGACGGAGAACCGCAATCTCCAGGCATTCCTGGAGCTCGTCGCGGCGCGCGCCGTCGATCCGGGCGCGCTCGACACCGAGATCGTCGATTTCGCCGACGCCGAAGCGGCCTACGAGGCGCTGGCGGCCGGACGCCGGCGCGGCCTCGGCGTGATCTTCCGCTACGGCGACGCCGCGCCCGCGCAGTCCGAGCTCGCGCTCGCGAGCCGCGTCGCCAAGCCGCAGGGCGAGGTCGGCGTGGCCTTCGTCGGCGCCGGCAACTACGCGAAGGCGATCCTGCTGCCCGCCGTGAAGGCGCTCTCCGGCGTGAGCGCGCGCCGCATCGTCACCGCGACCGGCCCCTCCGCGCGCCGCAGCGCGGAGAAGTTCGGCTACGCCGAGTGCGGCACCGATCCGCGCGCGGCCTTCGACGATCCCGCCGTCGACCTCGTCTTCGTCTCCACGCAGCACGACAGCCACGCGCCGCTCGCCTGTGATGCGCTGCGCGCAGGCAAGGCCGTCTGGCTCGAGAAGCCGGCCGCGCTCGACGAGGCGCAGCTCGAGGCGCTCGCGCAGGCCGTGCGCGAGACGCAGGGCTTCCTGACCGTCGGCTACAACCGCCGCTTCTCGTCGCATGCGCGCGCGATCCGCGAGGCCTTCGCGGCGCGCGGCGGTCCGATGGCGATCCAGTACACGGTGGCCGCCGGACCGACGCCCACCGGCACCTGGATCGTCGATCCCGTCGCCGGCGGCGGCCGCATCGTCGGCGAGGCGTGCCACATGGTCGACCTGTGCAGCTACCTCGTCGGCGCGCCGCCGACGCGCGTGTTCGCGCGCGCGCTCGGCCGCAACCCCGAGAGCGACGATTCGACGATCCTCGT
>DASUFZ010000245.1:0-14893 GCA_036274295.1 Myxococcota bacterium
ACGAGCCTCGCCATGCGCCGGCGGCCCGCGGCCGTCGCCAGCAGCGCCTGCGAGAGCTCGAGCTCGAGGCCGAGGTAGCGCGACGCCGGCAGCTCGCGCCGGAGCGCCGTCGGCAGGCAGTTGCTGATGCCGCGGTAGGGCGCGTTGCGGCGCACGCGCAGCGACGGGTCCGCGCGGCGCAGCGCGTCGGCCCAGCGCGCGCAGAAGTCCGCCTCGACCGGTCGCGCCGGGTCGTAGAGGAGGCCGACGTCGATCCCGCGCGGCGTGCCGTTCCAGACGGGCGTGAAGCTGTGCACGCCGACGTGCACGACGCGCGCCGTCCCTCGCGGCAGCGCCGCGGCGCGCACGCGCTTCCAGTGCGGCGTGTGGAAGCGCGCCATGAGCTCGCGGCGCTCCGCCTCCGGCAGATCGCGCGACCACGGCGAGAAGAGCGCTGCGTGTCCGGGCGTGCGGTTCGCGTCGACGAGCAGACGCGTCACGCGCCCCGCGAAGAGCGGCGCGCCGAGCGTACGCGCGAGCGCGCGGGCGACGTCGTGCGCGCCGAGGTCGTAGCCGCGGTGCGTCGCGAGCACGCCCGCGTGACCGCGGAAGAGCCGCGCGTAGGCGCGCGGCACCGCGTTGGTGGCGTGCTCGCACGTGAGCAGCAAGCGAAAGGAGCTACGCGCCATACGGCCGGTTCTCGCGCAGGCAGTCGCAGAGCTCCGCGTAGACCGCACGCAGGATGTCGCGCGACGGCGCCTCCCCCGCGCCCTCGAGAATGCGCTCCGCCAGGCAGCCGTGCGCGAGGATGTGCGCGAGCGCCTTGCGCTCCGGCGCCGCGAGCGCGTCGGCGTGCAGGTGGCGCGCCACGAGCAGCTCCCAGACTTCGGACGCGCGGCAGCGGTCGCGCGCGATGCCGAGCGCCGCGAGGTAGCCGGCGTCGTCGATGCGCGCGGCGCCGCCGCGGTGCGCCACCTCGAAGAGCAGGCGCGAGAGCTGCTTCGTGTCGAGCGCGCGCAGCGCGCCCTGCCGCTCGCTCTCGCACAGCGCGCGCACGGCAGCCGCGACCGCGCCTGCGATCGCGAGGTCGGCGCGCGGGCACTCCTGCGCGTCGAGCACGCGGATCTCGATGGCGTCGCGATCGAAGCGCGCGATGCAGCCGCGCGCGTTCACCCACTCGTTGCGCAAGGTGCCCTCGGGATCGAGCGGCGCGAGATCGGCGTAGATGCGCTCGAGGAGCGCGTCGTAGCCCGCGCGCGTGAAGACCGGCTCCGGCACGACGTCGCCCGAGACCGACGGCACGCGCGCCGCGTTGCTGCGGTAGACGTCGAGGCGCGCGTCGAGCCAGCCCGCGTGGCGCCCCTCCACGAAGGGAGAGCTCGCGGCGAGCGCCGGCAGCAGCGGCAGCAGCGCGCGGACGGCCGCGTGCAGGCGCCCGAACTCGTCGTCACCGTCGAACGGCAGGTTCAGGTGCGCGCTCTGGAGGTTCGCCCAGCCGTGCCCGCGGCAATCGAAGATGCGGTCGAAGGCCTCGTAGATCGCGCGCTCGCCGTGCGGCCACAGCGCGAACTCGCGCGACGGATCCATCCACGGGTGCATGCCCGTCGGCATGAGCCGCGCGCCGAGCGGCGCGAGGCGGCTCTCCACCTGGCGCACCTCGGCCGCGAAGAGATCGGCGAGCCCGACGAGGCGCGGCTCGGGCGCGGCGGTCTTCAGCTCGACGACGTGGCGGGCGAGCTCGTTCGACCACGCCATGCGCCCGCGCAGGGCGTCGCCGGTCGGCTCGCCCGCTTCGGCCTCGAACAGCGCGTCGGCGAGCGGCCGCACGTCGAGCGTGGCGGCGTCGACGATCGCGTACTCGATCTCGATGCCATACGCGGCGAAGAGCCCGAGCCGGCCGTCAGTCACGCGTCTCGTGGCCGCGCGCGTCGAGCCGGCGCCGGAACCACTCCATCACCGCGTGGTAGAGCTTCTCGCCGATGACGGCGTCCTCGCAGCCGGCGTCGACGTTCGGGTTGTCGTTCACCTCCATCACCAGGAAGCGTCGGCCGACCTCCTTCACGTCGACGCCGTAGAGGCCGTCGCCGATCAGGCGCGCCGCGCGCACGGCGACCTGCACCGCACGCGAGGGCACGGCCTCGAGCGGCACGGCCTCGACGCGCCCGTAGCGGCGCCGCCCGGCCGGTCCGTTGGCGACGATCTGCCAGTGGCCGCGCGCCATGTGGTAGCGGCAGGCCCACAGCGGATCGCCGCCGAGGACGCCGATGCGCCAGTCGAACTGCGACGGCGTGTAGGCCTGCGCGATCACGAGGTCGGAGTCCTCGAGGAACTCCGCGATGCGCGCGCGCAGCTCGGCCTCGTTCGCCACCTTGACGACGCCCTGCGAGAAGGCCGAGTCCGGCCGTTTCAGCACGCACGGCAGTCCGACCGTCGCGGCGACGGCGTCGACCGAGTCCTCGTGCACCACCATCGTCTTCGGGTGCGGGATCTCGCAGCGCTCGAAGAGCTCCGCCTGATAGACCTTGTTGGTGCAGCGCAGGATCGAGGTCGGGTCGTCGATCACGACGAGGCCCTCGGCGGCGGCGCGGCGCGCGAGCCGGAAGGTCGCATGGTCGACGTACGTGGTCTCGCGCAGGAAGAGCGCGTCGAACTCGGCGATGTCGCCGGCGTCTTCGCGCCCGATGAAGTGCGGCTCGAGCCCCTGCTCCTTCGCCGCGCGCGCGAAGCGGCGCAGGGCCGCCGCGTTCGACGGCGCGTCCTCCGCCTGCGGCGCCACCAGGATCGCGAGGTCGTAGCGGTAGGTGCGCGGGCGCGCCGCGCGGCGCGGCCTGCCGAAGTGCGCCTCGAACTGCGCGACCACGAAATCGTGGTGCTTGTCCGGGATCTCGCTCGTCGCGATCGGCCGCACCGAGACGAGCCGCCAGTGCTCGTCGCGCTCGAAGGTCGCGCGCAGGAGCGGCGCCGGGAACTGGTCGTAGAGGGCGCGCGCCAGCGCCTCGTAGCGCTTGGTGATGCTGCGCCCGAAGTACACGGAGAGCTCGAAGCGCTCGCCCTTCAGGCGGCCGAGGCTCCGCTCGATCAGGCGCTCGAGCTGCTCGGAGGCCAGACGCACGACGGGCGAGAGGCGCAGGTCGTGCAGCGTCTCGACCGTGGGAATCGGGCGATGCCCGCGCGCCGCGGCCAGCAAGGAGACGTAGTAGCCGACTTTCTGGTAGCCGAAGGTCCGGCAGAAGTTGTAGACGCGCAGACCGCGCCGCTCGTCCCAGCCGCCGCCCGAGAGGTAGTCGCGCGCGGAGACGACTTCGGCCCCGCGCAGGCGCAGGCGCCAGCGCTTCGTGTTCTCGACGACGACGAGCGCCTTCACGGCCTGCCCTTCGCCGGCGGCTCGAGCACGAGCAGGTTGCCGTCGTAGGTGAGGACGCCGAGCAGGATCGCGGTGATGACGCGCTCGACCGGCAGCCAGTAGATGTGGTCCTGGATGCGCGGGCTGTCCTCGAGCGGATCGGCCACGCAGACCTTGCGCTCCTCGGCGTCCCAGCCGCACAGCACCACGAAGTGTCCGGTGGGATAGCCGCGGATGGCGTCACCGACGAGCGTCGTCTCGCCGATCTCGCGCGCGCAGCGGTAGAGGAAGGTGGCCGAGAGGCCGCACAGGATCGGGCGGTCCTTCGCCAGCCAGCGCGCCAGCAGGCCCGGCGTCAGGTCCTCCATCTCGAGCTCGCCGCCGTTCTCCAGGAACTCGAGGTAGGCGGGCGTCGCGTCGGCGAGGCGCCGGTCCTCCTTCTCGCGCGCCTGCGCGCGCAGCCGGTGCGAGAGGTCGACGGGCCGCCCCTCGAACCAGGTCGGGTCGAACACGGCCAGGTTGTAGGTGTAGAGGAGCGCCTCGTAGCCGCGCTTCAGCGCGTGGTTCGCGAGGTTCACGCCGAGGGTGCCACCGCCCGGCAAGGTGGGGACGTCGCGGATCACGTCCTCGAGCGAGACGTCCTCGCCGAAGTAGCGGTACACCGCATGGAGGCAGGTCGGCCCGCAGCTCGCGTCGTCGGGCTGGGTCAGGATCTCGAGATCGAGGGCGTGGCTGGGTGGTCGACGCTGCATGCGAGCGCGCTAACGGGCGCGCAGGGCCTTGGCCATGCGCTCGAGCGCCTCCCCGAGGATCGCGCGCGACGTGGCGAAGTTGATGCGGACGAAGCCGCGGCCCGGCGTGCCGAAGTTCGGCCCGTCGGAGAGCGCCACGCGGGCGCGCTGGAGGAAGAACTCGTAGGGCGACGGCTCGAGCGCGAGCGCGTTGCAGTCGAGCCACGCGAGGTAGGTGCCCTCGGGCGCGTGCAGGCGCACGCCGGGCAGCTCCTGCGCCACGAAGCGCGCGACGTGATCGCGGTTCTGCTGGAGGTACGCGAGCACCTGGTCGAGCCACGGCTGCGCGTGCAGCCACGCCATCCGGATCGCCTCGAAGCCGAGCAAGCTGATGCCGCCGCGCGCGTGGCGCGGCAGCCCGTTGAAGCGCCGGTGGCGCGCCTCGCTGCCGAAGATCGCAAGTCCGCAGCGGAGGCCGGCCACGTTGAAGGCCTTCGAGGCGCCGGTCAGGGTGACGGTGCGCTCGGCGACCTCGGGCGACAGGCTGCCGAATGGCACGTGGTGTGCGCCGGGGTAGACGAGATCGGCGTGGATCTCGTCAGACACCACCACGAGATCGTGGCGGAGCGCCAGCTCCGCGATGCCATCGAGCTCGTTGCGGCGGAAGACGCGTCCGGTCGGGTTGTGCGGATTGCAGATCAACACGAGCCGGGTGCCGGCGTCGATCTTCGCGGCGAGCGCGTCGAGATCGATCTCGTAGCCGCGCGCGCCGTAGGCAAGCGGCGCCTCGACGAGCCGACGCCCGGTCGAGCGCACGTTGCCGAGGAAGGGCGGATAGATCGGCGTCTGCACGACCGCGCCCTCGCCCGGCTCCGCGAACTGGAGCAGCGACACCGCGAGCCCCTGCACGACGTCGCAGAGCACCTCGACCCGCGCCGGATCCAGGGTCCAGCCGAAGCGCTCGCGCATGCGCGCCGCAGTGATCTCGCCGATGTCGGTCGGCGCGGGATGGATCGGGTAGCCGACGTCCGAGCGCTCGACCGCGAAGCGCAGCATGCGCCGGATCGGGTCGGCGATGGGGAAGTCCATGTCCGCCACCCAGAGCGGCAGCACGTCTTCCGGATAGAGCGCCCACTTCTCGCCGCGGCTCGGATGGCGATCGGCCGCGCGCACGGCGTCGAGATCGAGCGGCGGATTGCGCAACAGGGTCTCGATGCGGTCGAGCGCGGCGGCGAGCGCGTCGGCTGCGACGCGCGGCGCCGGCAGGTTCGCGCGCGCGGCGAGCCCGGCGAAGTCGTGGCGCAACAGATCCACCGTCCAGCCGATCGACTCGAGCCCCGGATCGAAGAGCGTCACCGTGTCGGCGCCGGCCGGATCCAGGTGCCAGTGGCCCTGCTGCTGGAAGCAATCGAAGCGCAGGCGCTCGTGGCCGCCCTCCTCCGCGTCGTAGACGCGCAGGGTCGGACCGCCGCCCGGGCCCGGGCTGCGGTGCTCCACGAGGAAGCGGATGCCGCCGAGGGGAATCGAAGTCACGGCGGCCGAGTGTATCAACGCGGCAGCCGCTCCGAGAGCCGCCGGAGCGCGCCGAGCAGGTCCGGCGCCTCGCGCAGGACGGGGGCCAGCGGGTCGCCGCGGAGCTTCCGCATGCGCGCCGCGGCGTTCTTCAGCTGGAAGCTCGCCGGATCGAGGTCCGCGTTCACCTCGCGCCAGCGCAGCGGCATCGAGACGGACGCGGCCGCCACCGGCCGCGCGCTGAAGGGCGCGACCAGCAGCTTCCCGTGCCCGTTCTGGAGCGCGTCCACGTAGACCTTGCCGTCGCGCTTGCGCAGCGAGCGCGCGACGGTCGAGATCTGCGGCAGCCGGCTCACCACGGCCTGCGCGAGCAGCTCCGCCAGCTGCCGGCTCTGCTCGTGGGTCAGCTGCGCGCCGAGCGGCACCAGCACGTGGATGCCCGTCGAGCCGCTCGTCTTCACGTAGGTCGGCAGCTCGAGCTCCTCGCACAGCGCGTGGACGCCGCGCGCGACCTCGACCACGTGCGCGAACGGCGCGCCCTTCGGGTCGAGATCGAGGATGCACCAGTCGGGGTGCTGGAGGTTCGCGAGCCGGCTCGACCAGATGTGCAGCGGGATCGTGCCGAGGTTGATCACATAGAGGAGCGACTCGACGTCCTCGCACACGAAGTACCGGAGCTCGCGCTCGCTGTCCTCGCTCCACATCCGCTCGGTGCGCACCCAGGGCGGCGCCCAGGCCGGCGCATCCTTCTGGAAGAACGACTTGCCGTGGATGCCGTCCGGGAAGCGCGTCATCACGAGGGGCCGGTCCGCGAGATACGGCAGCAGCCAGCGCGAGATGTCGCGGTAGTAGTCGAGGAGATCACCCTTCGTGTAGCCCTCGTCCGGCCAGAAGACCTTCTCGCGGTTCGTGAAGGGCACCACGCGCTCCGCCGCGGGCGCGGCGGCGGGCACCTCGACCGGCGCAGCGGCGGCGGGCGACGCTCGAGACTCCGGGTCCGGCTCCGCGTCGGCATCGCCGAACGCCGGCTCCTCGAGCACGCACTCCTCCGGCGCCTTGTCGTCGCGCATGCGCAGGAAGACCGGCTGGCGCAGCAGACCGTCGCCCGTCACCTCCGTGTAGCGGACCTCGCAGACGAGCTTCGGCTCGACCCAGCGGTCCGCGCGCGTCGAGGGCGGCGCGTTGCGACAGGGCGGCGTGTCGCGACCGAGCGCGTCGAGATCCGCGCGCAGCGCGACGAGATCGCGCTCCGAGAAGCCGGAGCCCACGCGGCCCGTGTAGACGAGCCCGCCCGCCTCGGCGCGCGCGAGGTGCAGCGCGCCGAAGCCAGAGCGCGCGCCGGCCGGCGCCGTGAAGCCGACGACCGCGAGATCGGCCGTCGCGAGGCTCCGCACCTTCTTCCAGACCGGCGTGCGCCCGCTGCGGTAGGGCGAGTCCGCGCGCTTGCCGACGATGCCCTCGAGGCCGAGCGCCTGCACCTGCGCGTAGACCTCTTCGCCGCGCGTCTCGAAGTGCGGCACGGACCGCAGCGGACCGAGCGGCGGCAGCAGCTCCGCCAACAGCTCCTTGCGGCGCGTGAGCGGCAGGTCGCGCAGGTCGAAGTCGCCGAAGCCGAGCAGGTCGAAGACGTGGAAGCGCACGGGGATCTCGATCGCGAGCCGCGCGATCTCGTCGGCGCGCGTGAGCTGCGCGCGCTGCTGCAGGCGCTGGAAGCTCGGCCGGCCGTCGGCTCCCTCGGCCACGATCTCGCCGTCGAGCACGGCGTGCGCGACGGGCAGCGCCGCGAGCGCCTGCGCGACCTCGGGAAAACGCTCTGCGGCGGAGCGTCCGCTGCGCGTGTAGAGCGCGCCGCCCGATGCCCCGGCCGACGCGAGCATGCGGTAGCCGTCGTACTTCACCTCGAAGAGCCAGCCCGGCGCCGAGAAGGGAGCCGCGGCGCGCTCGGCGAGCATCGGGCGGACGCGCGCGGCGTCGACGCGTCCGGCGCGTGCCCCGGAGCGCTCGACCGCGAGCGCGAGCTTCCCCAGGCGCGCCACGCCGCCCTTCAGCTCCTCCAGGCTGCGGCCCGAGAGCACCGATGCATCCGCGTGCGCGATCGGATCGCGCGTGGCATGCGCGTCGGCCTTCTTGATCAGCAGCCACTCGTTGCTGCTGGCGCCGCGGCGCGCGGTGCGCACCAGGGTGAAGCGCCCGCGCAGCTTGAAGCCCTCGAGGTCGAAGAGGAGCTTCCCGGACTCGAGGCCGACGTCCGGGTCCTCGCGCGGGATCCAGCGGCCGCGGTCCCAAAGGATCACCTCGCCGGCTCCGTAGTTTCCGTCCGGGATCACGCCCTCGAAATCGGCGTACTCGACCGGATGATCCTCGACGTGCACCGCGAGGTTCTTCACGTCCGGGTCGAGCGAGGGCTCCTTCGGCACGGCCCACGAGAGCAGCGCGCCGCGCCACTCGAGGCGCAGGTCGTAGTGCAGTCGGCGCGCCGCGTGCTGCTGCACCACGAAGAGACCCGGCCGCGCGCCGCCCGCGCCCATCGGCTCGGGGGTCGCGCCGGCTCGCCGCATGCGGCGGTATCTCGCGAGACCGCGGTCGTTTCCGCTGCGGTTCAGGCGTCTACCTCGGTCCACCGATCGACTCGAAACCTGCGTCGTTGACGCCCCTGCGGGGATTCACTAAGGAATTCATTCATGCCGGCACGCGCACTGTCGACCGCGACCATCTCGTTCGGCCTCGTGTCCATCCCGATCAAGCTGTTCACGACCGGCGAGAGCAAGTCCGCCGTCTCCTTCAACATGCTCCACGAGTGCGGCACCCGCGTAAAGCAGCAGTACTGGTGCCCGAAGGACGAGAAGGTCGTGCCGCGCGACGAGCTCGTGAAGGGCTACGAGTTCGCCAAGGGACAGTACGTCACGTTCACGGACGAGGAGCTGAAGGCGCTCGACGCCGAGGCCTCGCACATGATCGAGATCCGCGAGTTCGTCCCGGCGCATCTCGTCGATCCGGTGTACTTCGAGAAGGCCTACTACCTCGGCCCGGACAAGGGCGGCGACAAGCCGTACAAGCTGCTGGCCGAGGCGATGCGCGAGACCCAGCGGGTGGCGCTCGCGAGCTATGCGGCGCGCGGCAAGCAGTATCTCGTGCTGCTGCGGCCCTTCGAGGACGGCCTGCTGATGGAGCAGCTCCGCTACGCGGACGAGGTGCGCTCGTTCTCGGAGGTCGAGCGCGGTGACGCGAAGCCCTCGGAGAAGGAGCTGTCGCTCGCGCGCAAGCTGATCGAGCAGATCTCGAGCGACGAGTTCCACCCGGAGGCCTACGAGGACGAGGTGAAGAAGCGCGTCGAGGAGGTGATCGCGCGCAAGGTCGAGGGCGAAGAGGTGACCTACGCGGAGGCGCCCGAGCCCCAGGCCAAGATCATCGACCTGATGGAGGCGCTGAAGGCGAGCCTCGAGTCGAAGGGAGCGAGCGAGCGGGTCGGGCCGAAGCGCGCGGCGTCGAAGAAGCCGCGCAGGGCCAAGGCGAGCTCCTAGTCCACGCATCCGCGCCGGCGGGAGGCCGGCGAGCGAGTGAGGTCGATGCCGCAAGAAGGGGGGCACGCGGCCGGCGACTTCGGGATCCCGGAGGCCGCTGCGCTCGTCGGCGTGAGCGCGAGCCGCGTGCGGCGCCTCGTCCGCGACGGCGTGCTGAAGCCGACGCGCGGGCCGCGCGGGAGCTTGCGCCTCTCCTTCCGAGACATCGCGCTGCTGCGCAGTCTGCGCGATCAGGGCGGCGAGCTCGTCGTGCGCGAGGGCTCGCGCCTGCGCCGCGCCCGCACGGGCCAGTACGTCTTCGATTTCGCGCCCGCGCGCGCGCCCAACGTGGTCGCGTTCGCGCCGCGCGCGCCGGCACAGGCCACGGCGGACGCGTCGAGCGCCGACGCCTGGGTGCAGCGCGGCTGCGAGCTCGACGCGAGCGACCCGGAGGGCGCGCGCGAGGCGTACCGCGCGGCGCTCGCGGCGGATCCGCAGCACGTCGACGCGCACGTGAACCTCGGCTGTCTCGATCACGAGGCGGGCCGGCTGGCCGAGGCGGAGAGCCACTACCGCGCCGCGCTGTCCGCGCAGCCCGAGCATGCGACGGCGCGCTTCGACCTCGCCGTCGTGCTCGAGGACCTGCGCCGGGATCGCGATGCGCGCGCCGAGTACGAGACCCTGCTGCGGGGCGATCCCGCCTGCGCCGAGGCGCATCACAACCTGGCGCGCCTGTGCGAGCGGATCGGCGACCGCCCCGGCGCGCTGCGCCACTGGGTCGCCTTCCGGCAGCTCGCGCGCGACGACGCCTAGTTCTGCCGGGGCCTCAGCTCTGGCCGGGCTCTCGGGCGCGCAGGACGGCGAAGAACCAGCGCCGCGTGCGCGGGATCAGCAGCGGGATCACGAGCGCCAGCGCCATCACCAGCGCGCCCTCCAGCGCGCCGCGCGCGCCGTTCTCGACGATGCGGTTGCCGAAGAAGGTGAAGAGCGCGGCGCGGCCGAGGGCGCCGGTGCCGACGGCGATCACGAAGACCGCGAGCGCCATGCCGGTCACGCCCGCCAGCAGACAGAAGAGCGTGACGGGGCCGAACGGGTAGGCCGTGCCGACGGAGACGGCGATCGCGCCGAGGCGCGAGCCCGCGAGCTCGATCAGCGGGCGTATGCGTTGGGGCAGGCGCGCCTCGATCGACGCGCGTCCCGCCATGCGCGCGGCCAGGAAGGTCGCGACCGCAGAGAGCGTCAGGCCGAGCGCGCCGCAGAGCGTCGCGGTGACCGCGCCGAACGCGAGCCCGCCCCCGATCAGCACCACGCCCGACGGAAGTCCGAGCGGCGCGCGGAAGGCGACGATGCCGACGTAGACGAGCGGGCCCCAGATGCCGAGGCCCGCGACGGCCTGCTGGAGCGACTGCGGATCGAAGTCGATGCCGAGCGCGCGGCGCAGCGCGACGAAGCCGGCGAGCGCGAGCGCGCAGATGCCGAGCACGATCCAGGAGCGCCGCGACCTCATGCGCGCGCCTCCGCCGAAAGCTCGATGCGTCGCTTCTCGGGATCGCGCGCGGGCCGGTAGAGGATGGCCATCTTGCCGATCAGCCCCGCGACGGCGCTGCCGGTGCGCGACGCCACTTCGTCGGCGAGGAGCGCGCGCTCCTCGCGCTCGTGCGCGATCTCGAGCTTCACGAGCTCGTGGTCGCGCAGCGCGACGTCGAGCGCGGCGATCACGCCGTCGGTGACGCCCGATCCGCCGACCTGCACGACGGGACGCAGCCCGTGCGCGAGCCGGCGCAGCGCGCGGCGTTCGCGTCCAGTCAGGACCGGCTGTTCGCGTCCGCTGAGCAGCGGGGCGGGGTCGGTGTCCGGAGCATCCATCGCTCGAGGATCCTAGGCCCCCAGAAAGGTTGAGGCCCATCCGATTCTGCGGATCGGATGGGCCTCTGGTGCAATCGTGCTCGGAAGGGATGCGGACCTTGCTGTGGGTTGGATCGATCGCACCACCTCGGTAGAGGTGAAAGGTTGGGACGCCTGCCACCTCGTTCGAAAGCAATTTGCCGATACCGGCAAGTACTCGCGCCATCCATCAGGATGAATTCGGCACCCTGATGATCTCCCCTAAATGAGGGATAGAGGGCGCCACGGAGCCGCTTTCGGGGCGTTTGAGACACGTCCGGGGCCCGAAACACGTCCGATACCATGGCCGGCCTCTCGGAGGAGGCGCCCCGCGATGGCCGACACCCTGGTCCTCACCGTCATCGGTCCCGATCGCCCCGGCCTGGTCGACGCGCTCTCGAGTACGGTCGCGGCGCACGGCGCCAACTGGCTCGAGAGCCGCATGGCGCATCTCGGCGGTCACTTCGCCGGCCTGCTGCGGGTGAGCGTGCCCGAGACGCACTCCACCGAGCTGCGTCGCGCGCTGCGCGAGCTCGAGGGCCGCGGGCTGCGCGTGCTCGTCGAGGCGGGAGACGCGGCGGCGCCCGATCCGAGCGATCGCGCGCTCGCGCTCGAGCTCGTCGGGCTCGACCGGCCCGGCATCATCCGCGAAGTGTCGCGCGCGCTCGCGCAGCGCGGCGTCAACGTCGAGGAGCTCGACACGTCGTGCGAGAGCGCGCCGATGTCGGGCGAGACGCTCTTCCGCGCGCGCGCGCGCCTGCGCGCGCCCGCCGGCACACCGATCGAGGAGCTGCGCGCGACGCTCGAGAAGATCGCCGGCGAGCTGATGGTGGATCTCAGCCTCGACGACGCTTGAGGTCGTTAACTAGGCGTCGCCGTGGATCGAACCCACACCGGTGATGACGAGCCGCACGAGCTCGCCCTGGCGGCTCGTGCCCGTCTTGGCGAAGGCGTGCTTCAGGTGGCTGCGCGCCGTGTTGACGCTGACGCCGCGCTTCGCGGACGCCTCTTCCAGCGAGTAGCCGAGCGCGAGCAGGCGCACGAGCTCGGCCTCGGAGTGCGTGAGCGCGTAGAGCTTGGCCAGCGAATCGGCCTCGGAGATGCGCTCCGCGTCCGGGTCGGAGACGAAGAGCGCCACGACGGCGTCGGAGACGACGCCGCCGGCGGGCGCGGCCAGCAGCGGTGACACCATCACGGCGAACGGCCGCCTTCCCGACGGGCGCGAGATCGGCAGGAAGCCCGAGCCGGCGATGGTGCCGTGGCGCTGCGCGTCCATCGCGTCGGCGATCAGCTTCTGGAGCGCGGCGTTCTCGCGCGCGTCGGTCGCGCACGGCCCGTTGCGATCGAGCCGGAAGCCGTCGTCCTGCGCGACGATGCGCTCCGCGCCGCGATTGCGCAGCACGACCTCGCGGCGCTTGTTCAGCATCAGCACGCCGGTCGGGAGGCGGTTCAGCGCCTCTGCCACGGCGTGCTGCACCGTGCGCGCGCCGTGCAACGCGAGGTGCAGGTGCAGCGCGCGCCGGAAGTGCGAGATGAAGGGATGGATGGACGCGATGTCGGCGGGATCGAAGGGCCCCTGCCCCTCGATGCGGAAGATCGCGAAGCCGCCGACGGGCTCGCCCGACTCGTCGACGAGCGTGTGTCCGACCGGCCAGATCGGCGCGAGACCCTGCGGCTTCAGCCAGTCGTTGTAGAGGGTCGTCTTCTCGAGATCGACCGGCGGGAACATCTCGGAGATGGGCGCGATGCGATCGACCAGCACGCGCATCGAGCGCGCGGACCACGGCAGATTGAGGAGCTGCTCCAGATAGGTGTCGGCGAACTCCTCCCGCAAGCCGATGACGAAGCGCGGCCCGAAGAAGCTCTCTCCGGGACGGAAGAAGCCGAGCAGCACGGCCGAGCCGCCGAAGTGCTCGGACAGAAGCATCGCGACGCCTTGCCAGGCCTCGGGCCTGAGCGCCGCGTCGTAGATGCGCTCGATCAACAGATGGTCGCGGTCTTCCATCTCCCCAGGTCCGCCGGGCGCATTATGCGCAGCCCCTACGCCCGATTTCCAGTTGTAATCCCTCCAGTAGACTGCCTCCCCCGAACGAGGGGTGCACACATGGGTCCGCTAAAGGGGATACGGCTGATCGAGATTTCCGGGATCGGCCCCGGTCCGTACTGCGCGATGGTGCTCGCCGACATGGGCGCCGAAGTGATCCAGGTCGTGCGGCCCGGTCCGCCCGGCTTCGGCATGGGCGGCGCGCGCTCCGAGCTCGACCTGCTGTCGCGCGGACGCCGCAGCCTGGGCATGGACCTCAAGCGTCCCGAGGGTGTGGCGGCGCTCTTGCGCCTCGTCGAGTCCGCCGACGGCCTCTTCGAGGGCTTCCGGCCCGGCGTGATGGAGCGCCTCGGCCTCGGCCCCGACGTGTGCCTCGCACGCAATCCCCGTCTGGTGTACGGCCGCATGACGGGCTTCGGCCAGGACGGGCCGCTGGCGCAGGCCGCCGGTCACGACATCAACTACATCGCGCTCGCAGGCGCCCTCGCGCACATCGGACGCGCAGGCCAGGCGCCGACGCCCCCGCTGAACCTCGTCGGGGACTTCGGCGGCGGGGGGCTGCTGCTCGCCTTCGGCATGGTCTGCGCGCTGCTCGAGCGCGTGCGCTCCGGCAAGGGCCAGGTGGTGGACGCCGCCATGGTGGACGGCGCCGCCGCGCTGATGACGGTCTTTCATGCGGCGCAGCAGTCGGGATTCTGGAGCGATGTGCCGGGCACGAACCTGCTCGACACCGGCGCCCCCTTCTACGACGTCTACGAGACCGCCGACGGCAAGCACGTCGCGATCGGCGCGATCGAGCCCCAGTTCTACGCGAAGCTGCTCGAGCTGACGGGTCTCGCGTCGGAGACGCTGCCCGGACAGCTCGACCGCGAGCAGTGGCCGCGCCTGCGCGAGCGACTCCGCACGGTGTTCCGCAGCCGCACGCGCGACGCCTGGTGCCGGCTGCTCGAAGGCAGCGACGCGTGCTTCGCGCCGGTGCTGACCATGGCCGAGGCGCGCGAGCACCCGGCGAACCGCGCGCGCGGCGTCTTCGTCGAGGTGGCCGGCGTGGCGCAGCCGGCGCCCGCGCCGCGCTTCAGCCGCACGCCCGCGGCGGTGGAGCGCGCGCCGTCGCGGCCGGCCGCGGATACCGACGCCGTGCTGGCGGACTGGGGCTTCTCGCCCGCCGAGATCGCGCGCCTGCGCGAGGAGAAGGCGGTCTTCTAGCGAGTCGCCTGGCGCTCCTTGCGCTTCCTGCGCCGGTTGCCGTTCGCGCTGGCGAGCGCAGCCGGCAGCAGCTCCGCCTCGCAGAAATCGAGGAACGCGTCCTGCTCCGGTCCGATCTGGTGCAGGTACACGTGGTCGTAGCCCGCGCCGGCGAAGCGCTCGATCGACTCGAGATAGCCGTCGAGATCGGGGCCGCACACGATGTCTTCGAGATCCTCCTCGCGCACGCGCTTCACCGCCTCCTCGACGAGCTCGACCGTCTTCAGCTCCCACGGGACGTCGCCCGAGAGGGCCGCATTGGGCCACCACTCGAGCACCGTCTTGCGCGCGCTCTTCTCGCTGCGCGCGTAGCAGGCGCCGATCTGGCCGTAGCGCGGCCGCCGCGCGCCGCCCTCTTCCTCGAAGACGCGGATGAGCTTCTCGTCGGGCGCGGTGCCGACGAGACCGTCGCCCGCGCGCGCGGCGAGACTCGCGGACTCCGGTCCGCTGGCCGCGACGAGGATCGGCGGGGGCTGCGCGGGCAACGTGAAGATGCGCGCTTGCACGACGGTGTAGAAGCGCCCGCGCTGCGTGATCGTCTCGCCTTTCCACAGGAGGCGCATCAGGGCGATCGCCTCCTCGAGCATGTCCAGCCGGCGCCGCGGCTCGGGCCACGCATGGCCCAGGATGTGCTCGTTGAGGTTCTCGCCGGTGC
>DASUFZ010000246.1:0-10358 GCA_036274295.1 Myxococcota bacterium
GAAGAGCGCGGCGTGCTGGAGCGCGCCGCGCCGGCCGGCGGCTTCCGTCTCCCGCTCGCGCAGGTGGAAGATCACGACGATGGCCAGGTACTGGATGCCGTGGAAGAAGGTCGCCCACACGAAGGCCTGGAGCGGCGGCAGGGCCAGCCACCACAGCGCGTTCACGACGAGCAGCAGCGGCGCGATCAGCGGCATCGGCGCCGCACGCCGCGCGAAGGACACGAAGAGCGCGAGCGGACCCGCGACGGCGAGGACGGCGAGCACGGGTCCGGCGACGCCGAGTGCGCCCGCCACGGGTGCGGCGGAGAGCAGGCTCTCCGGCAGGAGCCACGAGAGCCCGATGCCGCGCATCGTCAGGAAGACGGAGACGAACGGCGCGAGCGCGAGCACGCGCAGGAGCTTCTTGCTCTGCCCGTCGATCGCGCAGCCCGAGCGGTAGCAGTACATGACGGCCAGGCCGTAGGCCTGCGCCGCGTAGTGATAGGGCGACCAGGTGAGATAGAGCGCCTGGAGATGACGCCCGAGCGTGTCGGAGGCGAGCACGGAGAGCGAGAGCACGGCGAGGAACAGGAGCGGCAGCACGAGGGTGACGAAGGGGAGCGACGCGACCGCGCCGGGCTTCGTGTAGAGGCGCACCGTCGACGCCGCGAAGTGCGTGCTCGAGAAGAGCAGCACGACGAACGGCAGGGCCGCGGGGTCGGTGAGGCGCGCCACGCCGTCGGCCAGCGGGCCGATCCCGGGCACGTTCTTGCCGAAGAGCACGAGTGCCAGCACGGGCAGGCTCGCGCCGGCGCCGATCCAGAGGTAGTCGAAGACGGGGCCGACGAACATGCGGCCCGTGAAGCCGGCGGAGCGCGGGGCCGTGCTGGGGGCGGGCGGCATGGGCCGCAGTATATCCGCTGCGATCTAGAGGAGTTGCGTCCCGCTCTCGATCCCCAGGTACGCGCGCCCCGCGGTCTCCCACGTCCCGCGGCCGACCATGACGTGCTGCGTGATCGCGTGCGCGTCGCGCAGCTGGCGCTGGAGCGGCGACGTCTTGTAGAGCGAGGTGCCGCCCGCGCACTCGTACATCGCCTGCGCCACGCGCACGGCCGTCGCGGCCGCGTGCGTGGTGGCGGTGCGGATGTCGCGGCGGTGCGCGAGCGAGGGACGTCCGCCGCCGAGCGCGGCCTCCCAGCCGGCGTCCGCCGCTTCGTAGTAGAAGGCGCGCGCGCTGCGGAGCTGCGCCTCTGCCTGCGCGACCGCGCTCTGCACGTCGGGCCGCTCGGCCACGGTCTTGCTGCTGTGCGTCGGCTGCTTGCGTCGCGCGAGTTCGGAGAGCGAGTCGATGGCCGCGCGCCCGACGCCGAGGGCGACGGCGCCGATCCCCATCGCCAGCAGGGTGAAGTTCGGGAAGGTGAAGAGCGGCAGGTCGAGCGGGCGCCGCACCTTCCAGCCGACCACGCGCTCCTCGGGCACGAACACGTCGTTCAGGCGGAAGTCCGTGCTGCCCGTGCCGCAGAGTCCCGAGACGTGCCAGGTATCGAGGAACTCCACCTCGCGCGCGGGCACGAGCACCATGTGCTGGCGCGGCGCGCCCCCTTCACCGAGCAGTGGCGCGCCGTCTTGCATGAGCTGGCAGCCCGCGAGCACCCAGTCCGCGTTCTGCGTGCCCGATCCGAAGGACCACTGTCCCGTCGCGCGGAAGCCGCCGGCGCACGCCTCCGCGCGTCCGTGCGGCGCGAACACGCCGCAGAGCAGGGTCTCGGGCGTGGCGAAGACCTCGCGCGCGGTTTCTTCCGGCAGTCCGCCGAGCGCCGTCGACGACGTCGTCGCGATGAAGCCGCACCACGCGGCGGAGGCGTCGGCCACGGCGAGCAGCTCGAGCGCGCGCAGCACCGGCACGAGCGGCGCCTCGAGACCGCCGTAGCGCTTCGGCACCCACACGCGGTAGAGCCCCGACGCAGCGAAGCGCCGCGACAGATCCGCCGGCAGCCGCCGCGCCGCCTCGATCTCGTCCGCCCGCGCGCGCACCTCGTCGACGAGCGAGCGCGCGATGGCTTCGGGGTCGTGCAAGGAGGGGTCGCCGGTCACGCGGGCCATCCTAACCGATCGAGAGGCGGCTAGAGCTCCTCGTTGAACCGCGCGACGAACTGCTGTGGATCAGTGACAGGTAGATCCGGCGTGACGCGGTACAGCGACTTGTCGAGCGCCTCCTTGCGTGTCAGCGCGAGGAACTCCCCGACCGCAGACTCCTCGATCCAGATGTGCCCGGATCCGGCCCAATGCCGGTTGGATCCGGATTTCTTCACTCCCGAGATCCAGTAGGCCTCGCCCGTCTCCGAATCGAAGTGGCTCCCGATTACGCCAACACCCCTGGCGGCCCGGAGAGCGCAGCCGTTGAAGTAGATCGCTCGAGCCGAGCGGGATGTTTCGACGTACGCGATCCACGCCGGGCCGCTGTGATTCGACCCTGTGCATTTCTCGATGTACCTCAGGACGCGCATCGCACTCTTCCTGCACGGCGATCAAGGGACATCAGCGACCTCGACCAACTGATCGGCAAACACCTCGAAGCGAGCGCATCCGTCCGTAGATTCGATACCCCACGGGCTGGAGGTATCGATGAGTGCCGTCGCCCTGCCGGTGGCATCTACCGATCGCGAGATGACTCGACAGCCAAAGTCACCATTCTGCGGATACGAACTTTGCGCGGTCAGGTTTGCAGTCGAGACAACAGGCGCCTTCTCTACGAACTGCCACGCGCGCCCATGGATATCGCGCAAGGTGCACGACACCACAATGGGGAAGTGGTCGTCGTCCACGCATCCGGTGATCTGAACGGAGACTGCGTGCATCGCGGTCATTCCTGGTGGCGACGCCCAGTAGCATCGATGAGAACATCGCGCGATTCAAGTCGCGCGTGACCGTACCTGTCACATCCGCATGTCACAGTGCGGGGCGTGGCACGGCGAGTTCGGCAGCTCGAGTTCGAACTGCGTGAGCGCGCGCGCTGGGGTGGAAGACGCGCGGGTGCGGGCCGCAAGTGCGGCCCTAACCCGCGACATTCGCATCGCGCGCGCAGCCGGCTCGCGGCTTGCTCTCCCTGCCATGTCACGTTGAAGGTGCGGCGCGGCATCCCGTCGCTGCGATCCGTGAGGCTCGTTCGAGAATTGGAGCGCAGCTTCGCTGCGGCGTGCGAACGTGGGCGCTTCCGCCTGGCGCAGTTCTCGATCCAGAACGATCACGTGCACCTGATCGTCGAGGCGACGAGCGCGCGCGATCTCGCGTGTGGAATGAAATCCATCGGTTCACGGCTCGCACGAGCCGTGAACCGTGTCTTCCGCCTTCACGGCGCCGTCCTCGCCGACCGTTACCACCTGCACGTCCTGCGCACACCGAGAGAGGTCCGGAACGCGCTCGCCTACGTGCTTTTGAATGCGCGTCGCCACCTGGCGAAGCTCGGCCGCGCGCTGCCGCGCATCGCGCAGCTCGATCCCGCGTCGTCAGCGAGATTCTTCTCCGGTTGGAATCGAAGATTCCAACCGGCCTCTTCTCTCCCTCCCCCGCCCGTCGCACCACCGCAAACGTGGCTGCTCCGCGTCGGCTGGCGACGCCATGGGCTGCTCGATCCGGCAGAGATCCCGGGCGCAAGTTGATTTGCGCGATGTTCTCGTGTGATGCTGGAGAACAACTCGTTAGGCGTTGAGATGAAACGGACAGTCGAGATCGATGTCTCCGCGGTCCGAACTCGCGAGCAGCTCCACGAACTGCTGTTCATCGAACTCGGCTTGCCCGACTACTACGGGAGCAACTGGGACGCGTTCGACGAGTGCATCGCGGATCCGGAAGCCCGCCTTCCGGAACGCGTCCGAGTCCTCGGCATGAGCAACCTGGAGGCGATCCTACCCAGAGAAGCCAGACTGTTCCGCGAGTGCGCGACGCAGCCCAAGGCAATCCCTTCGTTCGAATGGATTCCGTAGCTACCCCGCCAGCCCCAGCCGGTTCGCGATGTTGTTCTTCTGCATGTTCGAGCTGCCGCCGACGATGGGCATGCCGAGGATGTCGCGCACGTGGCGCTCCATGTCGTGGCCTTCGGAGAGGCCGTAGGCGCCCATCACGCGCTGGCAGGCGAGCACGATCTCGACGGCAGTGTCGGCGACGAAGAGCTTCGCCATCGACGTCTCGACGCTGCAGGGGCGCTCCATCTGCGCGAGCCAGGTCGCGTGGTAGAGCATGTGCCGGCAGGCCTCGAGCTTGGTGCGCGCCTCGGCGAGCGCGTGCCGCACCGCCTGGTGTCCGCTGATCGGCTTGCCGAACTGCACGCGCTCCTGCGCGTAGCGCCAGGCCTCGTCGACGGCCGCCTGCGCAATCCCGAAGGTGACGGCCGTGATCTCGAGCTTCTCCACGTCGAGCGCGCGGCCCGCGAGCATCTTCCAGCCGTGATTCAGCCTGTCGGGCCCGCCGACAACCTGCTCGAGGGGCACCTCGACGTCCTCGAGGAAGACCTCCGACGAGAGCGTGTAGCGGAGGTTCATGTGCTCGATCGGCTGGATCGTCACGCCCTTCGCCTTCGGCGACACCAGCACGAAGGAGAGGTTCTTGTAGCGCTCGCTCTCCTCGCCGCTGCGCACGAGGCAGTAGATGTAGTCGGCGAACTCGGCGCCCGTGCACCAGCGCTTGCTGCCGTTGAGGATCAACGTGCGACCGTCCGCCGAGAGGCGCGCGGTCGTGCGCACGCTCGCGAGATCGCCGCCGACGTCCGGCTCCGAGAGCCCGTAGGCGAAGAGCATCTCGCCGCGCGCGAGCCTCGGCAGCAGCTCGCGCTTCTGCACCTCCGAGCCGTTCTCCGAGATGTTCATGCCGCCGTAGAAGGCGCAGTGGATGAAGGGCCCAGCTGCGAACGCGCCCTTCTTGCAGAGCTCCTCGATGACGGCGACCGCCGCGACGAGATCGCGCCCCTGGCCGCCGTATTCCTCGTCGATCGTGAGGCCGCAGACGCCGAGCGACGCCAGCTTGTGGAAGAGCTCCAGCGGGAAGCGGTGCTCGCGATCCCACTGGCGCACGCGCTCGGGCGGCATCTCGGCGGCGGCGAAGCGCCGGATCGTCTCGCGGAGCAGCGCGACGTGCTCCGGCTCGTCGGCGAAGTAGCTCACGACGTGAGCTCGCTGCCCCACGTGTCGGCGAACGCCATCTTTCGCACCGGCTTGCGCGAGAGCGGCCCGTGACCGCGCAGCAGCGGGTAGCCGATCGGCACCGCCGCGGCGGTGTACCAGGGATCGGGGATCTGGAGGAGCTTGCGCACCTCCGGCTCGACCTCGCACAGCAACGTGGTGAGCACGCAGCCGAGCCCTTCGGCGCGGCACGCGAGCAGCAGGTTCTGCACGGCGGGATAGATCGACGCGCCGCCGACGACCTGCGTGCGCTCCTGCTTCGCGTCGGTCAGCGCCATGATCTTCGGGTTGAAGCAGAAGACGAGCACCGCGGGCGTCTGCGCGAAGTGGTCCGCCAGGTAGTTGCCCGACGCGAGCATCTTCTGCGTCTTCGCCTTGACGTCCGCCGGTGCGTCGGCGATGAGCTTCAGGTGGCCCTCGGAGTACGCGAACCAGCGCTCGGCGTAGAGCGCGCCGAGCCGCACCTTCTTCGCGGCGTCGCGCACGACGACGACCCGCCAGGGCTGCGCGTTGCCGCCCGTCGGCGCGAAGGTCGCCGCCGCGAGCACGCGGTGCAGCACGGCATCGGGAACCGGATCGGGCCGCAGCCGCCGCACCGCGCGCAGGGTGCGCATCGCCTCGTAGACGTCGATCGTGTCGGCCATCTGCGTTCTCCCCTCAGCGCCCCTTGAACTTCGGCGCCCTCTTCTCCTCGAGCGCCGCCAGCGCCTCGCGGTGATCCTCGCTCTGGAAGGTCACGATCTCGAGCGCGGTCGACGTATCGAACGCGGTGTTGAGCGCGTCCTTCAGCAGCTTGTTCACCGCCTGCTTCGTGTAGCGGACGGCGAGGGGCGCGCCGGCGGCGAGCCGCGCCGCAAAGGCCAGCGCCTCCTCGCGGAGCTTCTCCGCCGGCACCACCTTGTTCACGAGGCCCATGCGCAGCGCGTCCTCCGCCGAGACGGGATCGCCCGTCAGCAGGTACTGCTTCGCGCGCGCGGGCCCGAGCACGAGCGGCCAGATGGCGGTGCCGCCGTCGCCCGCGACGATGCCGACGCGCACGTGCGGATCGACGAGCGTCGCCTCCGGCGCCATGAAGATCGCATCGCAGAGCAGCGCGAGCGACGCGCCGAGCCCGACCGCCGGGCCGTTCACCGCCGCCACGATCGGCAGCTCCACGTCGAGGAGATCCCAGATCATCTGCTTGGCGTCGCGGCGCAGGTGCTCGAGCTTCGCGAGATCGTCGAGCGTGGGGAACCAGGCGAAGTCGCCGCCCGCGCTGAACATGCGGCCGCGGCCCGTCAGCAGCACGGCGCGCGCATCGTCCTCGCGCTTCAGCTCGCGGAAGAGCTGCGCGAGCTCGCCGTGGAGCAGCGCGTCGACGGCGTTTCGCTCGCTCGTGGGATGCTCGATCGCGACGACGAGCACGTCGCCCTCGCGCGTGAGGCGCAGGCTGCGGTAGTCGGCCGGCGCCGGACCGCCGCTCATGCGAGCCGCGCCTTGATCTCGGCGACGCCGTCGATCGCCTGCTCGGACGTCTCCGAGATCACCATCACGTTGAAGCTCGTGCAGCCGGCCTCCGCGTAGGGCGCGATGAACTCCGCGACCTCCGCGGGCGTGCCGTAGGGGCTGTACTTCTCGAAGCGCTCGTAGGGGATCTTGTAGAGGCCCTGCATGCGCTGCGCGAGGCGCTCGCGCGCGCGCGTGCGATCGGCATCGATGCCGACCCAGATCTGGAGGCCGTGACGCCAGGCGACGTCGCGGCGACCCATCGCCTCCGCCTCCGCCGCGACCTGCTTCACCACCTGCGCGTAGCGCGAGGGCGAGCACCAGACGCCGATCCAGCCGTCGCCGTGGCGCGCCGCGCGGCGCAGCGCCGCCTCGCTGCGGCCGCCGACGAGGATGGGAATCGGCGGGTCGGGCGCCGGCCGGATGCGCGCGTCGGTGAACGCGAAGAACTCGCAGCGGTGCGTCGTCGGCTGGCCCGAGAGGAGTCCCTTCAGCGCGATCAGGCACTCGTCGGTGTGGCGGCCGCGCTTCGAAGGACTCACGCCGCAGATCTCGAGCTCGTGCGGATCCTCGCCGCCGACGCCGACGCCGAGCACGAGGCGCCCGGGCGCGGAATCGCACAGGGTCGAGAGCTGGCGCGCGACGGCGACCGGGTGGCGCAGCGCGAGTAGATACACGCCGATCTGTACGCGCAGCCGCTCCTCGCAGGCGAGCAGGGTCGCGGCCTGCACGATGCCGTCCATGCCGAAGCCGGTGTGGAAGCTCACGTGGTCGCCGACGAAGACGTGGTCGAGGCCGGCCGCGGCGACGCGCTCGAGCAGCGCGCGCCGGCGCGGCAGCGGTCCGTTCAGCATCTCCTCGTCGCCGAGCGGACCCATCTCGATGGCGCGCGCGCGGGCCATCGCCCTAGCTCCCGTCGCCGCGCACGCGGGCCGCAGACAGGCCGCGCGCGGTGACGAGCACCGCCACCAGCAGCAGCAGGCCGCCGATCGGCACCAGCAGCACGCCGAGGCCCGGATCGCCCGCGTAGACGACGACGCCGCCGAGGAAGAAGCCGCCCGGCAGCAGGATCGTCGCGCCGATCAGCGCGGCGGACGCGAGCGAGGTCCAGCTCTCGCGCCCGTCACCAAAGAGCTTCAAGGTGAATGCGAAGGCGAGGTTGACGAGCCCGAGCAGCGCGCCGTGCGCGTGCGCGAGGGTCCACACGTGCCGGCGCGTCGCGTTCGCGAGATCCATGTAGAAGCCGATCTTGAAGCCCTGGAGCGCCTCGAGGCAGATGCCGAGCGAGAGGAAGACGAGCAAGGTCCACCAGCCGAGGAGCAGGTGCCGGCGCGCGAGATCCGGCACTACTCGCCCCGGAAGACGCGGCGGTCGTCGCGCTCGGCGAGAAGCTCCGCGAAGCGCGCCGCATCGACCGCGCCGTCGGCCTGCTGGAGGAGCTCCGCGCGGCCCGGCGCCGCGCGCCCCGACGCCTGCCACTGCGCGAGCACGGCGTCCTTGACGGCGCGGCGCGACGGCTCCGGGCCGAGGTAATCGAACTCGATGCCCGCGTAGCCCGGCAGCGCGCGGATCGAGAAGGCCGCGGCGTGGCGGACCGCGTCGTAGGGATCGACGAGCAGCTGCGAGAGCACGGGCGGCATCCAGTCGGAGCCCGATGCCTCGCGCACTTCGGGCCGCCGCATGTTCCAGGCGGCGATCGCGCGCTGGGCGGCGTCGCCGCGCAGCGCGCGCAGCAGGCCGTCGGCGACGTCGCGCTGCGCCGGATCCTCGATCGGCGGCGTCTCGATGCCGTACCAGTCGGAGAGCTTCTCCGCCGTCCAGGCCAGGGTCCTGTCCATGTGGCACAGATTGCACGCGTTCATGCGCCCGGTCGAGAGCTCCGTCGCGACGCTCGGCGCATCGATCTGGTGGCTGCGCGACGCCTTCAGCAGACCCCAGGCCGTCATCGGCATGTGGCAGTCCTGGCAGCGGCTGCCCGCCGATTCCGCCGGGTGGTGCGTGTGCGCCGCGATGTCTTCGCCGATTTCGCCGTGGCACTGGAGGCAGGCCTGGTCGCCGCGCATCTCGGGCCCGAGCTGGTCGTCGGCCCACTCCGCCGGCGGACGCGGGTCGTTCGAGCGCTGGTGCAGCTCGTGGCAGGAGAGGCACGAGAACTTGCCGCCGCGGTAGCAGGGCGACGCCTTCACGCCGTTGTACTCGCGCCCGACGACGTTCGGCATGCCGTCCGGCCAGAAGCGGTCCTCCATCCAGTGCGGATCGCGCTCGAGGTTGCGCTGGAGGATCGGCGACGGGTCCTCGCCGCGGTGGACGATGTTCCAGAACTGCTCGATGTCGTCGCCCGGGCGGAACGACGGCCCGTGCTCCGAGAAGTCGCGCGCCGTCTCGACGTCCTTGAACACGTGCATGCTGTGGCAGAAGGCGCACACGTCGTTCGCGCGCTCCGCCGTGAGACGCCGCGGGTTCACGATGGTGTCGTCGGGCTCGCCGCGCAGGTGCAGCCAGTAGCGGCGCAGCGGGTCGCGGTTCGCAAGGACGTGCTGCTGCCCCGGCCCGTGGCACGATTCACAGGCGATGCCGAACTCCGCGACCTTCGTGTCCATCACCTTCAAGTCGCCGAAGCCCGGGCGCGGGTCGGTGCTGTGGCAGCGCAGGCACGACGAGTTCCAGATCGCCTCCGCGCCGAAATCGACGGGGATCTCCTGCGCGAGGAACACGGAGTGGAACGGCGCGAAGCGCTGCTCCTGGATGCGGTAGAAGAACGGCAGCCGGCCGAGCTGACGCCCGCGGCCGAACTCGAACCAGTACACCTGGTGGTGATGGGAGCCGCTCACCATCACGATGCGGCGCTCGTTCTTCGGCTCCGGCACGTCGGCCTGGAGCCAGCCGGGGTCGTCGCTCACGGCGAAGAGCTCGTCGCCGCGCCGCTCGAGCTTGTAGCGGTGGCCGATCTCGACGACGCGGCCGTCGAAGGGCGCGCGCACGCTGTCCGGTGTCGCGAGCTGGGTCATGCGGCTGTGATAGGACGCGCGCCACGACGCGTGCTGGTCGGGATGGCAGGCGCGGCACGCCTGCGACGAGACGAAGCCGTCGCCGCGCACCTCGATCGGGCGCGAGGCCGGCGGCTCCGCCGCACGCCGCGCGCTCTGCTGGTAGGCGCCCGCGAGGCCCGCGAACGACGCGAACGCGAGCGCGCCGGCGGCGATCCACGCGACGCGGCCAGCGCGCGAGCTGCGGCGCCAGAGCCAGAGCGCCAGCGGCAGGACCGCGGCGACGAGCGCGGCAGCGAAGACCAGCAGCTCTGCCGACATCCACGTCCTCTGCGAGTCGTGCAGGAGGCGGCGCCGCGACCGCGTCCCGAGCGCGCGGCAGCATAGCAGTCGAGGTAGCCTGCGCGGCGCATGGGCGACGACGCGCGCGGCAGGAGGGCGGTCCTCGCCCTGGCGCTCGGCGCCCTGGCAGCCGTCGTCTTCTGGCCGGTCCTCGGCTTCGACTTCGTCAGCTACGACGACTGGCGGCTCGTGCGCGACAACCCGGTTCTCCAGGAGGGCCTGTCGACGCGCGCGCTCGCCGACGCCTTCGCACAGCCCTACTACCTGAACTGGATCCCGCTCACGAGCCTGTCGTACCAGCTCGATGCCGCGCTCTTCGGCGTCGAGCCGCACGCCTTCCACGCGGTGAACCTCGCGCTGCACGCCGCCGCCACCGCCCTGCTCTTCCTGG
>DASUFZ010000247.1:0-9920 GCA_036274295.1 Myxococcota bacterium
GCTAGGCGCGCGGCAGCAGCTTCACGTAGTGAAGCTCGGGATCGAGCTCGTGGCCGAGCGCCGCGTAGCGCGCGTTGAAGCCCGCGCGGCGCGCCGGCGAGCGGTTCGGCGCGCTGCCGTGCAGGATCCACGAGTGGAAGATGTAGAACTCCCCGGCCTTGGCCTCGAGGTACGGCGCGTTCTCGAGATCGACCTCCGCGAGCGCGCCCGATTGCTCGAGCCCGGCGCGGATGTTGTCCTGGTACTGGCCGAAGAAGCGGCGATGGCTGCCGGGCACGACCTGTACGGCGCCACTGGCGCGGGTCACGTCGTCGAGCGCGAGCCAGGCGGTGACGGTCGGCGTCGGCGTGCCGTCCGCGAGGTAGCCGCCGTTCTTCGCGCCGACGTCCTGGTGCCAGGGCACGGGCGTCTCGCTGTGCGGCGGCTTCACCCAGAAGCGCGTCTTGAAGAGCGACACGCCAGGCGCGCCGAGGAGCTGCGCCGCGCGGTCGACGAAGCAGGGGTGCGCGCACACGGAGAAGACGCCCGCGTCCTCGACGTGCAGGTCGTTGCGCGCGCGCTCGGGCAGCCGCATCGAGCGCCAGGGCGCGTCGCACGGGAACGGACCGAGGTAGCCGCGCTCGGCGAACAGCCGCAGATCCTCGGGTGAGAGCGCGTAGCCACCGCGCTGAGACGGATCCGCGCTGCGCGCCGCCGTCGCGCGCAGGCTGTGCCAGGCGGCCGGCCGCTCCCAGAAGGCGCCGGCGCGGCCGTCGTAGTACTCCGCGAGGCCGGCGTCCATCACCTGCGCGGTGCGCAGCGCGGCCTCGCCGCTGCGCGCGCGGGCAGGGCCGCCCTCCAGCTCGGCGACGATCGCCTCGACCATCGGGCGGTGCGGGAACTTCATGCGCTCGAAGCGGAAGCGCTCGTGCACGTGCGTGACGGGCCGCTTCAGGCGCTTGCGCAGCGCGCGCAGGCTGCGGCCGAGCGCCGTCGGCGCCTTCGGCGCGCGCTCCACGCGCACCTCGAGGTCGACCGGCGACCAGCAGTCGAGCGCGCGCAGGCGCAGGCTTCCCCACAGGCCTTCGATCAGCAGCTCGTCCTGCGAGCGCGCGGCGGCGAAGTTGAAGACGGCCGTGCCGAGCGCGCCGCGAGCCGTGCGGAAGGAGAGCGCGACGACGTCTTCGGCGTCGTGCGAGGACAGCGCATTGGACGCGTGGCCGCTGACGCCTTCGAGCGGGCCGAACCACGCGTCGAAGAGATCGAGGATGTGGCCGGCCAGGTCGTAGAAGCCGCCGCCGCCGTTGACGCGCGGATCGAGCCGCCAGGAGTCCTTCCCCACCGGCTTCGACAGCCGGTAGTCGATCGACACCACCGTGCCGATGCGGCCCTCATCGAGGATCTGCTTCACCTGCTGGAACTTCGGGAGCAGGCTCCGGTAGTACGAGACGAAGAGCGGGACGCCCGCGGCGCGGAACGCCTCGACCATGCGCCGCGTCTCCTCGGCCGAGCGGCCGGCCGGCTTCTCGACCAGGCACGGCTTGCCCGCGGCGCACACCGCGAGGGCGTATTCGAGATGGGAGTCGGGAGGGGTCGCGACGTAGACCGCGTCGACCTCCGGGTGTGCGATCAGCTCGGCCGCGTCGCGCGTCCAGAACGGCGCGCCGTGCCGCTTCGCGAAGTCCTCGGCGAGGCCCGGCGTCCGCCGCATGACGCCGACGAGCCGCGAGCCCGGGACGGTCTGCAGGGAATCGCCGGACTTGCGCTCGACCACGTCACCGCAGCCGACGACCCCCCAGCCGATTTCGTGCCCCTGCACGGCGCCGACCGTAGCTCAGGCGTCCGCTTCGATGTTGATCGTGATCGTGCGCCGCATCCGGCGCTCGCCCGGCGCCGAGATCGGCCGCACCGAGTGGAGCGAGTTGAACGTCTTCACGAAGAGCACGCACTGGTTCGGCAGGAACTCGAAGGTCCGCAGCACCTCGACGTCTTCGAAATCGACGTTGCGGTTCAGCTCGTTGTAGCTGCGGCTCGCGTCGCGCGGCCGGTTCATGTCCGTCCCGCCGCCCCAGGCCGTGTCCCATTCGCCTTCGCCGACCATCGAGACGACGAGGGTGATGAGCTTCCCGGGCGAGTCGGTATGCGGGATCACGCAGCCGCCGTCGGACGGCAGCATCGAGAACTCGAAGCGCGTGTAGAGACCTGGGTGCACGCGTGGCAGGCGGCGATGCGCGAAGACGTCGCGCAGGAGCTTCTTCCAGCGTTTCGCCAGGGGCTGACGATAGGCGCGCAGCCCGATGTCGACGTGGCTTCGCACCAGGAAGCCGTCGACCGCGTCGACGAAGGCCTCGCTCTTCACGAAGTCGTGGAACTCACGCCAGACCTGGCAGCGCGCGAGGAACCGCCGGTACTCGGCGCCGTGATACTTCTCGGAGAGCACGTATTTGTGCCCGACCTCCGGAAGCGTCGCGAAGAGATCGACCGGGGGATACGCCTCGAGCAGGGCCTTGTACTGCCCCGGGTCGATCAGGTTCGGAATGACACAGACCGGATAGGGCTCGTACCAGAAGCGCGCGTCGTCGAGGTGAAGCACCGTAAAATCCGCTACGCCGGCAGCGGCGGCGTGCGGTCGAGCACCTCGAAGGCGTCGTGGCGCACGTGGTTGCGGCGGATCTCCTCGCGCAGCAGCGACTCGCTGACGGCGCCGCGGTCGAGGCACTCGCGCAGCAGGCCGAAGAAGAAGCGCTCCTGGTTGCGATCGGGGTGGCGCACGTAGCGGCCGAGCAGCGCGTGATCGCCGAACCACTCGCGGCGCCAGCGCATCAGCCGGTCCACGAAGGGCAGGCCGAGCACCTTGTCGCCGGGCACGAAGTCCACCGGGAGGCCGGTCTTCCACGGCTGCGTCCAGCGCCGCGTGTTGTGGAGCAGCCGGGTCTTCTCGGAGAGCCGGTCGAAATCGTTCCACTCGTCCTCGAGCGGATCCAGGCTCGCCTCCGGCTCGAGCCGCAGGCAGATCCAGTCGGAGTAGTCGCGGCGGCCCTCGAAGAGCGAGGCGAAGTCCGCCTCGCAGCGCCAGTGCTGGAGCTTCGAGCAGTCCAGCAGCATGACGCTCGAGGCCCAGCAGGTCTTCTTCTTCCAGCCGGCGCGGCGGCGCGCGAGGATCGCCTTGCCGCGCATGTCGCGCGAGAGCAGCTCGTAGACGTCGCCGACGGCGAAGATGTCCGGGTCGATCACCAGCGCGCGGCCCTGGTAGCCCATCAGCTCGGGCGGCGCGAAGCGCAGCGGCGTGAACGATTGCAGGTCGTCGTTGGTCCACACGCGCCAGGCGCCGTCGCGCAGATAGCGCCGGCCCTCGTAATCGCGGAAGAACGCGTAGTTCTCCTGCTGGATGATCTTCACGTCGAAGGCGTCGGCGTGGCTCGAGTTGCGGTGCAACGCGTACTGCGCGACGAGCGCGCCGACCATCTGCTTGTCGTTGCTGTGGATGAAGACACAGGGTTTCACGACGTCGACCCCTTGTCGCCGTAGCCGTAGATCGGCGAGAGCTTCGCCCGCACCATGGCGTCGATGCGCGCCGCCTCCTCGTCGTCGAAGTAGTCGCGGTAGCCGCCGACCTTCGCGCGCCGGACCTTGTAGGAATCGGGATTGTCGCTGTCGCGCGCGGTCATGCGTCCGCCCGACAGCCAGAACACGCGCTTCTCCTCCAGCTTGCGCATGTTCTCGACCGAGGCGTACTCGACGGCGCCGCGGATCGCGGCCTCGTCCTCGGGCGCGCCGAGGAAGCGCATGATCTTCGCGAAGACGCCCGCGGTGTCGGCGCGCAGGTCCTCGTAGCGGACGATCAGGAGATCCTGGATCCGATCCTTCTCGGCCGCCCACAGGTTCATGAAGTCGATGATCTTCTGGAGCCCCGCCTGGCTCATGGCGAACTCGTAGGGCGAGATCTCCGCGCCGTGCTCCGGGTAGTCGTTCAGCGACTTCTTCCCGGGCCGCATGCGGAACTTCCACTGGAAGTACTGCGAGACCGCGACGTCCTGCGGGCTGCGCACCAGCAGGATCACGCGCTTGCCGTAGTAATCGCGCTTGCTGTCGGCGTTGCCGCTGTAGTCCTGCACGTAGTTGTCGTGGGTCAGGAAGATCTTCGGGATCGCGCGGTTCTTGAAGTGCAGGTTGTCGAAGCCGAGCAGGGTCTCGGAGCGCAGCTTGTAATGGAGCTGGTAGAAGCGCGAGATGAGGACCCGGACCCAGGTGCGCCCGCTCTTCCCGAACGACACGATCACGGCGTCCGCGCGCGCGAGCTTCGAGCACTGCTCGAAGCCGCGCAGCCAGCGCTCGGCGCGCTTGCGGCGCTCGCGTGGCAGCCAGAAGCCCAGCCCCGCGAGGGCGAAGCGCGGCGACTTCTCGAGGATGTTGCGGATCATGCGGGAGTTCCGGGAGGGATGGCGCGCACCATAACAAACGTGGGTCCGCTGCGACCGCGCGGGCTCCTTTCGAGCCCCGAAGGGCGGTGTTAGCCTCCGCCACCGCCCACCTGGGAGGACGCCCGTGAACGGCGCGGACCGCCCCTGCGTCTTCATCCACACCAATCACCGCCAGTACCTGGGAGCGCTGGTCTCGCAGTACTCCCTGAGGCGGAACTCCGCACACGCGGAGCACTTCGACGTGCGCATCCTGCACACGCGCGACTTCCCCTTCCTGCGCGCGCGCGAGGGGCAGACGTTCCTGCGCGACGGACAGCAGGTGGTGTGGCGGATGGAAGACCTCCAGTCGTTCACGCCGCTCCGCTTCGCGCCGCCCGAAGAGATGGGATACCGCGGCCGCGCGCTGGTGATCGACCCGGACATCTTCGCCGCCGGAGACGTCGCGGAGATCCTCTCGCGCGACATGCAGGGCAAGGCCGTCTGGTGCCGTTCGCGGGGCAAGCCGGGGCGCGGCGAGCACATGGCGACCAGCGTCATGCTGCTCGACTGCGAGAAGCTGCGGCACTGGCGCTGCGAGGAGGACTTCGGCGCCCTGTTCGACGGCCGGCGCGACTACATCCGCTGGATCGGCCTGGGCTACGAGCCGCGCGAGAACATCGGCCTGCTCGAGCCCGAGTGGAACGACTTCGACCACCTGACCCCGCGCACGCGCCTGCTCCACAACACGCGCCGGCGCACGCAGCCCTGGAAGACGGGGCTGCCGATGGACTTCACGCCGGCGCGCAAGAGCGCGCAGCTACTGAAGCCCGCCACCTGGTTCGCCCCCGTGCGCCGCCAGCTCTTCGGCGATCCGCACGCGCGCGGCGTGTACGAGCGCCACCCGGATCCGCAGCAGGAGCGCTTCTTCTTCGAGCTGCTGCGCGAGTGCGTCGAGAAGGGCATCGTGGACGAGGCGATGCTGCGCGACGAGATGCGCCAGAACCACCTGCGCCACGACGCGCTCGAGCTGCTCGGCCGCCACCCGCACGCGGCAGCCTAGGAGTCGAGCACCCGCCGTGCGCGTGCTCTGGGACTTCGCTCGCCGCTATCCGTGGCGGAGCGCGCTCACGCTCTTCTTCGTGCTGGCGGCCGGCGCGGCGGAGGGCATCAGCCTCGGCGCGCTCGTCCCCCTCTTCGCGCTGATGAGTCCCGACACCGGCGGGAAGACGAACAGCCTCTCGCGCGGCGTGCTCGACGCGCTCCACCGGCTCGGCATCCAGCCGGACCTCGGCGTGCTGATCGGCGTGGTGGTCTGTGGGCTCGCGGCGCGCAGCGCGCTCGAGTTCAGCGCCTACCGCTTCGTCGGCTATACGATCGCGCGCATCGCCACGGACCTGCGCACCGCGCTCGTGCGCGCGCTGCTCGCGGTGCGCTGGGAGTACTTCCACGCGCAGCCGGTCGGGCGCTTCGTCAACGCCATGTCGAGCGAGGCCGATCGCGCCTCCAAGACCTACTTCCAGGGCGCGAAGTTCGTCGCCACCGCGGTCCAGCTCTCGGTCTACGCCAGCGTCGCGCTCTTCGTCTCCTGGGAGGCCACGCTCTACTACCTGGCGAGCGCGGCCGCGATCGCCGTGGCGCTGCACCGGCTGGTGCGCACCGCGCGCCGCGCGGGCAGGCGCCAGACTAAGATCCTGCGCTCGATCGCCGCGCAGCTCACCGACAGCATCGTCTCGGTCAAGTCGCTCAAGGCGATGGGCCGCGAGAAGCTCGCGGACGGCGTGCTCGTCGGACAGACGGTCGCGCTCGACCACGCGCTGCGCCTCGAGGTGATCGCGAAGGAAGGCCTCAAGGCCGCGCAGAACACGATCTTCGCCCTGCTCGTCGGCGTCGGCTTCTGGTTCCTGATCGACTTCTGGCACATGCCGAAGACCGCGGCGATGGTGCTGATCGTCCTCGTCGTGCGCGTGCTGCAGACGGTCGGGAAGCTCCAGGAGCTCTACCAGACGGCCGTGGTCGGCGAGAGCGCCTACACCGCACTGCTCGACATGATCGACGGCGCGCGCGCCCAGGTAGAGCACTCTTCCGGCACGCGGACGCCGACGCTCGAGCAGGGCATCCGGCTGGAGGGCGTGCAGTTCGCCTACGAGGGCAAGGAACCGGTGCTGCGCGGGCTCGATCTCGACATTCCGGCCGGGTCATCGACCGCGCTGCTCGGGCTCTCGGGCGTCGGCAAGACGACCGTCGTCGACCTGATCATCGGCCTGCTGCGGCCGCAACGCGGCGCGGTGACGATCGACGGCGTCCCGCTCGCGGAGCTCGACCTGCACGCGTGGCGCCGCATGATCGGCTACGTGCCGCAGGACGCGCTGCTGCTCCACGACAGCATCTGGCACAACGTGAGCCTCGGCGACCCGAGCATCGACGAGGCGTGCGCCGAGCGCGCGCTGCGCACGGCCGGCGCCTGGGACTTCGTCTCCGCGCTGCCCGAGGGCATCCACGCGTCGGTCGGCGAGCGCGGCTCGCGCCTCTCGGGAGGCCAGCGCCAGCGCATCGTGATCGCGCGGGCGCTCGCGCTCGAGCCGAAGCTGCTGATCCTCGACGAGGCGACCAGCTCGCTCGATCCCGACACCGAGGAGGCGGTGTGGGAGATCCTGATGGGCCTGCGCGGGCGCATGACGCTCGTCTCCATCACGCACCGGCCGACCCTCGTGCGCAGCGTCGACCGCGCGTTCCGCATCGAGAAGGGAATCGCGGTGCGGATCGAGTCCGGTGAGGCCGCTGTCCGAAGCCTCGGCTGAGCCGGTGACGCCGCGCGTCTGGCTCGTGCTCGGCGACAAGCGCGGAGACAACGCGCAGGTCGAGGTGCTGGCCGACGCGCTCGGCTGGCCGTACGAGCGCCGCCACATCGCGCTGAAGGACGAGTGGGTCTTCGGCAAGCCGAAGGTCGAGGCGTCGCTGCACCACCTCGACGCAGACCGCTCGGATCCCCTCGAGCCGCCCTGGCCCGATCTCGTTCTCACGATCGGGCGCCGGCCCTCGATGGCGGCGCTCTGGGTGAAGGCGCAGAGCGGCGGCCGCACGCGCGTCGTGCTGGTCGGCAAGCCCGCCGGACGGCTGGAGCTCTTCGATCTCGTGATCGCGAGCGCGGAGGCGCAGCTCCCGCCGGCGCCGAGCGTCTACAAGACGACCCTGCCATTGATGCGCGTCGCGGAGAAGCAGGTCGCGCAGGCCGCCGAGGCCTGGCGCGAGCGCTTCGCGGCGCTGCCGCGGCCCTTGATCGCCTTCTTGATCGGCGGGCCGACGAGCCCGTTCGTGTACGACACGTCGTGGCTGCATCGGCTCGTCGACCAGGCGCGCAAGGTCGTCGCGCAGGGCGGCACGCCCTACTTCACCACCAGCCGCCGCACGCCGCCCGCCTTCGTCGACGAGCTGAAGCGCTCGTTGCCGCCCGGAACGCCGCTCTTCCGCTTCGCGCCCGACGCCGCGGACAACCCCTACCGCGCGCTGCTCGGACTCGCCGACGGCTTCGTCGTCACCGGCGACAGCATCTCGATGATGGTCGAGGTGATCCGCCTGCGGCGCCCGCTCGCCATCCTCCCGGTGCCAGCGCGCGGTCTCGGCCGTCTCGACCTGCGCCGGCGCGCGCTGGCGCGCTGGCTCTTCTCCCCCGGCGAGGGCGCCGCGGCGCGCCTGCGCCGCGCGCTCGGCCACGCGCTGTTCCGCTCTCGAGTGATGTCGCAGACGCGCGACTTCCCGGCCTTCCACCGCATGCTGGTGGCGCGCGGGCTCGCGGTGTTCGCGGGCGAGCCCTTCCGCGCGCCGACGGGCGCCGTGCCCGACGACCTCGCCGACGCGGCGGCGCGCGTGCGCGCCCTCGCCGCCGGGCTCAGCCCGTCTTGAGCAGGCGCTTCAGGCGCCTCCGCCAGTCGGCGTAGCGGTTCTCGCCGCGCTTCTTGTCCTTCGGCCGCGTCCAGTAGAGCTGGAGCGATCGCCGCTCTCCGGTGTAGGGCAGGAAGCCGTGGTACGAGGTCTCGGAGCGGCGGAAGGCGATCAGGTTGCCCGCACAGGGCTCGACCTCGGCCGCGTAGTCGTTCACGTCGTGCTTCCCGCGCACGAGCCGCAGGCGGCCGGTCGCGTGCGGCCACGTCTCGTTGAAGTAGATCAGCGCCGTCAAGACCTTCACGCGCGAGTCGTTGTGGACGGGGCCGTCGTTCTCGTCGCTCCACTTGCGGAAGGTCATCTCGAGGCGCAGCGGCTCGAGGTCGACGCCGAACTTCTCGGCGAAGGCGGCGCGCATCTCCGGCGAGTGGATCTCCTTCAGAAGCATGTCGCAGGCGGATCCGTAGGAGAGCGCCTCGGGCGCGAAGTTTCCCGGCTCGCCGATCTGCGGGAAGTCGCGGTTGACGGCGGCCAGCGCCTCGGGGCGCACGAAGCGCGGCACGATCACGTAGTCGCACGGGTCGTGCTGGAGCGGCGTGCGTGCGAAGGCCTCGAGATCGAGCAGCGACATGCGTCCCCCGGGTTGCGCGACGCCGAATCTAGCGCCCGCGCGCGAGAGTTCACGCCGCGGTGTCTGCCACGCGCCGGACGAACTCGCGGCTGCGCGCGAGGAGCGCGCCGTCGTCCGGCGCCACCAGCAGGCTGCCGCCGATCAGGATCATGGCGTCGCGCCCGTAGAACGAGACGATCTCGGGGATCTCGTCGAGCGCGATGCCGCCGCCCGGCACGGGCAGGGCGGGGCGCAGGCCGTGCAGCGGTCCGCGCAGGTTGTCGGCGAGCGCACGGCAGGCCGCGCGCGATGTCCCGAAACGCCCCGCGTAGCCGACGAAGATGACCGCGTCGGCGCCGTAGAGGCGGTAGAGCGTGCCGAAGAGCGCCTCCGGCGCGAAGCGCAGCACGCCGCCGAAGGACGGATGCGCGAGCACGGGCACGCTCGCTCGCCGACACAGCTCGGCGAAGGCCGGGAGCCCCACGAGCAGCGGCGACGCCATCACCGCGCGCGCGCCGAGATCCTCCGCGACGCGCAGCTGCCGGAAGAGCGCGTCCGGCGCGCCGATCAGGTTCGGCGCGTAGAGCGTGCGATGCCCCGTCTCGTCGGCGATCTCCTCCACGGCCGCGAGGCAGGCGCGCACGCGCGCCTGGAAGGGACAGAAGGCGTGGTCCGCGAGCCCCTGGTCGTCCTTCACGACGTCGAGGCCTGCGCGCGCAAAGATGCGCATGCGCGCGGCGAGCGCGTCCGGCGCGAGACCCATCGGCTTGACCGCCGTGCACGTCAGCGCGCGGCCCTCGACGCCCGCCGCCTTGCGCAACCCCTCGATGCCGAAGCGCGGACCCGCGAGCGCGCGGCAGAGCGAGGCCGGCGGCTCGATCGCGGCGCACTCGGCGTCCGGCTGGAGCGAGGTCATGCCGAAGACGACGTTCAGGAGCTGCGCCGGGTCGAGCGCGGTCGTCTCGACGGGATACGCGATGGTGGCACGGGCCCTGCCCTCGGCGTCCGCCGCGACCGCCTCCACGCGCCCCACGATCTGCTGGACGAGCCGC
>DASUFZ010000248.1:0-12044 GCA_036274295.1 Myxococcota bacterium
TCTCGCAGTTCCCGAGATTGCCAGACGGCAGCGCCAACCCAGATCAGCGGATAGGACATTCAAGGCTCGATTTCGGATGTCCGCGAACGGTCGTTATGTCAAATTGCTCGCCCTTGTGCGCGGGATTCAAGCACGAGGGTCGTGCGATCCGCACCCCATCTCGGCGCGAGGGCACGCCGAGTGGCGGCCCGGCAGTCAGCGGCCCTGCGCCGGCGGGATGGGCTGTTCAGCCAGCTGCTGACGACCGGTGGGATGCGCGCGATTCGGTGACCGACGCGTAGTCACCAGTCGAGGTCGTCCGGCGGCGCATCGAAGGAGGCCGCCTCCGTGTCTCCCTCGGCTATCCGCGCCGGCGCGATGGGTGGGGCGCGCTCGGGGAGCCCGAGGCACCCGAGGATGGCCTGGGCCGCCTCGGGCGGGTGGATGGCGGCGAGGATCCGCATGCGGCCACCGCAGCCCGGACACTCGAGCACATCGAGCGCGAAGACCCGGCGCATGAGCTCCGCCCAGGCGAGCCGGCGTGGCCGCGCGAGATTCCTGCACGGCGGCGGCTCGCGGGCGGAATCGGGCGCTCGTAGCTCGGTGTCGGCCGGTGCCGCTGAGGGCGCCGCGAGCTCGGCGCGGTCGCCAGCGGCGGGCTGTCGACTCCCGGAACCGCCGCCGCGATCCGCGGACCGACAGTGGGCGTGCGCCGTGCGCGTCGCGAGCGCGGGTGAGAGCGCCGCTTCCTGCGCCATCGGCACGACGCGCGCGCGTGCGCTCGCGCACGGCCCGAGCACGCCGTGGTAGCGAGCCAGATGGAACCGCGGCGGGGGTACGAGCGCGGCGAGCTTCTCCAGCAGCTCGCGGGGCTCGAAGACGATGTGGCTCGTGCCGTCGCGCCAGCGGTGCTTCAAGCGGTAGAGGAGCCGCCCATCCGCGAGGCGCGACAAGCGGTCTGTAGCCACCGGGGGGCGGGCCACGTAGCGGCACAGCCGCTCGAGGCGCCTCCGGTCGCGCGCGGGCACGGCCACGTTGGCGTGCAGGCTCACGCCGTCGACGCTCGCGCAGCGCTCGCCCTCGAGCTGCGGGAGCGCTTCCGGATCGATCCGATCGCCGACGCGCAGCAGGCGCCGCCCGGCGCGGCTGCCGGTAGCCACCCGACCCGACACCGATGCGGCGTAGAGAGCGGCGAGCAGGGGCTGTCGATCGGTGAGCGTATCGGCCCCTTCGGAATCGGCCTGCGGGTGCAGCCCTCGCCGCTCGAGCAGCCGGACGATCCGGCGCGCGATCCGACCTGCCACGCGCGCGACGTCGTCTCCATCCGGCGGAGGCAGCGGATGAAAGCGGGCCGCACCGCTCTCGTCCCGCGCGTAGACGCCATCGAGCACGAGGGCATGGAAATGCACATTCAGATTCAGGGCGTCGCCGAAGCGCTGCACGAAGGTGACGGCTCCGCACTGGAGAGCCTGCCGGTGGCCGACCCCGAGCCGTGCTCGCCGCCGCAGCGAGGCGAAGACGCTGCCGAGGAAGCAGCCGAGCACCTCGCTCGCAAGCCTGGCGTCCCAGGCGAGGCGGTAGCGCAGGGCGAACGGCAGCGAGAGCACCCACTGCCGGACGGGTTCCCAAGGGATGACGCGGTCCACGAGGTGCGCCGCGGTGTCGGCCATGCGCCGGCCGCCGCACGAGGGGCAGAAGCCGCGCCCCTTGCACGCGAAGGCCACCAGGCGCTCGCGGGCGCAGGCATCACAGCGCACGCGCACGAAGCCGTGCGCGAGGACTCCGCAGGAGAGAAAGGCGCGAAGCTCGCGCTCGACGAACCTCGGCACCGGTCGCTCGCGAGCCTGCGCGTCGGCGAGGAAGCTCTCGAGCTCCGCCTGCACGACGCCGTAGAGCACGCTCTCTTCGGGACGTCGCCGGGCGTAGGCTCGCACGCGCCGCGCGATTGCGAGCGCCGTACCAGCCGAGCGAGACGTTCTCGGCGTCGTGCGGGGTCGTCAGCACGACCGTCGTGGCGCCGCGTTCTCCGGCAGCGTGTCGACCGAAATTCACGCGGGCCTCGCCGAGCATCCGAGGCACGCCTGCGATATCGCGCGCGCCTACTCCTCGGTGAACGCGTTCTGCGCGTCGCCGCGCAGCACGTGCTTCATCACCTTGCCGGCGGCGTTGCGCGGCAGCGGCTCGCGGCGCAGCTCCCAGTGCGCGGGGACCTTGTAGGGCGCGAGCGTCTCGCCGACCCAGGCCGCGAGCGCGCGCGCGTCGACCGCGGCGCCCGGCGCCACCACGACCGCCGCCTTCACCTCCTGGAAGAGCTCGGGATGGTCGACGCCGAAGACCGCGGCCTCCTGCACGTCGGGATGCGCCTCGATGCGATGCTCGATCTCGACCGGATAGATGTTCTCGCCGCCGCGCAGGATCATGTCGCGCGCGCGCGAGTTGATGTAGAGGCGCCCGTCCTCGAAGCGGCCGATGTCGCCCGTACGCAGCCAGCGGCCCGGCAGCAGCGTCTCCGCGGTCGCGTCGGGGCGGCGCCAGTAGCCGAGCATCAGGTACGGGCTCTTGATGTGGATCTCGCCCTCGACGCCCTCGGGCACGGGCCGTCCCTCCGGATCGCGGATCTCGATCGCGTGCGTCGGCGCCGGACGCCCGACCGAGCGCGGGAAGCGCAGCAGCTCCTCGCCGCCGATCATCGCCACCGCGGTGACCGACTCGGAGAGCCCGTAGCCGAGGCCCATGTTCGCGCCGCCGCGCGGGAACACCTTGCGCAGCCGCTCCTGGATCTCCGGGCTCGTGGGGCCGCCGCCCGAGCCCACGTTCGAGATGCTCGAGAGGTCGTAGCGCGCGACGTCGGGATGCGACACCACGCGGTGCGCCATGTTGCCGAGCGCGCTCCAGGCCGTCACGCGCTCCGCCTCGATCAGGCGCAGCACGTCGGCCGGGTCGAAGCGGCCCGAGCGCCAGACCGTCTTGCCGCCCGCGGCGAGCATCGTCACCGCGCCGGCGTAGAGGCCGGAGAGGTGGAAGAGCGGCACGGTCAGCAGGCTGCACAGGGGATGCTGCACGGCGGGCGGCTGCGCGCCGCGCGCGGCCGCGAGCATCAGGTTCTTCAGCCCGTTGAGCTGCCCGACGCTGACGAAGCCGCAGATGCCGCGGTGCGTGTTGACGGCGCCCTTCGCGCGCCCCGTCGTGCCGCTCGTGTAGAGGATCACGGCGGGGTCGTCCTCCGCGATCTCCACGTCCGGAAGCTCGGCGTGCCGCTCGCGCAGCAGGTCGCCGAACTGCGACTCGATCTCGAGCACGCGCACGCCGCCGAGGCGGCCCTCGACGCGCGCGAGACGCTTGCGGTCCGCGATCAGCACGGTCGGATCGCTGTCGCCGACGCCGTGCAGGATCTCGTCCTGCTGCCACCAGCCGTTCAGCGCCGCGACGATGCCGCCGATCGAGACCGTCGCCCAGAAGGCGATCAGCCACTCGGGGCAGTTCTCGGCGAGGATCGCGACGCGGTCGCCAGGACGTACGCCGTAGCGGTCGCGCAGCGCGTGCGCCGCCGACGCCACCCGCTCGAAGTGCTCCGCGTAGGAGATCCGGCGCGGGCCGTGGACGATGTACTCCTTCGCGCCGTGCGCCTTCGAGCGCACGAGCAGCTCGCGCAAGGAGCGCGCGCGTGTCTTGATGACGGGCATGCGCTCGCCGAGGACGTCCTCGTGCACGATCTCGAACGGCCCGCCCGGGCCGGTCAGACGGGCGAAGATCTCGGCGTCGCTCGGGGGGGCCGACATGGCCGCCGATTCTAGCCGCGCGCGATGCGCTGGAGCAGCTCGTCCTCCATCGAGAAGTCGAATTCGAGGCTCCGGTCGAGGCCGCCGTCGCGCATCCAGCGCCAGGTCTGCGCCGCGGCGCCGCGGAACGTGTACTCCGGGCGCCAGCCGACGTCCTCCTTCAGGCGCTCGATCCCGAAGCAGACGCTGCGGTTCCAGTGATGGATGTGCGGCGCGAGCCGCTGCATGATGCGCTGGAGGGCGAACAGGCGCGCGCCGCGCTCGTCGCGCCGCTCGCTGCGGATGTCGATGTGCGCCTTCATCGGGCCGCCGCCGAGGCGCACGCGCCCCTCGTAGAGATCGTCCATCAGCGGCGCCGGCACGTAGACCTTCTGCGGCGAGACACCGACGACCTCGGCCAGGGTGTCGACGTAGCCCTCGTCGGTGAAGAAGTCGCCGCCGGTCAGGTTGTAGCGGCGGCCGAACGTCGCGGGCTTGCCCATCAGCAGGCGCAGCGCGCGCGCCTGGTCGTCGACGTGGCCGACCTGGCCGACGGTCGTGCCGTCGCCGGGGATCAGCACGGGGCGCCCGCGCGCCAGCCGCACGAACATGCGCTGCTCGCGGTCCGGCAGGATGTTGTGCGGCCCGAAGACCATCGAGAAGGCGACCGTGGTGGCGGGGAAGCCGCGCTCGCGGTGCTCGCGCACGAGATGGTCCTCGCACAGGATCTTGCCGAGGCCGTACTCGTTCTGGCGCTCGCTGCGGTCGACCGGATGATCCTCCGCGATCGGCAGCAGGTTGCTCGCCGCGTAGATCACCGTCGAGCTCGCGAAGACGTAGTGGCCCGTGCGGCCGCGCAGCAGCTCCGTCATGCGCTGCACGTCCTCGAGCTTGTAGGCGGTCATGTCCTGGACGCAGTCCCAGTCCTGGCCTGCGAGCGCGCTGCGCAGCGACGCGGCGTCGGTGCGGTCGGCGACGAGACGGCGCACGCCGGGCGGCAGCTCGCCGGGCGTCTTGCCGCGGTTGCACACCGTGACGTCGTGGCCGCAGCGCGCGAGCTCCCACACGAGCGCGCGCCCGTTGAACTGCGTGCCTCCCATGACGAGGACCTTCACGCCTTCACCTCCCGCCACACCGCGCCCAGCTCCGCAAAGAACTCCGGCAACGCCTCCGGCGCGCGCACGAAGGCGAGCAGCGGGAGCTGGACGTCGGTGGCGCCGGCGTCCGCGAGCGCATGCGCGCCGGCGAGCGTCTTCGCCAGGCTCGGGCGCTTGCCGTCGCGCACGACGTCGAGGCTGCCGCGCACGCGCAGCGTCGCCGGATCGCGGCCCGCGGCGGCAAGCGCATCGCGCAGCCTCCGCACGCCCTGCGCGAGGTCGTCGCGCGTGGCCGTCATGATCGGGATCCAGCCGTCGCCGAGCTTCGAGATGCGCTCGACGTTGCGCGGGTTGAGCGTCCCCGAGAACCAGACCGGCGGGCCGCCCGGCTGGACCGGCTTCGGCTCGCACCAGATGCGCTCGAAGCGCACGTGCTTCCCGTGGTAGCTCGCCGGCGTGTCGCGCCAGAGCACGCGGCAGGCGGCGAGCGTGTCCGTCAGCAGTGCGCCGCGCGCCTCGAAATCGAGCCCCTCGGCAAGGAACTCCTCGCGCTGCCAGCCGACACCGACGCCGAGCTCGAGGCGGCCCTGCGAGAGCACGTCGAGCGTGGCGGCCGTCTTCGCGAGCAGGATCGCGGGGCGCAGCGGCGCCACCAGGATGCCCGTCGCGAGGCGGACGCGGCGCGTGGCCGCGGCGATCGCGGCGAGCGACGTCAGCGGCTCGAGCCACGGCGCCTCGACGGGGAACGGGAACGGTCCCCACTCGTAGCGGTCGGTGCGCTCGCCCATGACGACGTGGTCCGGGACGATCAGGGTGTCGACGCCCGCCGCCTCCGCGCCGCGCGCGAGCTCGAGCACCTCGTGCATGCGGCCCGGCGGGAAGAACGGGCCGAAGGTCGGGATCGAGAGCGTGAGCTTCATCGCACGGTCCGGAAGAACTTGCGCACGTCCTCGACGAAGAGCGCAGGCTGCTCCATGGCGGCGAAGTGCCCGCCACGCGACATCTCGCTCCAGTGCGTGACGTTGTATCGCTGCTCCACCCACTTGCGCGGGAAGCGCATGATCTCCTTCGGGAAGCGCGCCACGCCCGTCGGCACCGTGACCTTCTTCGTGAAGAAGTCCATGCGCTGGCTGCGGAACGTCTCGTAGTACAGGCGCGTCGAGCTCGTGATGGTGCCGGTCGCCCAGTAGATCGCGATGTTGGTCAGCAGGCGGTCGCGCGGGATCGCGTTCTCCGGATGTCCGCCGCAATCGCTCCAGCTGCGGAACTTCTCGATGATCCAGGCGGCGAGCCCGGCGGGCGAATCCATCAGGCCGTAGCCGAGCGTCTGCGGCTTGGTGCCCTGGATGCGCTGGTAGCCGGCCTCCTGGTCCTGCCACTGCGCCATGGTCGCGAGGTCGGCCTTCTCGGCATCGCTCAGCTCGCCGGTGTCGGCCGGCACCGCGAGCGGCATGTTCACGTGGATGCCCGCGACGTGCGCCGCGTCGTTCAGGCCGATCAGGCTGGTGACGAGCGCGCCCCAGTCGCCGCCCTGCGCGCCGTAGCGCGCATAACCCATCCGCTGCATCAGAACGGCGAAGGCGTCGGCGATGCGCGCGGGGTCCCAGCCGCGCGTGCGCGTCGGCTCGGAGAAGCCGTAGCCCGGCAAGGACGGGCACACGACGTGGAAGGCGTCCTCCCTGCTCCCGCCGTGCGCCTCGGGATCGCGCAGCGGCTCGATCACGTCCATGAACTCGGCGATCGACCCCGGCCAGCCGTGCGAGATCAGCAGGGGCAACGCGTTCGGGTGTCGAGAGGGTGCGTGCAGGAAGTGGATGCGCTGCCCGTCGATCGACGTGCGGTAGTGCTCGTAGCGATTCAGCTCGCGCTCGGCGGCGCGCCAGTCGTAGACGTCGCGCCAGTACGCGCACAGCTCGCGCACGTAGGCGAGCTCGGCGCCGTAGTCCCAGTCGGCGCCCTCCACCTGATCGGGCCAGCGGGTCGCCGCGAGACGCCTGCGCAGGTCGTCCCAGACGGCGTCTTCCACGTAGATCGAGAAGCGTTCGAGGGCGTCGGTTCGGGGGGGCATCGGAAGCGCATTCATCCACAGGCGATCCGCGGCGGCAAGCCGATGCGGGTCGCGATCGCCCCAGCGCGCGCCACCGCGCATTCAGCAGGCCGATCGCGGCACGAGTCGGTCGATCTGCGCGCGTTCTGCCGGTGTCGACACTTCCGCGGTGCGTGGTTTTTTCGACACAAACGCGACACTTCCAGCTACCTAACCTGCGGGACGCGCTGTAGCATGGGCGCCCTTCGAGCGGACCTTCGACGCGCACAGGACGGGACTGGCCCGGACGATGCGCGCGCCGACCTGACGCCCGTTCGAGTCTGCCTTCGGGCATTCGTTGGATGGAGGACTTTTCAATGCTTCGCCGCGTTGCACTCGTTTCGTGCCTGCTCGGCGGCCTGGCTTGCGCCTCGCCGTCGGTGGCGCCGCTCGGAGCCGGCCCGATCACGCCGGGACCGGGTGAGCGCGTCGCCGTCACTCAGAACTACCTCGTCGTCGACTCGTCCGAGTCGGTGACGGAGGCCTTCCCGACCCAGAAAGCCCTGGTCGAGTCGTTCGTCGCCGCTCAGCCGGAGGGCACGTACGAGCAGGGTGGTACCGCCTTCGGCGGCTACCAGCGCCAGACCGAGGCGCTCTCGCCCTTCAACCGCGCCGCTGCCAAGCAGTACGCGGCCGAGCTCGATCACCTCTCCGAGGGCACGCCGATCGATCGCGTGCTCGGCGAAGTCGGCCAGGATCTGGCCGGCAAGAGCGGTCAGGCTTCGGTCATCATCTTCAGCGACGGCCGCCCGACCGACCCGGTCGGTCGCGAAGTGGCGGAGCAGAAGGTGCTCGACGCCGCCGGCAAGCTCGCCGAGGGCTTCAACGGCCAGGTCTGCATCCACACCGTGCACGTCGGCGACGACCCGGCGGGCGCGGAGTTCCTGCGCAAGCTGTCGACCCGCACGGGCTGCGGCAGCGCTCGCTCGATGGGCAGCGTGATGAACACGGCCGCGCTCCAGAACTTCGAGCGCGAGGTGTTCCTCGGCGCGGTCCCGGCGGTTGCGGCTGCGCCGCGCGACTCGGACGGCGACGGCGTCATGGACGACGTCGATCAGTGCCCGGGCACGCCCCGCGGCGTGAAGGTCGACGAGCGCGGCTGCTGGGTCATCAAGGGCCTGCGCTTCGCGTTCGACAGCTCGAAGATCGAGCCGCAGTACTACGCGGAGCTGGACCAGGTCGCCGCTCGGCTCAAGGAAATCGGCCCGGGCGTCCGCGTCCGCATCGACGGCCACACGGACAACATCGGCACGGCCGCCTACAACATGGGCCTGTCGAAGCGCCGCGCGAACTCGGTCAAGGAGTTCCTGGTGAGCCGTGGCGTGCCGGCGAGCCAGCTCGAGACCGAGGGCTTCGGCCTGAGCAATCCGGCCTACCCGAACGACACCGCCGAGGGTCGCGCGGGGAACCGCCGGGTCGAGATCAGCAAGCTGTAGGTCGCGTTCGGACCTGCTGTGAGTCAGCGGGGGTGGATTCCGAGAGGGATCCACCCCCGTTCACTTTTCAGCGGCGCGCTTGCTGGTGGCGCTCGCGCAGGATCTCGGCCGCGCGCACGAGCGTCGCGCGGCTGGGGCCCTGGGAGTTGATGGCGTCGAGCTCCTCGAGCTCCGCCTCGCTGAAGCCGGCCTCGAGACGCTCCTCGCGCGCGATCAGACGGCCGCCGCCGAAGTTGAAGCGCCGCTCCGTCTCGCTCTGGAACTCGCGCGCGCGGCGAGCGCGTTCGGGATCGTCGGCGGTGAACTGCTTCACCCACTCGCTGCCGAAGCGGACGTGCGTGAGCTCGTCGGCGAGCACGAAGTCGACGGCCTGCGCCATCAGCGCGTCGCCCTCGGACGAAGCAAAGTCGATCAGCGAGCGGAAGGCGTCGCAGGCGAGGCCCTCGAGGCAGCGGTTCACGCCGGTCACGCGCAGCGCCGGGTCGTCGACGCAGGAAGCCTCGAAGAGGAAGGTGTTCTCCGGGAACTCGCCGATCTCGCCGCCCACGTGCTCGATCAGCTTCTCGTAGATCTGCACGTGGCGCGCCTCGTCCCAGCACTGTCGCGCCATGTTCATGCGGAACTCCCAGGCGGCCTCGGGGTAGTCCCACAGGGTCCGGCCGGCGGCCTCGAGCGCCTGCAGCTCGCCGACGAAGATGCCGTGGAGCTGCACGCGCAGCTGCAGCGGCGTGCGCTCGCGGCGGCCCGAGCGGTCGGCGGTGCTGAGAAAGGCGAAGCCCGGCCCGAGCTCGTCGTACACGGCCTCGAGCGCCGTGCCGGCGACGCGCTCGCGCAGCTTCGGTCCGACCTGCTCGAGCACGCGCACGACCGTGTCGACGTCGTCGGGCAGCGAGCGCAGCAGCTCGTTGCGGGAACGCGAGCGCACGAAGCGCTGATCGCGCGCGAGCTCTTCGGGAGCGATGAAGCGGCGCATGCAGCCCTCCCCTTCGCGACCGGCGCAGTCTAGCCCGGCCGACTTCGCTCGCCTGCGGCTCGCTGCGCGCGCCTTCGGCGCTTTCGATGGGATAAGATCGGCCGCCGTGAGCGCCGACGACGAGGTGCCGTCCGACTGGAAGCCGCTGCTCGACGAGCTCGCGTCGCGCAAGCGGATCGCACAGGGGATGGGCGGCCCCGAGCGCCTCGAGCGCCTCATGTACGCGCGCGGCAAGCTCGACGCGCGCCAGCGCATCGCGCGCCTCTTCGATCCGGACAGCTTCGTCGAGATCGGCGCGCTGACGGGCGGACGCGACATCCCCGCCGACGCGCTGGTGGCCGGCATGGGGCGCATCGACGGGCGGCCCGTCCTGGCCGGCGCCGAGGACTTCAGCGTGATGGGCGGCTCCATCGGCATGGGCTCGATGGCCAAGCGCACGCGCCTGTGCGAGCTCGCGCTGCGCGAGCGCGTCCCGCTCGTGATGATGCTCGAGGGCGCGGGACACCGGCTCACCAGCACGCTCGAGGGCGGCGTCGGCCGCACGCCGAACGACCTGCTGCTGCTCGCCGATCTGCGCGGCCACGTGCCGATGGTGTGCCTCGTGCTCGGCGCATCCGCCGGACACGGCGCGCTGACGGCCCCGCTCTCGGACTTCGTCGTGATGACGGAGAGCGCCGCGCTCTTCACGGGCGGGCCTCCTCTGGTCAAGGCGGCGACCGGCGAGGACGTCACCAAGGAGGAGCTCGGCGGTCCGAAGGTGTGCGCGGAGATCGCGGGCACGGCGCACGAGGTCGCGAAGGACGACGCGAGCGCCATCGCCCTCGCGCGCCGCTATCTCGGCTACTTCCCGCAGAGCGCGGGCGACGCGCCGCCGCGCCGCGAGGGCCCCGAAACCGGTCCGCGCCGCCTCGACGACATCCTCGCGCTGATCCCGCCGAACGATCGCCGCCCCTACTCGATGCACGCCGTGCTCGAGCGCCTCGTCGATTCGGGAAGCCTGCTCGAGATCGCGCCGCGCTACGGGCGCTCGCTCGTCACCGCCCTCGCCTTCCTCGGCGGACACGCCATCGGCATCGTCGCCAACAACCCGGCGGTGCGCGCCGGCGCGGTCGACAGCCCGGCCGCCATCAAGGCGGCGGAGTTCCTCGAGAGCGCGGGCGCCTTCGGGCTACCGGTCGTCTTCCTCGCCGACAACCCCGGCGTGATGGCCGGCACGAAGGCTGAGCGTGACGGCATCCTCAAGTGGGCCGGCCGCATGTTCGTCGCACAGCGCCGGCTCCGGGGGCCGAAGCTGCACGTCACGGTCCGCAAGTCGTTCGGGTTCGGCGCCTCGACCATGGGCCAGAACCCGTACGATCGGCAGACGCTCTCGCTGGTGTTCCCGGGCGTCACCATGGACGCCATGCCGGCCGCGAGCGGCGGGCGCTCCGCGCGCCTCGACGACGCGACACAGGCGCGGGTCGAGGAGCGCCAGCGTGCGGGACCCTGGCGCATGGCCGCGGGCATGACCTACGACGAGGTCATCGATCCGCGCGAGCTCCGCAACGCCTTGATCGCGGGCCTGGAGCTCAGCGCCGGCCGCGTCGCCTCGCGGCACGCCGCACGCGAGGACTGAGCTACTCGCGCACGCGAGGACCGAGCTACTCGCAGTCCGCGTGGCCGCACTCGCAGCGGCCCGCCGACTCGCGTTCGTCCTTGCAGGTGTCGGAGCAGAAGCCGTCGCTGCGGCTCTCGCTCGCCATGCAATTGCAGCCCGGATGCTTGCAGCGTTCCTGTGCCATGTCGGTCTCCTTGCCGTTGCGAGGCTCAGTGCCTCTTGAAGTACTGCACCGCGCGCTCGTGCTTCTCGGCGGCGGCGCGGCTCCTGAACGTGCCGAGGTTGCGACGGCGGCCCGTCTTCGGATCCTTCGCGCGCGAGTACAGGCGGTACTGCCCCGGCGCCAGCTTGCGGATCACGATCGCCGCCCTCGCTGCGCGCGACGACGCGCGCGCGTGCGCGCCGCCTTCTGCGCCGAGCGCGAGCGCGCCGCCGGACCGCGTCGACGCGCGGCCTCGCGGGCCTGCGCCGACAGCGCCCGGTGTGAGCCCGCCGCGCGGCCCTCGCGCTCGAGCCGGCGATGCATCGCCGCCGATCGCCGGGGCGACACGGGCTCGTGGCGCTCTGCGCGCGAGGATTCGCGCATCGCCTGACGCCGCGTGCGCGCCGACGCCATGCCCGGCTTCGGCGGCGGCAGCTTCACGCCCGCGCGCCGCGCCTTCGAGAGCCCGATCGCGATGGCCTGCTTCGCGGAGCGCGCGCCGTGCTTGCCCTCGCGGATGTGGTGGATCTCCTCGCGCACGTACTCGCCTGCGCGGCTGCTCGGGGAACGCCGTCGTCTCGTGCGGGTCGGCATGCGCGCCTCCGTCGTGGTTCCACGACGAGACGACTGCAACACGCGTGCCGCGGAAAACGCCGCGACCTCGCGAGCGGCGGTCGCGCTTTCTACAAATGCGGCGCGCGGGCCGTCGGCGCGTTCAAACGGCAGTCAAACGAGCTTCGAGCCGCGCCCTTCCCAGTAGCGCGCGCGGAGCGTCCGCTTGGCCATCTTGCCCGTCTCGGTGCGCGGCAGCTCCGTCACGAAGTCGATCGAGCGGGGGCACTTGTAGTGCGCGATGCCCTGGCGGCAGTACTCGATCAGCTCGCGCTCGAGCTCCGGGCCGGGGACGGCGTCGCGC
>DASUFZ010000249.1:0-12900 GCA_036274295.1 Myxococcota bacterium
AGCGTGCCCGAGGTCGCCGCGCGCACCGACGCCTCACCGTGTCGCTCGCGCGCGTGCGCGAGGGCCTCGTCGGCCGCCGTCAGCTCCTCGGCGGCGATGCGCGCCCGCGCGGCGCCCGAGACGCGCTCCGCGTCGACGCGCGCCGCCACCTCCTCACGCTGCGCCTCGAGCGCGGCGAGCTCCGCGTCCTGCGCGGGATCGCGCACGGTCAGCAGCGGATCCCCGGGCGAGACGCGAGCGCCGGGCTCCGCCGCCAGCCGGGTCACGAAGCCGTCCGCGCCGGCGCGCACCTCGGCGTGCTCGGCCGGCCACACGACGCCGCGCGCCAGGGTCCACGCGGGCAGCGGCACGACCGCAACGAGGACGATCGACGCGAGCGCCAGCGCGGCGGCGGTCAGCACGGCGCGCTCGCGCCGCTCGGCCAGACGCGGGCTGCTCGCCAGGAAGTGGACCAGCCGTAGCAGCGGCGCCACGACCTGGAGCCCGACCGCGAGCAGCGCGAGCGCGACGCCGATCGCGAAGTAGCGCCCGGCGAGGAAGAGCGCGACGCCGATGCCGACCGCGAAGCGGTAGGGGATGGCCATCAGCGCGTAGAGCGCGAGCCAGCGCGGCTCGCCCGTCGCCGTCACGGGATTGCGCGCCGTCTCGAGCCCGAGCACGTATCGCTGCGCGAGGTACGCGAGGTACTGACGCGCGCGCGCGTCGAGATTCGGGATCTCGATCGCGTCGGCGAGCACGTAGTAGCCGTCGTAGCGCATCAACGGGTTGCCGTTGAAGAGCAGAGTCGAGGTGCCGCCGATCAGGATCACGTCGTAGCAGAGCGAGCGGACCCAGCCGGGCTCGACGAGCAGCCACAGGAAGAGCGCGATCGAGCTGAGGAAGAGCTCGATCGCGATGCCGGCGGCGCCGACCGCCATGCGCTTGCGCTTGTCCGAGAAGGCCGAGGACGCCGACGCGTCGACGTACGGCATCGGGAAGAAGACGAGGAAGAGGATGCCGACCTCGTGCACCTCGCCGCCCCAGACGCGGGTGGCGAACGCGTGGCCCGCCTCGTGGAGGAGCTTCACCAGCGGATAGGCGAGCGCGATCAGCAGCAGGTTCGCGGGCTCGAGCAGGTCGCGCGTGGCGCCGGCCGCCAGCTCCGACGCGTGCGCGATGCCCGCGAGCAGTCCCGCGCCGACGACGAGACACCAGAGCGCGGCGCCCGCGCGTCCGAAGAGCGGACGCACGAAGCGCTCGCAGCGGTCGAGCAGCGGGCTCGGGTCGAAGAGCGGCACGCGCTGCGAGAGCGGCGACGCGAGCCGGCGCCACCATTCCTGCGCGGAGCGCCGCTGGCGCCGCGCCAGCAGCTCGGCGGTGTCGGGCGGCAGGTCGCACTGGAGCACGTCGGCCGCGTGCAGCAGTCCGAGCAGCCGCAAGGTCTCCTCCTGCGTCGGCGCGTCGTCGCCGAGCCGCTCGCACGCGAGCTCCCAGATCTCCTGGGTGGTGCGCACGCCGTTCATCAGCCCGATGACCTGATAGGCGGCGGCGCTGAGGCGGTGGCTGCGTCCCGAAGCGGGGTCCTCGAGCACCATCCAGAGCTGCCCGCGGTAGCGGTGGCGGTGGAAGCGCGCGTGCCCGCGCACGCGCGGCCGCAGCTGCGACACGCGATACCAGGACGGGCTCAGCAGGCTCTCGGACATCGCAACGCCTCAGGGCAGCCAGGACCAGAGGCCGACGCGCAGCCAGTCGATCAGCGCGTGCGTCCAGATCCAGATGCGCGCGCGGCGTCCGGCCTCGATGCGCGCGACGCCTTCCATGCCGGGCCGCAGCGAGGCGGCCGGCTGCTCGAGGCGCGCCTCGACGCGGAAGCGGTTCTCGCCGTCGCTCACGACCGCCACGGGCGTCACGCGGTCGACCGTGAAGCTCAGCGCGTCGCCCGGCAGCGCGGGCAGCACGAGCTTCCCGGGCTGCCCCTGCGCGACGAAGGCGACGTCGCGCTCGTCGACCTCGAGCACGACCCGGTAGCCGTCGAGCGGCGCGACCTCGAGCAGCACCTGGCCCTTCTGCACCGGCGAGCCGAGCAGCTGGCGCAGGTCGCCGCGCACGATCGCGCCGTCGAGCGGCGCGACGAGCCGCGTGCGTGCGAGGTTCGCCTCGATCAGCTGGAGCTGCGCGTCCGCCTGCGCGGCGCGCGCGGCGAGGATGCGCAGCTGCGAGCGGTCGTGGCTCGCGAGCGCGCCGCGCTGCTCCTGGCGGATCTGCTCGAGGCGTCCCGCCCATTGGCGCTGCTCGACCTGGAGATCGCGATCGTCGAGGCGCGCGAGCAGCTGGCCGCGCGCCACCACGTCGCCCGGGTGCGCCTCCACCTGCACGAGGTAGCCGTCGATGCCGGCGACCACCGCGCGCTGGATGCGGCCCTCGAGCTGCGCGTCGGCGCGCACGCGGTGGGCGCCCGGCGTCGCGGCGACGAGCACGCACAGCGCCGCCGCGATCGACACGGCCCAGTGTCCTTCGCGGGTGGTGAGCCAGCCGAGCTTCGCCGCCGCCAGGCGCCGCAGGCGCTCGAGGCCGGGTGCCTCGGCCGCGCGGTGCAGCGCCACCAGCGGGCCCAGCAAGCCCGCGAGCTCCTCGCTCTGGCGCAGGCTGCGCGGCTCGAGGCTCGCGCCCGCCGGCAGCTCGCAGGTCAGCGCGCCGACCAGCTCGCCCTCCGCGGCCAGCGGAACGCTCCACACGGCGCCCGCGCCGTGGCGCTGGAGGAGCGCCTCGTGCGCGCGGTCCACGCGCGGCGGCGCGCCGGCCGGCGCCGGATGCGCGACGGGCGCATCCTGGTCGCAGGCCTCGTCCATCGCCGCCGCCAGGTCGCGCAACAGCGCCGCGCGCGGCTCGAAGCCGGCGCTGTGCGAGAGCGCCTCGACTCGCATGCCTCCGCGCTGCGGCACGCCGATGCTCACGCGCTCGCAGCCGAGCTGGCTTGCCAGCGCGGTCGCCACCGCGGTCAGCGCGTCGCGCAGGCGCGGCTGGCCGAGGCCCGTGCCGAGGATCTCGAGCAGCTTCGCGAGGCGCGCCCGCGCGGTCTCGCGCCGCAGCAGCGCTTCGTGCCAGGCCATTCCCGTGCGCAGCCGCTCGATCCAGGCGGCGGCCTCCGTCTCCTTGGCCTCCGCGACTTCCAGCGCTACCACCCGGGTCGCGCCGGACCGCAATGCGAACGGGACTGCGAGGCAGAGCGAGCCGGCCGGCGCGCCGGGCCGCGGGCGCCGCTCCTCGCAGCGCGGCTCGCGCTGCGTGAGCGCCGCGTTCGCGAGCGCGAGCAGGTCGGGAAAGGGAGCGGCCGCCTGCGGCCAGCGGGCCGTCTCCGGCGCGTGTCGCTCCCCGCCGGCCGAGAGCACGAGACCCCGCAACACGCGAGGCAGCATCCCGCACAGCTCGGCGAGCCAGCTTGCGTCGAACGACTCCATCTTCGCGGCTCCGCCCGGATCGGATCGGCGCGCCGCGCGCCCGCCCTGAGGACCGCCTCGGGGGTTCGCCCGCCGGCAGCTCGAAGGCTCAACGGCAGGCCCCGCGGCGCCGAAAGGAAGGGTCCGATGCGCGTCAGTCTCGCGGCCAAGATCGCGGCGCTCTGCTCGGCGTCCGGGCTGCTGGCCACGGCGCTGATGGGCGCGCACCACCTGGCCGATTCGGCACGCCGGGAGCGCGAGGCCGAGACGCGTCGCGGTGTCGAGCTCGCGCGCTGGATCGGCGAGCAGGGGCGGGCGGCGCTGCGCGTCGGCGACCGCGCCGAGCTGGCCCGGCTGCTGCCCGATCTGCGCGCGACGCCCGGGCTCGCCTACGCGCGCGTGCTCGACGCAGGCGGCGCGACGCTGGCGGAGGCGCCGCGCGGGTCGTCCGCGCCGCCGGCAGCGCAGCTCGACGAGTCGCTCCGCTCCGGTGCGCCGCGGAGCGCGCAAGGCAACGGCCTCACGGATCTCCTCGTGCCGGTCGAGAGCCTCGGCGTGACGGGGAACGCCGGCGGCCTCGCGCCGGGAACGCGGCTCGAACGGGTGGCCGGCTACGTGCAGCTCGGCCTGCGCCGCAGCGACACGTACGCGCGACAGGCGAGCTGGCTCGCCGCGAGCGCCGGCGTCGGCCTGCTCGGCGTGGCCGCCGGCACCGCGCTCGCCTTCGCGGGCGCGCGGCGCACGACGCGTCCGATCCGCCGGCTCGCGGCGCTGGCTCGCGACATCGCGGGGGGCCAGTTCGAGCGCGAGGTGAACGTCGCGACCCGCGACGAGGTCGGCGAGCTGGCGGGCGGCATCGCCGTGATGCTCGGGCACCTGCGCGAGTACCGCGACCGCGCCGAGCAGCACCAGCGCGAGCTCGAAGGCCAGGTGCACGAGCGCACCCTGGCGCTGCGCCAGCGCACCGAGGAGGCCGAGGCGCTCGCGCGCAAGGCGGAGACCGCGAACCGCGCGAAGAGCCAGTTCCTCGCGAACATGAGCCACGAGATCCGCACGCCGATGAACGGCGTGCTCGGGATGATCGAGCTTCTGCTCGACACCGATCTCACGCCGCGCCAGCGCGAGTTCAGCGAGACGGTCCACCAGTCCGCGCGGCTGCTGCTCAGCGTGATCGACGACATCCTCGACTTCTCGCGCGCGGAGGCCGGCAAGCTCGAGCTGGTGCCGGGCGTCTTCGACCTGCACGAGGCGGTCGAGGACGTGGTGGCGCTGCTCGCGAGCCAGGCGCAGCGCAAGGACCTCGAGCTCACCTGCTTCGTCGAGGACGAAGTGCCGCGCTTCGTGCGCGCGGACCCGGTGCGCCTGCGCCAGGTGCTGATGAACCTGGTCGGCAACGCGGTGAAGTTCACGGAGCGCGGCGAGGTGATCGTGCGCGCCACGTTGCATTCGCCGCCCGACACGCGCACGCGACGGGGCGACGACCGCGCCACCATCGAGTTCACCGTCACCGACACGGGCATCGGCATCGCGCGCGAGAGCCAGCAGGAGATCTTCGAGTCGTTCACGCAGGGCGACGGCTCGCTCGCGCGGCGCTACGGCGGCACCGGCCTCGGCCTCGCGATCTGCAGCCAGCTGATCCAGCTGATGGACGGCGAGATCGGCCTCGAGAGCGAGCCCGGCCGCGGCTCGCGCTTCTGGTTCCGCGTCGCGCTCGAAGCCGCGCCCGACGAGGCGCCCGTCGCCGGCGCCGAGCTGGATCTCGCCGGCGTGCGCGTGCTGGTCGTCGACGACAACCCGACGAACCGGCGCATCCTGCTCTACCACCTGGCGGCGTGGGGCGCCGAGGCGGCCGAGTGCGAGGACGCCGTCTCCGGCCTGAACGCGCTGCGGCGCGCGGCATCGGAGGGCGCGCCCTATCGGCTGCTGGTGCTCGACATGATGATGCCCGGCATGACGGGCGTGGACATGGCGCGCGAGATCCGCCGCGACGCGGCCTTCGCGTCGCTGAAGATCGTGCTGCTCACGTCGGCCGGCTCGCCGCTCACCGCGTCCGAGCAGGAGGAGTGCGGCATCGCCATCCACCTCAGCAAGCCGGCCCGCAAGGCCGAGCTGGCCGCGGCCTTCCAGGAGGCGCTCCACGGCCGCCGCCGCGCCGCCGCGCCCGTGCAGCGCGCTGCCGCTCCGCAGAGCGCGGGCAAGCGCGCGCGCGTGCTCCTGTGCGAGGACAACGACGTGAACCAGCGCGTCGCGCTGGTGCTGCTCGACACGCTCGGCTGCTCCGTGAAGGCGGTCTCGAACGGCGCCGAAGGGCTCGAGGCGCTCCAGCGCGAGCGCTTCGACGTGATCCTGATGGATTGCCAGATGCCCGTGCTCGACGGCTTCGCCGCCACGCGCACCATTCGCGAGCGCGAGGCCGCCGACCCGTCGATCGCGCGCACGCCGATCGTCGCACTGACCGCGCACGCGCTGCCGGCGGACCGCGCGGCATGTCTCGCCGCGGGCATGGACGGCTATCTCAGCAAGCCCTTCACGCGCGACCAGCTCGTGGTCGCGCTGGCGCCGTGGACCCAGCTCGGTGCGCCGCCGCCGCGTCCGTCCGCGGCGCGCCTGGCCAGTGCGGTCGACGCGGGCGCGCCGCCGACGGTCGATCCGCGCGTGCTCGCGGATCTCGGCGCGCTGACCGGCGACGCCGGCTTCCGCGCGCAGCTCGTCGAGGCCTTCGTCGCGTCGTCGTCCCAGCTCGCCGCGGCGCTGCGGCGTGGCGCGTCCGAGCTCGATCCCGCGCAGGTGGCGCGCGCCGCGCACACGCTCGCTTCGAGCGCGGCGCAGGTCGGCGGGCTGCGGCTCGCCGCGCAGTGCAAGTCGCTCGAGGCGATGGCGCGCGGCGGCCGCAAGGACGATCTCGCGGACCAGGTGACGCGCGTGTGCGCCGAGCTCGAGCGCCTGCACGAGGGCCTGGCGGTGGAGTCGTTCGGGGTGCGCGATGCCTGATCCGGGCAAGCGCGGCGCGGCGTCGCAGATCCGGCGCGTGCTCGTCGTCGACGACGATCCCGTCATGCGCATGGTGGCGACCCGCTGCCTCACCGCGATGAAGTTCCAGGTCGCGGAGGCGCAGAACGGGCGCGACGCGATCGAGCGCGTGCTGCGCGACCGCCCCAGCCTGGTGCTGCTCGATCTCGAGATGCCGGGCATGGACGGCTTCGAGACCTGCGCCGAGCTGCGCCGGCTGCTGTCGCAGCGCCAGCTCGCGATCCTCGTCGTGACCGGCCGCAGCGACAAGGCCACCATCGACCGCGCCTTCGAGGCCGGCGCCACCGACTTCGTCAGCAAGCCGCTCGACTGGTCGCTGCTCCAGCACCGCGTGCGCTTCCTGATGCGGGCGCACGCCGCGCTCGACGAGCTGCGCGGGAGCGAGCAGCGCCTCGCCAACGCGCAGCGGCTGGCGCGCATCGGCGACTGGGAGTGGCAGCCCGGCGAGAGCGAGATGCTGTGGTCGGCGCAGCTCTACGACACGCTCGGCGTGACGCCCGGGGTCGCGCCGACGCTCGACATGCTGCTCGCCGCCGTGCACCCGTCGGACCGCGCCGCCGTCGAGAAGGCGCTGCTCGGCGCGCGCGAGGACGGCCAGGGCTTCAGCCTCGACCACCGCGTCGTGACGCCGGACGGCGAGGAGCGCATCGTGCGCCAGGACGTCGAGGTGCGGCGCGCGCTCGCCGGCACGACCGAATGCCTGACGGGCACGTTGCAGGACATCACGGCGGTGCGCGTCGCCGAAGAGCGCGTGCGCTACCTCGCCCACTACGACTCGTTGACCGCGCTGCCGAACCGCCGCCTGCTGGTCGAGCACCTCGAGCGCTCGCTCGCGCACGCGCGCAAGCACGGCGACACCCTGGCGCTCCTGTACGTCGACATCGACCGCTTCAAGCGCATCAACGACAGCCTCGGCCACGACGTCGGCGACCGCGTGCTGCGCGAGGTCTCGGAGCGGATGCTCGGCTGCGTGCGCAGCACGGACTTCGTGAGCCGCTCCGAGATCAGCGATCCGCTGATCTCGCGGCTCGGCGGCGACGAGTTCAGCGTGGTGCTGCGCCGGATCCGCTCCGGCGACGACGCCGGCATCGCGGCGCGCCGCATCCTCGAGGCGCTGTCCGCGCCGTTCATCGCGAATCACGCCGAGGTGACCCTGCGCGGGAGCGTCGGTATCGCGCTGTTCCCGGGCGACGGCGAAGACCCGGAGACCTTGCTCCGCAACGCCGAGGCCGCCATCGCGGAGGCGAAGGCGCGCGGCGGCGCCACCTATCAGTTCTTCCGCGAGGCGATGAACGAGGGCAGCTGGCGCGCGCTGCGGATCGAGACCTTGCTGCGCGGCGCGATCCGGAGCGGCGAGCTGACGCTCGCGTACCAGCCGCAGCTCGAGGTCGCGAGCGGGCGGCTCGTCGCGGTCGAGGCGCTCGCGCGCTGGCACAGCGCCGAGCTCGGCGACGTGACGCCGTCGGAGTTCGTGCCGGTGGCGGAGAAATCCGGGCTGATCGGGGAGCTCGGAGCCTGGGCGCTGCGCGAGGCCTGCGGCCAGCTCGCGGCCTGGCGCGCGAACGGCGATCCGATGCTCCCCATCTCGGTGAACGTGTCGAGCCGCCAGCTCTACGACCCGGATTTCCCCGAGAAGGTGACGGCCGTGCTGCGCGAGATGCAGCTGGAGACGAGCTGGCTCGAGTTCGAGATCACCGAGAGCGCGCTCTTGGTAGACGAGACATCGGCGGCCGCGACGCTCGCGCATCTGCGCGGGCTCGGCATCCGCCTCGCGCTCGACGACTTCGGCACCGGCTACTCGTCGCTCTCCCACGTCGTGCGGCTGCCGATCGACGTGATCAAGATCGACCACAGCTTCGTGGCGGATCTCGGCTCCGCGAATCGCGGCTCGGCCATCGTCGCCGCCGTGGTGGCGCTCGGCCGCAAGCTCGGCCTGCGCGTCACCGCCGAGGGCGTCGAGACGACGGAGCAGCGGCGCGCGCTCGAGGCGCTCGGCTGCGACGTGCTCCAGGGCTTCCACATCGCGCATCCGATGTCGGCGGACGCGCTGCGGAAGCTGCTGCTCTCGCGCTGAGCGGCGCGCTCAGGGCAGCGCGATCGCGTACGCGGTCTGGAAGCGCGGCGAGGCGGCCGCCATGCTGAGACCCGGCGCCGCGAGGTGCATCACCGCGAGCACGCGGCCGTGGTCCCAGCCGCTCCCGCGCACGACCTTGTGGCCGCGCCGCTCGAGCTCCTCGAGCACGCCCGGCTCGAAGCGGTTCTCGGCGCTGACGACGCCCGGCTGCGCGTAGCGCGGGTAGAAGGAGCTCGGCGCGTGATCGCTGTGCACGCTCGGCGCGTCGATCGCCTCCTGCAGGTTCGCGACGCCGTGCTCCACGACGTCGAGGAAGAAGGGCAGGGTCCACTGGTCCTGCTGATCGCCGCCGGGCGTGCCGAAGCCGAGCATACGGCCGCCCGGCAGGCGCGCGAGCGAGGGCGAGAGCGTCGTGCGCGGGCGCTTGCCCGGCGCGAGCGCGTTCGGGTGATGCTCGTCGAGCACGGCCATCTGGAGCCGGGTGCCGACGGGGAAGCCGAGCTCGGGGACGATCGGCGAGGTCGGGATCCAGCCGCCCGACGGCGTCGCGACGACGACGTTGCCGTCGCGGTCGACGGCGACGAGCTGCGTGGTGTCGCGGCGCCCGTGCGCCGCGGCGACGGCGTGCGGCTCCGCGGGGGAGGAAAGAATGGGAGCGCTCATCGGCCCGGCGGCTGCGCCGTTCGCGAGCACGCGCGGCCAGCCCCGCGGCAGGGCGCCCATGCCCGGGCGCAGCGCCATCGACGCCTTCTCGCGCGAGATGTGCGCGCGCCGCTCGGACGCGTACTGCTTCGAGAGGAGCGTCGCGAGCGGGACGTCGGCGAAGAGCGGATCGCCGTAGCAGGCCTCGCGGTCGGCATAGGCGAGCTTGGCCGCTTCGATCTGGAGGTGCAGCGCCTCCGCGGTGCGCGACCCCGCTGCGCGCAGGTCGAAGCCCTCGAGCAGGCGGAGCTGCTGGAGGAACACGGGTCCCTGCGTCCACGGCCCGCACTTCCACACGCGCGCGCCGCGGTAATCGACCTCGCAGGGATCCTCGAAGCGCCCCGCATAGAGGGCCATGTCGTGCGCCGTCAGCAGCCCGGCGTGACGCGCGCCGGTGGCGTCTGCGATCGGCGTCGCGAGGAAGCGCTCGATCTGCGCGGCCGGCGCGCCGCGGTAGAAGGAATTGCGCGCGGCGCGGATGCGCGCCTCGCGCGAGCCGGCGGCGTTGCGCTCGGCGTCCATCAGCGAGGCAAAGAAGCGCCCGAGCGGCGGATTCGTCTGGCGCTCGCCGTCGCCGCGCAGCGGCAGGTAGATGGCGGCGCTGCTCGGCCACTCCGTCTCGAAGCGCTGCGCGACGAGCCGCAGGATGAGGCGCAGGAAGCCGTACATGGGGAAGCCGTGCTCGGCGAGCGCGCGCGCGGGCGCCATCACGTCGGCGAGGCGGCGCGTGCCGAAGCGCTCGAGCAGCAGGCACCAGGCATCGAGCGCGGCCGGGATCGGCGCGGCGAGGAAGCCGTCGGGCGGGATCAGCTCGAGCCCCTGCGCGCGCATCGCCCCGATCGTCGCGGCGGCCGGCGCGGGACCCTGTCCCGAGATCGCCGTCGCGCGCTCGGCGCGCGCGTCCCACACGAGCATGGGAACTTCGCCGGCGGGGCCGTTCTGGTGCGGCTCGAGGACCTGGAGAGCGAAGCCCATCGCGCAGGCGGCGTCGGCGGCATTGCCGCCGGCGACGAGCTCCGCGGCGCCGATCTGCGCGGCGAGGTAGTGGCCCGCTGCGACGGCACCCCCGTAGCCCGCGACACAGGGACGCGTCGTGAAGCTCACGAAGCGACCGCGCGAAGCTGCTCGCCCTCCGCGGACAGGATGCCGCCCGGGTGCGCCTCTTCGGGAGTCGACACGCGCAGGCGTCGGCGGACCTCGTCGAGCGGGAGCGCGAGCAAGCTCTCCCACTCCGCGGCAGGCAGCAACGCGGACCTGCGGCCGCGGCGCCAGGCGCGGAAGAGGTAGCGCGGCCACGAGAGTCCCTTCGGCCCCTTCGCGATCGCCGCGAGCACGATCGCGCCGATGCCGCGGTTGCGCGTCTGCGCGTACGTGAACGAGAGCAGCGCCGCCTCGCCCGCGACGTCGCGGCCGTAGCCGGTCAGCACGTGCCAGAGATCGTGCATGTCGCGCAGGCGCGCATAGAACCAGTCGCGGTCGGCGTCGAGCGGCTGCTCCGCGCGCGACGTGCGATCCGCCTCCTCGGAGGCGTCGACGAGACCCTGCGCGTCGATGCCGCCCGCGCGCATGAAGCGCGCATACTCGCGGCCGAGCGTGCCGGCCGGCAGCGCTTCGAGGCTCGCGCGGTCGGACAGGCGACGCAGCAGCGACGGCTTCTCGGCGAGCAGGCGCGGCGCCGTCGGCTCGCGCAGGAAGCGCTGAAAGAGCTTCTCGCCGGCGTTACCGGCCAGCGCGTCGATCAGCTCGAAGACCTGATCGGTGCGCTCGGGGTCCGCGACGAGGCGGGAGAGCGCGGCGCGCGCCTTGCCCCACTGCACCGTGCGGCGCGGCGGCGGCGGCGCGACGCGGGGAATCGGCGATGCGGCGGCGGCCATATGCGGAACCTCGGCGGACGCGAAAGGCCGGTATGATGCCACACCCTTTTCGGAGGACGCCGCGTGCCGCTCGATCCCCAGGCCAGGGCCCTGCTCGCCCAGTTCCCCCCGATGCCCGCCGACCTCGACGCCATTCCGCTCGATCTCCTGCGTGCGGGCATGGCGCAGGGAACGCTCTCACCCGGCGAGCCCGAAGCCGTCGCCCACGTCGAGAACCGCACGTTGCCCGGACCTGCCGGCGAGATTCCGGTGCGCGTGTATCGGCCGTCGTCAGCGAAGGCGCTGCCCGCCCTCGTCTACTTCCACGGCGGCGGCTTCGTGCTCTGCAACCTCGATACCCACGATGGTGTCTGCCGCAGCCTCGCGAACGGCGCCGGCTGCACCGTCGTGTCGGTCGACTACCGCCTGGCGCCGGAGCACCCGTTCCCGGCCGCGCCGGAGGATTGCTATGCGGTGACGCGCTTCGTCGCGGAGCGCGGCGCCGAGCTCGGCATCGATCCATCGCGCATCGCGGTCGGCGGCGACAGCGCGGGCGGGAATCTCACGGCCGTCGTCGCGCAGATGGCGCGCGATCGCCGGGGGCCGGGTCTCCGCTACCAGCTGCTCGTGTATCCGGTCACCGACGCGCGCTTCGACACGGTCTCGTATCGCGACAACGCCGAGGGCTACTTCCTCACCACGAACATGATGAAGTGGTTCTGGAAGAAGTACCTGGCCGTCGGAGCCGACGCGGAGAACCCGTACGCTTCGCCGCTGCGCGCGAAGGATCTGACGGGGCTGCCGCCGGGACTCTGCATCACCGCCGAGTACGACCCGCTCCGCGACGAGGGCGAGGCCTACGCGGTCCGGCTGCGCGAGGCGGGCGTCGACTGCACGACACAGCGCTACGACGGCATGTTCCACGGCTTCTTCGGCATGGGCGCGCTGATGGACCAGAGCCGGCAGGCGCTCGCACAGGCGGCGGGGGCGTTGAGGAAGGCGCTGGCGTAAGGGGAGGGACGCCGCTCGTGGCCGGGTTCGCGAGGGCGATCGGAATCGGAGCGATCCTGCTGGCGGCCTGTGCGTCGCCGCCGGTGGAGCACGTCGTCCAGCCTTCTCCGCCCGGCTCCGACGAGTGCGCGAAGGGCCAGCCGCAGCGTCCGGCTCGGCGCAACCTCTCGTCGGCGCCTGGCGCGGAATCGCCGTACCCGCTGGAGGCCGCGGAGAGGGGAATCCAGGGCTGGGTGTGCGTCGAGTACTCGCTCGCCGCCGACGGTGCCGTGACCGACGCGAAGGTGGTGGCGTCTGCGCCGCAGGGGATCTTCGAGAGCGCCGCGCTGGCCGAGGTCCGACAATGGGAGTTCGAGCTTCCGCCCGGCGACGCATGGGCATACGGCGGGCAGCAGGTGCTGGTGAGATTCGAGATGGGACCGACATCGACCAGGTCCGGAAGCGGCCAGTAACCGCGCTCGCTCCTGCGGCATCGTACGCTCGCGCGCGTCGCAGAGGAGGGAGCCCATGGCCGCCGTGATCGTGTTCCGCAATCGCCTCGCCGACGACGTGCCCGCGAGCTACGGCCCGCGCGCCGCGGAGATCTTCGGCTACGCGCAGAAGATGCCGGGCTTCAAGTCGTTCAAGATGTTCACGTCCGACGACGGCGAGCGCCTCGCGCTGATCGAGTTCGAGACCGAGGCGCAGTCGCGCGCCTGGCGCGAGCACGCGGAGCACGCGAAGGCGCAGCAGGAAGGCCGCGACCTCTACTACTCCGAGTACAGCCTGCAGATCTGCGAGGTGGTGAGGGAGTCGAGGTTCGAGAGGTAGCTCG
>DASUFZ010000250.1:0-3196 GCA_036274295.1 Myxococcota bacterium
CGATCGCATCGGCGGGCGCTACCTCGACATCGAGGACGAGCGCAACGAGAAGCGCACGATCCATTCGCTGGTCGACGGCCAGCGGCTCGACGCCTTCACCCTGCGCCGCGAGCACGAGCTGCTCGCCCCGCTCGTCGACGCGAGCTACGGCTCGGCGACCTTCACCTCCGCGGACCGCATCGCGACCCTGGAGGTGCGCGTCTCGACGACGGGTCTGCTGGTGCGCGAGCGCCGTGCGAAGACGGCGTCCCGCTAGCGGGGGAAGAGGTCGAGCGACGTGACCCGACACTGGCGAGGCTCGCCCTCGCCGTGCCAGCACACGTCGAAGACGTAGCGGACCTGCTCGTTCTTCGTGTCGACCGTGTAGCCCCACGTCTTGTCGAGCGCGACCGACTCCCCTGGCGCGATGCGGTACGCGCCCGAGGGATAGTCCCAATAGCCGCGGATGTCGCCGAGGCCGCTGCTATCGGCGCTGCCCGACGTCTTCAGGAGGACGCGGTCGAGCACGACGGGGCGGTCGCTCGGGTTGTCGAGGGTGACCCGGAAGAAGCTGTGGTCGAAGACCCGGGTCGTGCCGACCAGGGTCGGCGCATCGATGTCGAGCAGCGGGACCGGCGGATCGAAGCGCACGCCGACGGGCAGGTTGCGCCGCGGCGGCTCGGCGGCGAGCGCATCGAGCCGCCGGCCGATCTCGCGCGCTCCGCCGAGGTCGTCCGACGCCTGGAGGTAGCGCTGCAGCATCGCCAGCACCTCGGCGTCGCGCGGGTTGCGCTCGAGTGCCGGCTGCAATGCGCGCGCAGCGGACGCGAAGTCCTCGCGCTCCGCATGGACGCGCGCGGCGTCGACCGCTCCATAGACGGACATGCGCGCGTAGGCGTCGAGGGCGAGCCGCCGGAAGCCGAGGTATTCGGCGCGCCGGCCGAGCGTCTCGGAGAAGAGGAGCGAGCCGCGCGCCGACTCCGATGCTTTCTGATAGTGCGCCAGCGCGTCGGCGCGGAAGCAGTTGCGGAAGAGCACCTCGCCCTGGAGGAACTCCGACAGCGCGCCGCCCCTGGCGGCGAGCGACGCGAGCACCTCTTCGATGGAGCTGTCGCCGAGGTCCCAGGGCGCGAGGTCCTGGGGCTCGCCGCTCCCGTACGCGCCGAGCCCGAACGCGTAGGGCGTCGAGGCGTTCTTGAGCCAGTACTCGCCGCGCTCGTTGAAGAAGAGGCTCTTCCAGGTCTCGACGAGGTCGACGCGCCAGAGGCCGTCGACCCGGTGGAGCAGCACGGGCACGAAGCCGCGCGGCGGGGATTCGGAGGTGACGACCGCGCGATCGCCCGACACGATCGCGCGCCAGGGCTTCGCGGCCTCGAGCCGGCGCGCGCGCTCGATCTCCTCGTAGGGCGCCACCGGGTAGCCGCGGCGCATGCACTGCGAGCCTTCGGTGAAGAGCTCGAGGCTGGGATCGCCGGCGAGATCGCGCTGCACGCGCAGGAACGCCTCCGCGGAGCCCTCCGGCCGGTCCGACGGCGCGTAGCGCGCGCGGTCGGCGATGCGCGCCTTGAGGTCGCGCGTCGCGAGCTCCTCGGCGCTCGGCACGCGCACCGAGGCGCCGCCGCCGCCCGAGAGGAACCTCGCGCGCTCGATGTACGCGGGGCGCGCGCGGTAGGCGTCGGCCAGGTCCAGCCGACCCTCGATCGCCTGCTGGAGGACGAAGTCCTTCAGGAAGTGGAGGGCATCCATCACCGCCATGCCCGAGAAGCGATAGGCGGCGTAGGGTGCGAGCTGGTCGTGCGCGATGCGGCCGACGAGCGCGTCGGTCAGCACGGGCTCGAGCGTGTACGAGACCTCGATGCGCGCCTCCTGGCGCGCCGGGTTCAGCAGCACGAGCAAGCCGCCCGTCGGCGCATCGGCGCCGACCTTGCGCAGCGCGAACACCTCCGGCGCGAGCGTCTCGGCCGGGAGGTCGGGCGCGGCGAGGGTCACGACGTGCACGTCGATGCCGAGGTCCTCGAGGCAGCTCGTCGCCAGCCACTCGAGTGTGTCGGAGAAGTCGAGCAGGGCGGAGGCCGCATCGGCCACGCGGCCCGGGTATCGCTCCAGGCTGAGCGCCGAGACGTCCGCGGGCGCGGCCGCCTCCGCGCCGTCGGCTGCGGGCTCCGGCGCCTCCCCGAGCAGGGCGAGCGGGTCCGGTCTCCACGTGACCAGCCCGACCAGCGCGAGCAGCAGCGCGAAGAGGAACGCCGTCCGCCGCGTCAAAGCTCGATCTGCGGATCTGCGAGCCTTTCGGCCGGAACCTCGTAGAAGGCGGCGCTCTCGAGATCGCCGCGCACGAGAGACCACGGGAGCTGTCGCAGGCGCGCGTTCAGCTGCCCGACGATCTCGTTGTAGCGCTGGCGCTCGAGGGCGATGCGGTTCTGCGTCCCGGCGATCTCGTAGGAGAGCTCGCGAAACTGCTGGTCGGCCTTCAGGTCGGGATAGCTTTCCGCGAGGGCCAGGACGTTCGAGAGGACGCCGTCCACCTCGCCGGCGATGCGCGGCCTGTGCGCGGCGTCGGCTCCCGCGTAGGCGGCGCGTGCCTTCCCGAGGTTGTCGAGGATGCTCGCCTCGTGCTCGGCGTAGCGGCTGGCCACCGCGACGAGCTTCGGCAGCAGGTCGTGCTGGCGCTGGAGCTGGTTCTCGACCTGCTTCCACTGCGCATCGACGCTCACGTCGAGCGCGGCGAGCTCGTTGTGCAGGCGGATCCACGAGCTGGTGAGCAGGGTCGCGAGCAGCAGCGCGCCGACGCCGAGCCAGGCCAGGAGACGCCCCGGGCGTCCGGGCGTGCCGCCGGTCGGCGGGTTCGGGTTCCGGTGGAAGCGGTCGTGCGGTGCGGACACGGGACTCCTAGGAGGTGGGCTTGGCGCCGAGGCGCGAGAGGCCCGGCAACGGGCGGGCGCCCTGCGCCGTTGCGGGCTGGACCGGCGCCGGCGTCGAAGCGACGGGTGCGCGCGCGGTCTCGAGGCTGCGGAGCTGCTCGAGCGTCCAGGCGTCGCCGGGCACGAGCTCGAGGGCGAGGCGCCAGTCGGCGACCGCGCCGGCCACGTCCCCCGACTCCCGGCGCGCATGGCCCCGCCAGCGCAGGTACTCGGCGTTGTTCGGCCAGAGCGCGTGCGCGCGGTCGAGCTGCTCGACCGCCGCGGTGGCCTGCCCGGTCTCCATGAGGGCCTTGCCG
>DASUFZ010000251.1:0-14712 GCA_036274295.1 Myxococcota bacterium
GCGCAGACCGCGGCGGCGCGTCGCGAGCGAGCTGCCCGGCGGCGCCGCCTTGGCGACCGCGACCACCGCGCGCGCGACGATCTCGTTCAGCATCTTCGCGACGATGCTGAGCGTCTGGTTGCCGGCCAGGGTGACGAGGCGCTCGTGGAAGCGCGCGTTGGCGGGACCGAAGGTGTCGGGATCGTCGACGGCGCGCATCTGTTCCTTGACGAGCAGCTGGAGCTCGTCGGCCGCCGAGCGCCGTCCGCGCGACGCCGCCACGACGCGCACCGCCGTCGGCTCGAGCAGCGCGCGCGCCTCGTGCACGTCCGCGAGCGAGACATTGCGCGCCTGGAGCACCAGCGCCGCAGTGCGCGCGGCCAGCCGCTCGTCCGGCTCGTGCACGACGATGCCGCCGAGCACGCCGCGCACCACCGTGATCAGGCCCTCGGCCTCGAGGATGCGCAGCGCCTCGCGCAGCGACGGCCGCGAGACGCCGAAGCGCTCCACCAGCTCCGGCTCGTGGCCGAGCGAATCGCCCTCCGAGAGCTTGCCCGAGAGGATCATGCGGCGGAGCTCGTCGGCGATCTGCTGCGGCTTCTCGCGCACGCGCGCGCGCAGGGCCTTCGGATCCTCCACCGCCCGCTTGCGCGCCGTCGTCCTCGCCCGCGGCAATGCCCGTCTCCTGCGGCTGAGTGCGGAAACATCTAGACTGTTTCGAGCGTACCATCCGCGCGGCGCGATCGCCCACGCGTGAATGGGAGGAGACACCGATGAGCATTCTCGACGGGAAGGTCGTCGCGGTGACGGGCGCCGGACGCGGCATCGGACGCGCGGTGGCGCAGGGCCTCGCGGCCAGCGGCGCGAAGGTCGTCGTGAACGACTACGGCGTGGCCGTCGACGGGACGGCGCCGACGAGCGAGGTCGCGTCCGGTGTGGTGCGCGAGATCGAGGCGGCGGGCGGCAGGGCCATCGCGAACGCCGCGAGCGTCACCAGCATGGAGGGCGGCGCCTCCATCGTGAAGGACGCCGTCGACGCCTTCGGCCGCATCGACGCCGTCGTGTGTGTCGCGGGAATCCTGCGCGAGCGCATGCTCTTCAACATGGGCGAAGCCGAGTGGGATCCCGTCATCGAGACCCATCTCAAGGGGACCTTCACCGTCTTCCGCGCCGCCGCGCCGATCTTCCGCGAGCAGAAGTCGGGGACGCTCATCGGCTTCACCTCGGGCGCGTTCGCCGCCAGCGTCGCGCAGGCGAACTACAGCGCGGCCAAGGGCGGCATCGTCTCGCTCGTGCGCAGCGCCGCGGCCGGCCTCTACAAGTACGGCGTGACCGCCAACTGCGTCGCGCCCGCGGCGAAGAGCCGCATGTCCGGCGCCGTGCCGATGGACTTCCAGATGGGCGAGCCCGAGGACGTGGCGCCGCTCGTCACCTTTCTCGTGAGCGACCGCGCGCGGCACCTCACGGGCCAGATCTACTCGATCAACGGCGGCGAGATCGGCGTCTACAACCAGCCCGTGGTCGTGCGCACCATGACGAAGCCGGGGCGCTGGTCGGCGGAGGAGATCGCCGAGAAGATCGACGATGGCATCGGCGCCGAGCGCCTGCCCATCCTCGACATGCTCGACAAGATGGCGGCGGCCGCGGCCAAGAAGAAGGCTGGAGGCTGAGCCGCGCCTAGCTCCCGCTGAACTTCGGGTCGCGCCGCTCCACGAAGGCCTTGATGCCTTCGCGCATGTCGCTGCTCGTGTAGGTGATGTGCTGGCAGCGCGCCTCGTCTTCGAGCGCCTGCTCGAAGGTGACGTTCGCGCTCGCGTCGAGGAGCCGCTTCGAGAGGCCGAGCGCCAGGGTGGGCCCCGCCGCCAGACGGCGTCCCCATTCTTCCGCCAGCGCGTCGAGCTCGCCGGCGGGCACGACCTTGTTGACGAGGCCGATCGACTCGGCCTCCTTCGCGTCGATCACGTCGGCGAAGAACGTCAGCTCCTTCGCCCTGTGCAGGCCGATGCGGCGCGGCAGCAGCCACGAGTTGCCGCCGTCGAGCGCGAGACCGCGCTTCGCGAAGATCTCCGAGAAGCGCGCGCGGTCGCTCGCGAGCACGAGGTCGCACGCGAGCACGAGTCCGAGCGCGACGCCGACGGCGACGCCGTCGACCTTCGCGAGCGTCGGCTTCGGCAGGCGGTGCAGCCGCATCACGATCTCGCCGACGGCGCGCATCTCCTGCACGATCGGCTGGAGCGGCCGGCCGGTGAGGCCGAGTCCCTTGCCGCCGGCGGTGAGATCCGCGCCGGCCGAGAAGTTGCCGCCCGCGCCCGTCAGGATCAGCGCGCGGTCGTTCGGATCCGCGGCGACCTCGGCGAACGCCCGGTCGAGCTCGACCCAGGCGTCCGCGTTGATGGCGTTCTTCTTGTCGGGGCGGTCGAGCGTGATCGTCACCAGCCCGTCTTTGCGCGCCACCTGGATCGCCGCCATCTCGCTCCTCCTGCGGCCCGCCGGGCCTTGTCCCCCGTTCGCCGCCACTGTATTCATCTAAATGTTTCCGTGCCAGGGTGCGGCCCCACCGACGGGCCCCCACTCGAGAGACGCACATGAACCGAGCGATCGACTGCCTCGTGAACGTCGACATGGGCGACATGGAGCAGCCCGAGTGGATGGTGCGCGTGAAGGAGGACACCTTCCGCGGCGGCGACTCCTTCTTCAAGAGCCCCGAGCTTCCCGAGCTGCTCGACGACATGGACGCCCACGGCGTCGCGCGCGCCATCCTGCTGACCCGCCTCGGCAAGGACGCCGACCGCGCGCGCCGCTACGCGGAGGCGCGCCCCGACCGCTTCTCGCTCGGCGTCGGCTCCCTCGACCTGCTGCGCCCGATGAAGACCCTGCGCAGGCTCGAGTCGTTCGTGCGCGACCATCCCGTCTCCTACGCCATCGTGGGTCCCTCCTTCTGGGGCGACGGCATGTACCCGCCGAGCGACGCCGTCTACTACCCGCTCTACACCAAGTGCTGTGAGCTCGACCTGCCGCTCTGCCTGAACACGGGCATCCCGGGGCCGCCGCTGCCGGGCGACGCGCAGAACCCGATGCACCTCGACCGCGTCTGCATCCGCTTCCCGGAGCTGCGCCTGTGCATGATCCACGGCGCCGATCCGTGGTGGGACCTCGCCATCCGCCTGATGCTCAAGTACCGGAACCTGCGCCTCATGACGTCGGCGTGGTCGCCGAAGCGGCTGCCGCAGAGCCTGCTCCACTTCATGTCGACGCGCGGCAAGGACCGCATCCTCTACGCCTCGGACTACCCGGTGCTCTCGTTCCAGCGCTGCCTCGACGAGGCGCGTAAGCTGGACCTCGCGCCGGAAATCCTCCAGGCGTGGCTGCACGACAACGCCCAGGCGTTCTTCCTCTCGAAGGAGAAGCCCGCATGACGGCCCCCCGACCGATCGACGCGGACAACCACTACTACGAGTCGCTCGACGCCTTCACGCGTCACCTGCCGAAGGAGTTCAGGCGGCGCGGCGTGCGGCCCGTGCAGTCGGGCAAGCGCGTGGAGCTGCTGATCGCCGACAAGGTCAACCGCTTCATCCCGAACCCGACGTTCGATCCGATCATCGTGCCCGGCTGCCTCGATCTCTTCTTCCGCGGCCAGGTCCCCGGCGGCGCGGACCGCTCGAAGCTGATGCAGGTGGAGCCGCTGCGCGCCGAGTACCGCGATCGCGACGCGCGCGTCGCCGTCGCCGAGGCGCAGGGGCTCGACGCCGCCCTGCTCTTCCCCACGCTCGGCTGCGGCGTCGAGGAGGCGCTGCGCCACGACGTCCCCGCCACGATGGCGAGCCTCTCCGCCTTCAACCGCTGGCTCGAGGAGGACTGGGGCTTCTCGTACAAGGAGCGCCTGATCGGCGTGCCGATGCTCTCGCTGGCGGATCCGGACCTCGCGCGCGCCGAGGTGGATTCGCTGCTCGCGCGCGGCGCGCGCATCGTGCACGTGCGTCCCGCGCCGGTTCCGACGGGAAGCGGCCGCGGCCGCTCGCTCGGCGACGAGCGCCACGATCCGGTGTGGGCGCGTCTCGCCGAGGCGAACATCCCCGTCGCCTTCCACCTCGGCGACAGCGGCTACAACGCCTTCGCCGGCGCCTGGGGCTCCGCCGAGACCTTCGAGGCCTTCGCCGGCGTCGACGTGCTCTCGCGCCTCGTCGTCTCCGACCGCGCGATCCACGACACCATCGGCAGCCTGATCGTCGACGGCGTGTTCCACCGGCACCCGAGGCTGCGCGTCGCCAGCATCGAGAACGGCAGCGACTGGCTGCACCTGCTCGTGAAGCGCCTGCGCAAGCTGGCGAACCAGACGCCCTCGGCGTTCCACGAGGATCCGCTCGACACCGTGCGCGGTCACGTCTGGGTGACGCCCTATCTCGAGGACGATCTGCGCGCGCTCGCGAACCTGATCGGCGTGGAGCGCATCCTGTTCGGCTCCGACTGGCCGCACGGCGAGGGCGTCGCGCAGCCGCTCGACTTCGCCAAGGAGCTCTCGATGTTCGGCGAGGCCGAGGCGCGCCGGATCCTGCGCGAGAACTGTCTCGAGCTGCTTGGGACGGCGCGCGCGTAATGGATTTCTCCCTCTCCCAGGAACAGGAGCTCTTGCAGGGCACCTTGCGGAGCTTCGTCGCGAAGGAGTGCCCGCCACAGGCCGTACGCGCGGTCTTCGACGGCGAGCACGCGCTCGTGCCGGCGCTGCGCGAGAAGCTCGCCGAAATCGGTGTCTACGGACTCGCCGTGCCGGATGTGCACGGCGGCGCAGGTCTCGAGCTGCTCGAGCTGGCGCTCGTCGCCGAGGAGCTCGGCCGCGGCGCGGTGCCGGTGCCGTTTCTCGGCCCCGCGCTCGCGACGCTCGCGCTCGCGCGCGGCGGCAGCGCGGCGCAGCAAGCGGCGTGGCTGCCGCGCCTCGCGGACGGATCGGCGCGCGCGACGGTCGCACTCGGCGAGGACGGCGGGCACTGGCTGCCGGACGCGTGGCAGGCGGAGCTCGCGAACGGCCGCGTGCGCGGGCGGAAGTGCCTGGTGCCCGATGCGGAGGATGCGGATTGCTTCGTCGTCGGCTGCCGCGGCGGCGCGCTCGCGCTCGTCGAGGCGGGCGCCGGCGTGCGCGTGATCCCGGAGCTCGCGCTCGATCGCGGCCGTCCACTCGCCGTGCTCGAGCTCGACGGCGCAGCGGCGCAGCCGCTGGATGCGACGGCCGCCGCGCGCCTCGTCGACGCCGGCAGCGTGCTGCTCGCGGCCGACGCCTTCGGCGCCGCGCACCAGCTCGTGCGCGCCACCGCCGCGTACCTCCAGTCGCGCCAGCAGTTCGGGCAGCCGCTCGCGCAGTTCCAGGCGCTGAAGCATCAGCTCGCGAACATGGCGCTCGACGTCGACCCGACGCGCGGGCTCTGGTGGTACGCCGCGCACGCCTTCGATCACGCGCCGGCCGAGGCCTCGCGCGCGGCGGCGCTCGCCAAGGCGCACATCACCGAGCGCGCGATGCAGGTGGCGCGCGACGCGGTGGAGGCGCACGGCGGCATCGGCTTCACCTGGGAGTGCGACGTCCACATCTGGTTCAAGCGCGTGATGTTCGATCGGCTCTGGCTCGGCGCCCCCGAGCTGCACCGCGAGCGTTACGCAGCTCTCGAGGGGTGGTAGGCAGATGAACCTCCAGTTCGGCGAGAAGTACGAGAAGCTGCGCGACGAGGTGCGCGCGTTCTGCGCCGCGAGCTGGCCGCCGCGCGGCGCGGAGGCGGGGCGAGGCTCGCGCGAGCAGGGCATCGCCTGGCGCAAGCGCGCGCTCGCGGCGGGCTTCCTGAGCCGCACGGTGCCGAAGGCGTACGGCGGCGCGGGCGCCGACCCGGACGTGATGGCCGAGACGGTGATCCGCCAGGAGTTCGACCGCGCGGGCGTGCCGCATCGCGTCGCCGTGCAGGGCCCGCGCATGCTGGTGCCGACCCTCCTCGAGTGCGGCAGCGAGGAGCAGCGCCGCGAGTACATCCCGCCGACGCTCACGGGCGAGATGGCCTGGTGCCAGGGCTACAGCGAGCCCGGCGCGGGCAGCGACCTCGCCTCGCTCCAGTCGCGCGCCGAGCTCGTCGGCGACGAGTGGGTGCTGACCGGCCAGAAGATCTGGACCAGCAACGCCGTCGAGGCCGACATGATGTTCGGCCTCTTCCGCACCGAGCCCGAGGCGGCGAAGCACGCGGGCATCTCCTACCTGCTCATCCCGATGAAATCGCGCGGCATCGACGTGCGGCCGCTGACGATGATGCAGGGGGGCGTCGACTTCTGCGAGGTGTTCTTCGACGCGGTCCGCATTCCCGCGAAGAACATCGTCGGCAAGCGCGGCGAGGGCTGGAAGGTCACGCGCGCGACGTTGAAGCACGAGCGCGTGCTGATCGGCGATTCGCAGGGCGCGCGCGTCTCGCTCGACGCGCTCGTCGCGCTCGCGAAGCAGGTGCAGCGCGAGGGGCGCCCGGCCATCGAGCACCCCGTCGTGCGCCAGCGCATCGCCGAGGCCGCGGGCTACGTGGCGACGCAGGAGTGGGCCGTCGCGCGCATGCTCAGCGCGATCCACCGCAACCGCGACGCCGAGGTCATGAGCGAGATGCTGATGACGAAGCTCCTCGGCACGAACATCCAGCAGATGATCGGGAAGCTCGCGCTCGAGCTGATCCCCGAGGACGGCCTGCGCGAGCCGAAGGGCGAGGAGGTCGTGATGGGGATCCGGCCCTTCACGCGCGCGCGCTGGGTCTCGCACTACATGTTCTCGCTCGCCGGGGCGATCGCGGGCGGCACGTCGAACGTGCAGCGCAACATCATCGGCGAGCGCCTGCTCGGCCTGCCGCGCGATCAGCGGCCGCCGGGCCAGTGACACCCCAGTGGGAGAAGTAGCTCGCGCGCGGATCTACGGGATCGCCCGGCGTCCGGCGAAGCGCCGGACGTACCAGCCCGCCGGGAAGAAGGCGAGCAGGTAGGAGCCGGCGCACGCGAGCCCGAGCGCGGCCATCGCCGGCAAGGAGAAGCGGCGCACGGCCTCGATCCGCTCGGGTGTCCACACGGCCTGCATCTGCAGCTCGAGCGTGGTCGAGAGGAGCATCGCGGCGGCGGCGCCTGCCCCGAAGCCCCAGAGCAGGAAGCGGTTCGCGTCGAGCGGCTCGGCGAGCCCGAGGCGCAGCCGCTTGCGCATCAGGCCGTAGTAGCGGAGCGACTCCACGGCGGTCCAGCCGTTCGAGAGGATCGTGCCCGAGAGGTAGATCACCGCGAGCGGCGCCGTGAGCTGCCAGCTGAAGCGCGTGGTCAGGCAGTGCCCGATGGCGCCGCCGAGCAGCAGCACCGTCACCGCGGCGGAGAAGCCCCTCGCAGCGCCGCTCGCGGGGCGGAAGACGCGCCGCGTGAACGTCAGCAGCGCGACGTTGCCGACCACCGTGCCCGCGAGCGCGAGCCCGATCATCATGCGGTCGAAGGGCGTCATCTCGATCCCGCCGAGCGAGCCGCGCCCCATCGGGATGCTCATCAGGATGCTGCCGAGCCCCATCGCAAAGAAGAGATAGGTGCCGATCCAGCGAGCGGGCGCGTCGTCGCGGCGCGCGCCGAGACGCAGCAGGCGCCAGCCGACGAACACTGAGGTCAGGTACCAGGTGAGGACGGCGAGCCCTGCAGACAATTGGAGCGCAGCAGTCATCGGTGTGTCGCGAACCTCTGCGGAGCTCAGCTGGCGAGCCCCGACCTCGTGCGTGTCGGCTGATCCGCGGCGCGCTCGCCGTGCGGGATCGGCACGAGCAGCTCCTGGCCCGGGTGGATCAACGAGCCGCGCACCCGGTTGAGCGTGCGCAGCACCGCGACGGGGACGCGGTAGCGCGCCGCGATCGCGTAGAGCGTGTCGCCCTGGCGCACGCGATGGCGCTCGAAGCGCACGCGCTCCGAGGCCGGCAACGTCGCGAGCGCCTCCTGGAAGCGCCGCTCGGCGTCGGCGGGGACGAGCAGATCGTAGGGCCCGTCGGGCGCCGTCACCCAGCGGTTGTACTGCGGATTCAGCGCGCGCAGCTCCTCGAGCGGGATGCCCGACAGATGCGCGACGCGGCCGAGATCGACCTGCCCTCCGGCATCGACGCGCGCGAAGTAGGGCGCGTTGGGGATCGCGGGGATCTCGATGCCGAAGCGCTCGGGCTCGGCCGCGACCTGCGCGATCGCGAGGAGCTTGGGGACATAGGCGCGTGTCTCGGGCAGCAGGTTCAGCGAGAAGAAGTCGGTCGGCAGTCCCTTGCGCAGATTCCGGTCGATGGCGCGCCGCACGTTGCCCGCGCCGCTGTTGTAGGCGGCGAGCGCGAGGAACCAGTCGCCGAACTCCGCGTGCAGCTCGTTCAGGTGATCGAGCGCGGCGCGCGTGGCGGCGAGCACGTCGCGGCGCCCGTCCAGCCACCAGTCCTGATCGAGTCCGTAGCGCCGCCCGGTGGCCGGGATGAACTGCCAGAGTCCCGACGCGTAGCGCGGCGAGTGCGCGAACGGATCGAACGCGCTCTCGACCACGGGAAGCAGCGCGAGCTCGCGCGGCATGTTGCGCGCCTCGAGCTCGAGGACGATGTGGTGCAGGTAGCGCCGGCTGCGATCGAAGGTGCGATCGAGGTACGCGGCGTTCCGGACGTAGCGGTCGATCTCGCGCTGGACGCGCAGATCCTCCACCACGGGCAAGGCGAAGCCGGCCCGCATGCGGTCGAGGAGATCCGCGAACTCTTCGGGGCTCGGCTCGGGCGGCACCGCGGCGGGAACGAGCTCGGCCGCCTCGAGGAGCAGCTGCAGGGTCGCGCTGGGCGGCTCGGGCGGCGCTGCGGGCTCGGCCGGAGCGAAGAGTCCCGGTCCATGGGCGCAGCCCATCGCGAGTGCGAGCAGGCACGCGGAGAGGGAGGGGATCGGCGGACGGAGCCCGGGCATCCACAGGCTCTTCGTCCGGACGCAGCCGGCAATGAACGGGATCGATCGGGCAAATCGAGCGGGGCTCTAAGCCCTCAGCGCGCCGTGAGCCGGAAGAGGTAGGCCTCGCCGACGTTCCCGTTCCGGGGGCGCCGCCCATACTTCTTCTCGTAGGCGTCGCCGAAGCGGTCGAACTCGTCCTGAGCCTGGACCCGCACGGCCGCGAGCTCGTAGATCGAGTCGTCGACCCGGAGCCGGACCTTCGGATCGGCCTCGATGTGCTCGACCCACGCGCTGCGATTGGCCCCCGCATGGACGTAGAGGCTCGGGTCCATGGCGATGACCCAGATGTTCACCGAATAGGGATCCGCGGGACGCGTCTCGAGCTGGACCGTCTCCACGGCGTCCGTGAAGGCCCAGCTCGCGGGAACGGCGGCCGGCTTGCCTTCGAGCGCGCCGCCGGGCAGCAGGACGAAGGGACGGCCACAGCCAGCGGCCATCCCGAGCGAGACGAGAGCGAGCAGGAGCAGGGGCTTCGCGGTCATGCAGCCCATACTACGCTGCCGCCGCCCGAACCCCGAGGAGAGAACGATCGTGCCCGACGCCCTCCAGCTCGCGAAGTCGCTGCGTCCCATCCTGGAGGCGCAGGCCGACGCCACCGACAGCGACCTCACCTTGAGCAAGCCCTGCATCGAGGCCTTCACGCGGACGAACCTCTTCCACCTGATGGTCCCGAAGGAGCTCGGCGGCTACGAGGCCGACTCGGACACCTGCATCGACGTCTTCGAGGAGCTCGCCCACCAGGACGGCTCGATCGGCTGGACCCACATGGCCAACGCGAGCTCGACCGCGTACGCCGCGTTCCTCGATCCGCAGGCAGCGCGCGAGATGGTCGGCGGCCAGCCGGGCTCCGTGTTCGCGGGCCAGTTCGCGCCGCGCGGCTCTGCGCGTCGCGCGCCCGGCGGCTTCCAGGTCAGCGGGAGCTTTTCGTTCGGAAGCGGCAGCGCGCACGCCTCGCACCTCGGCGGCGGCGGCTTCGTGCTCGGCGAGAGCGGCGCCCCCGAGATGCTGCCGATCGGACTGCCCGCCTATCTCTGCTGGTTCGCGCGCAAGGATGCCATCGAGATGCAGGGCGGCTGGGACGTGATGGGGCTGCGCGGCACGGGCAGCTTCGACTACACCATTCCGGAGCAGGTGATCGAGGCGGGCCGCACGTTCTTCCTCTTCGATCCGCAGGTCCGCACGGGCGGCGCGCTCTTCCGCATGGGCGCGACGGCGCTGGCGGGTCTCGGCCACGCGGGCTGGGGGCTCGGCGTCGCGCAGCGCGCGCTCGACGAGATCCTGAAGCTCGCGACGGGCGGGCGCGCGCGCATGATGGGCGGCGCGATCCGCGACCAGGCCGTCTTCCAGCGCGGCCTCGGCGAGAAGGCGATGGCGCTGCGCTCCGTGCGCCTGCTCGTCCACGACGTCTTCGGCGGCATCGTCGCGCGCCTCGCCAAGGGCGAGCCGATGTCGAAGGCGATGAACGACGACGTGATGGGGTCCGTCGCGTACATGACGCAGGTAGCGCAGGACGTCACGCTCTTCGCCTACCAGTGGGCCGGCAGCCATGGGCTGCGCAATCCGAGCCTCGTCCAGCGCTGCTTCCGCGACATGTTCACGGGCGGGCAGCACATCTACGTCGACCGCAAGTCGTACGAAGAGGTGGCGAAGGGGAAGCTCGGCATCGGCTGAGCGGCCGGCCGGACCTCAGAGCGCCGCGCCGGCCTCGTCCGCGGCGGCGCGGCTCGCGGCCTGCCCGCCGGCGTCCCGGCGGAAGAGCGCGTCGTTGTAGTGGCAGTTCGCCGGCACCCACTCGAAGGTCTTCGGCTCTGCGAACTTGTAGTAGAGCACGCGACGCCCGGCGTCGTCGGCAGTGGGCGGAGGCGTCGTGTGCATCGTGTCGCCGTAGTGCACGGTGAGATCGCCGGGCGAGGTGTCGAGCGCGACGGCCGGGAGCTCGCCTTCCTCGCCCCATCCGATCCAGTGCTTGGCGTAGTGCTGGGAGCCCGCGAGCACCTTGAGCTGACCGTTCGCGGCGTTCGCGTGGTCGAGCTGGATCCCGAGCTGGATCAGCGGACACATCACCGGATGCCCACCGAGGCCGTCGTCGACGTGCCAGCCGAGATCGCCCTGCCCCTTCACGACGTTCGCGTTCTTGATGAAAGCCATCGGTCCGTCGAGGCGGTCGTCGCAGACGCGCAGATCGGGACCCGCGAGGCGAGCGAAGCGCAGCAGGCGCTCGTCGTGCGAGAGCGCCTGTAGCACCGAGGAGTGTCGACCCAGGTAGTTGATGCGCGTCACCACCTCGCGACCCGCGGCGTTCATCGACCACCACGAGAACGGATCGCCGGGCGTGGTCCTCGCGCGGACGTGCTCGAGCTCGGCGCCGTAGCGCTCGACCTCCGCCGGGCTGAACACCCCCTTGATGTGCAGGAAGCCCGCCGTCTCGAACCAGGCGCGCATCTCTTCGGGATCGTCACCCGGCGAGAACTGGCGCTTCAGATCGAGCGGCCTGCCGGAGCGGTCGAGCAAGCTGCGCCAGATCGCGGGGCCGTAGATCTCGCGGCCGGAGCAGAGCGACTGGATCGCCGGCTCCCAGCGCTTCCACCCCGCCAGGTCGCCCTGGAGCAGCTTCGCTCGCCCCGTCATCACGGCGCCCGACGCCGTGAGCAGCTCGTGGATGAACTCCGAGAAGGTCGCCTCGGAGAGCTCGACCACGGTCGTCGCGCCGGCGTCGCCCGGGACGACCTGCACGCCCTGCTCGGACGCAACCCAGGTGAACGCGTCGCCGTTCGCGCGGAACGCGAGCGAGGCCACGCCGCGGAGATCGCTGCGGACGAGATGGCCGTTGCGGGCGATCAGCGCGGGCAGGCGGCCGCGATGGAACGCTGCGAAGGAGATCGGCTCGAACGAGCGGGCGATCGCCTCGACCCACGGCAGCCCGGCGCCTTGTGCATCCGTCGGCATCGCTTCCTCCGTCGGCTCATCGCAGGGGGATACTTTGTAACACGGCTCGCTCTCTGCGATCCAAACCGGCGCTCAGGGCTTCACGTCGCTCGCATCCGGTGCCCGAACGGGCGGGATGTCGCTCGAATCCCACGAGAAGACCAGGAGCAACGTCGTCGACACACCTTGCGTGTTGCCCTCGACGGCATGCGAGCGCTCGATGAGCTCACCGGAGCGAGGGTCGACGAGCGCGAACTCCGCCCGTGCGAAGCCGCGGGTGCGCGTGCGCTTGTAGAGCGCCAGCTCCGGGATCGTGAAAGGCACCCAGCCTCCCTCCGTCCCCTCGATGCCGAAGAAGCGACCGCGGATGTCCAGCCCCATCGAGCCGACCAGCACGCCGAGCACCAGATCCGCGTCCTCCGGAGTGGCCACCACCCTCGCTGCCTCCTCGAAGAGCTCGATCTGGACGGCGGTTCGCAGGAACTCCGCGTCGACCGCGTCGCCGGGGGCGCCGACGTGGACCATCACCTTCTTGCCATGGAGGTCGGGAAAGTCGAACTGGTCGAGTGCGCGAACGACCGCCTGTGTGGCGAGGAGCTGCTGGCTCGCGCTGCGGGGCAGCTCGGTCCTGGCGCCGAAGGCGCAGCCCATCCCGAGGGCGCCGAACATCAAGAGGATCCCGATGCGGCCCGGCACGTCACCCCCGCCTCGATCTTCTCACGTTCGTTCCGCTCGCGGGCTGCGATTTTCGTCGAGGCGCCCGCGCGGCCTCGCAACGGGTAGAGTCCCGTGCCATGCCTGCGCCCCTCGAAGGAATTCGCGTCGTCGAGCTGGCGAGCTTCGTCGCGGCCCCGGCGGCCGGCGCGCTGCTCGCCGATCTCGGCGCCGACGTCGTGAAGATCGAGGTGCCCTGGGGCGAGATCTACCGCCACAGCCTGCCGCGCTTCGCCGGCTACCAGAGCGACTTCCCGCTCGCGCCGCACTTCCAGATGGACAACCGCGGCAAGCGCTCGGTCGCGCTCGACCTGGCGCTGCCCGAAGCCGTGGAGGCGCTGCAGCAGCTCGTGCTGCGCGCCGACGTGCTGCTGACGAACATGCTGCCGGCGCGGCTCGCGCGCCTCGGGCTCGCGCCGGAGGCGCTGCACGCGAAGCGCCCCGAGCTGATCGTGGCGCGCCTCTCGGGCTTCGGCCCGGAAGGGCCCGATGCGAACACGCCCGCGTTCGACTACTCCAGCTACTGGGCGCGCACGGGATTCATGGATCTGCTGCACGAGCCCGACGCGCCGCCGGCCTTCCAGCGCCCCGGCATGGGCGATCACTCGGCGTCGCTCGCGCTCGTGGTCGGCCTGCTCTCGGCGCTGCGCCAGCGCGAGCGCGGCGCGCCCGGCCAGGTGATCGACGTCTCGCTCCAGCACATCGGCTTCTACATCACGGGCAACGACACGGCGATGACCCTGGTGACGGGCGAGACGCCGCCGCGACACGACCGCACGTCGCCGCGCAACCCGCTCTGGAACCACTACCCGACCGGCGACGGCCGCTGGCTCTTCCTGGTGATGATCGAGTCCGACCGCTACTGGGCCGAGCTGACCCGCGCGCTCGGCCGTCCCGAGCTCGAGCAGGACACGCGCTTCGCGAACGCCGTCGAGCGCTATCGCCACAGCGCCGAGCTGGTGAAGCTCCTCGACGCGGTCTTCGGCGCGAAGTCGCTCGCCGAATGGAGCGAGATCCTCTCGAAGCACCGGCTGATCTGGGCGCCCGTGACGACGCTCGCGGAAGCGGTCGACGACGGCGCGGCGCAGGCGAACGCGAGCTTCCCGGAGGTCGCGCACCCGGAGCACGGAAAGTTCCGCACCGTCGCGCCGCCGCTGCGCATGTCCGGGCACGCGATGGACGGCAGCGCGCTGGCGCCGGCCCTCGCGGCCGACACCGAAGCCGTGCTGCGCGAGGCGGGGATCCCGGAGGATCGGATTGCGCTGCTGGTCGCCGCTGCATCGCGCTGACGCGCGCGTGCTGGCGCGCGTCGCGCTGGTCGTCGTCGTCGCGCTCGGCGCGTGCGCGCCGAATCGCATCGACGAAGCGCGCTCGGCGCTCCGCACCAACGATCTGCCGACCGCGCGCGCGCTCCTCGAGGCGGAGCGCGAGCGCCACCCGAAATCGGTGCCGGCGCGGCTCGAGCTCGGCGAGGTGTACTACCGCAGCGCGCGCGACGCGCTCGACTGGGACGACGACGAGGGCACCTACCTCGCCTATCTCGAGAAGGCGGTGGACGAGTTCGTGCAGGCCGCGGCGCTCGACCCGAAGAACCCGCAGCCCCTCTTCTATCTCGCCATGATCGACATGTACCGCGGCGATCTCCCGGCCGCGCAGCGCGGCTTCCGCAACACGAATCGCCTCGGCTTCGGCGCGATCGGCGACACCAACCTCGCCGAGAGCTACGTCTACGCGGGCGATCTCGAGGCCGCGTCGCGGCTGAATCTGTCGGGCCAGCTGCGCGGGGCGGGCATGGCTCCGGTCACCTTCAACGAGATGTTGATCGCGTGGCGCGCGGGCGATCTCGCCGCCGCGCGGCGCTCCTTCGAGCTGCTGCGCGTCCAGTATCCGGATGCGGTCCGCACCATCAACGTCGCGCCGCTGCCGACGACGCCGAAGACCTTCGAGGAATTCGCCGGCTACTGCTGCGCCAGCCCGGCGTGCGGCCCCTATCTGGAAGAGGCGTGCGCCGCGCTGTCGAAACCCGTGAAGCACCGCGAGATCTCCGCGGAGACCGTGCGCCGCGAGCTCCAGCTCGAGATGGAGAAGCAGCGCCGGCTCAAGGAGATCTAC
>DASUFZ010000252.1:0-16149 GCA_036274295.1 Myxococcota bacterium
CGACCGGGTTAGGCTGCCGCACCCGAAAAGCCGGGCGTCACGAAAGGATCCCTTCTCATGTTGCGCATCAGCTTCCGCGCGTCGTGCGCGCTCTCGCTCGCGCTGCTCTGCCTGTTATCCGCGGCGCCCGTCCAGGCGGACGAGATCGTCGTCAAGGGCCAGCCGATGTCGGGCCAGGTCGTCAAGGTCACGGCGAAGGGACTCGAAGTGAAGACGACCTACGGCAAGGGCAACGTGCTGGTCGCCTACGACGACATCACGAGCCTGCGCACGGACGAGCCCTTCACCTTGATCGTCTCGGACGAGCACGAGGTGCCCGGCCGCCTGGTCGGCGTGCGCGACGGCAACCTGCTGGTCGGCGACGACCCCGCGAGCGCGCGCGAGGTGGCGGTCTCGGCGCTGCACGACTCGGTGACGACGAAGGAGTTCGAGGAGTCGCGCATGCTCCAGCTGAAGAGCTTCCTGCGCTACTGGAGGGCGAAATACAACCTCAGCTTCGCCGCCACGGATTCGACGACGAACACCCTCGACTTCGCGACGGGCTACGAGATCGAGCGCCGCAAGAAGCCCACGCGCTTCCTCACCACGGGCAGCTATCGCTTCGGCACGGTCGACGATCCGAACGACAACCCGAGCGGCGAGAAGACCTCCGCGAACGAGCTGATCGGAACGGTTCGCGGCGAGTACGACCTGACGGAGCGCATCTACAGCTTCGCGGACACCTACGCCGAGTACGACGAGGTCGAATCCCTGTCGCTCCGCTTCACGCCGAAGGCCGGCCCGGGCTACCGCATCCTGAACATCGACACCGCGAGCGAGACGCGCTTGTGGAGCGTCGACGTCGGCCCCGGCTGGGTCTACGAGCGCTTCTTCGGCGGCGACGACAACAGCTACTTCACGATCGCCTTCGGCACCGAGGGCAACTTCACGTTGCCGTGGGGCACGCGGCTCACGTTTCGGGGCGCCTACCTCCCCGCCGTCGACGACTGGGCCAACAGCTACCTGCTGCGCGGCAAGGCCGATCTGACCTTCCCGATGACGAGCTGGCTCGCCTTCACCACCGGCATCCAGGACCAGTACACGAGTCAGCCGGCCGACGACGCCCAGCACAACTCGCTGACCGGCACCGCCGGCCTGGCGCTCGTCTTCTAGCCCGCGAAAGGGCATGCTGCGCCCGTGAGCCGTGAGCTGGTGCGCCCGTGATCGACTGCCTCGACCACGTGATCCTCGCCGTCGGCGACCTCGAGGCCGCCACGCGCGACTACGCGCTGCTGCTCGGGCGGCGGCCGTCGTGGCGCGGCGAGCACCCGTCCGCCGGCAGCGCCAACACCCTCTTCCGGCTCGGGAACATGTACCTCGAGCTGCTGTCGCCGGCCGGACCGGGTCCCATCGGCGACGTGTTGCGCGGGATCCTCGCCTCGCAGGGCGAGGGGCCGCTCGGGCTCGCCTTCGGGACGTCCGACGCCCAGGCGTGTCACAAGATGCTGGCGGAGAACGGGCTCGAGCCGGAGCCCCCGCAGAAGGGCCTCGGCCGCGACGTCGAATCGGGCGCGATCCGCGAGTGGCTGAACGTGATGATCCCCATGTCGCGCACGCGCGGCGTGCTCGTCTTCGCGATCGAGCACCGCTCGCCGGCGGAGATGCTGCCGCCGGCCGTCGCCGCCGGTCCCGAGGCGGCCGCGATCTCCGGACTCGACCACGCGGTGATCGAGACCTCCTCGCCCGAGGCCACCATGGCGCTCTACGGCAAGGGCCTGGGACTCCGCCTCGCGCTCGACCGCGAGTTCCCGCAGTGGGGCGCGCGCCTGATCTTCTACCGGGCGCGGGACATCACGGTCGAGCTGGCCGCGCGCCTCGACGCGCAGGGCGGCACGCCCGGGCGCGACCGCTTCTTCGGGCTCTCGTGGCGCGTGCCCGACGCCGACGCCGCGCGCGCGCGGCTGCTCGCCGCGGGCATCGACGTCAGCGAGGTGCGCGCCGGCCGCAAGCCCGGCACGCGCGTGCTCAGCGTGAAGAGCGGGAGCTGCGGCGTCCCGACCCTGCTGATCGAGCCGCGTCGCACCGAGGCCTGAGTGCGAGTCCGCGCCCGCCTGGCGCTGATGGCGCTGCTCGCGCTCGCGTGCGCACGCGAGAAGCCGCCCGACGTCCTGCTCATCACGGTCGACACCCTGCGGCCCGACCACCTCTCCGCCTACGGCACGGCGCGCCAGCCGACGCCCGGCATCGACCGCATCGCGCGCGAGGGCGCGCTCTTCCTGCACGCTCGCGCCGACGCGCCCTGGACGACGCCCTCGATGGCGTCGGTGCTGACCGGCACCTACGCGACGTCGCACGGTCTCAAGTCGACGAGCGTGCACCGCCTGCGCGAGGGCAGCGTCACGCTCGCGACGCTGCTGGCCGCGCACGGCTACCAGACGGCCGCGATCGTCGGCTCGTTCCCCGTCGACTCGATCTACGGGCTCGACCAGGGCTTCGCGCACTACGACGACGCCTTCACGAAGCCGATCTGGATCTTCCCCGACCACCAGATGGAGCACGTCGAGAGCGCGTTCAGCGAGAAGCTGGAAGACCGCGCGATGTTCACGCTCGTGAAGGCGGCCAACGACAGCCGCCGCGACGACTCCGAGGTGACCGACGCCGCGCTCGCCTGGCTGGCAGCGCCGCCCGGCCGCCCGTTCTTCCTGTGGCTCCACTACTTCGGCCCGCACGGACGGCCCGACTGGCGCGTCCCGCCCGAGGAGCGCGAGAAGCTCCATCTCGCGAGCTACGACCAGGAGCTCGCCGAGACGGATCGCCAGATCGGGCGCCTGCTCGACGAGATCGAGCGGCGCGGCCTCGCGTCGAACCTGCTGGTCGTGCTGCATGCCGATCACGGCGAGAGCCTCGGCGAGCAGCACTACGTGGGTCACGGCATGCTGCTGAACGAGGCGACGCTCCGCATTCCGCTGCTCGTGCGCTGGCCGGGGCACATCGAGCCGGGCGTGCGGGTCGCGCGGCCGGTGCAGAACGTCGACATCCTGCCGACGGTGATCGCCGCGGCCGGCGTACCGGCGCCGCCGGGCCTCGCCGGCGTGAACCTGCTGGCGGAGATCGAGACGGCGCGCGAGCGCGCCGGCAAGCCGCCCGTGCCCGAGCCCGCGCGCGCCGCCTACATGGAGACCTACTACTCGGCGCACAGCGGCTTCGCGAAGCCGGTGACCTTGCCCGACGGCACGCAGGCGAAGCTCGGGCTGATCCGCCGCGGTGTGCAGCTCGGGCGCTGGAAGCTCGTGCGCACCGAGGCGCACGCGCTCTACGACGTCTCGCCCGAGGCGGCGCCCGCCATTCCGGAGGAGATGGCGCGCGCCGAGCTCCACGAGGAGCTCTTCGACCTCGCGGCCGGCGACGTCTTCGACGTGATCGCGCAGCATCCGGACGTCGCGGCGAAGCTGCGCGCGCTGCTCGACCTGGAGATCGCGAAGGAGGCGAACGCCGCAGCAGCGCCCGCCGCGCCGCTCGACGCCGACATGCGCAAGCGCCTGGAGGCGCTCGGCTACGGGAAGTAGCAGATGGAGCGCGCCGCAGGCGCGCGGGTCGCCGTAAGCGGTGGCGCGCCACGAGACCAGGGGCCGCATCGCTTGCCTCTCGAGGCGCCACCGCGCGCAGCGAGCCGAAGGCGAGCGGAGAACAGAGCTAGAAGTACCACCTCAAGAACCAGACCCAGAGGCCGAGCAGCACGAGGAATGCGAGAAGCTGCGGCCACATCACGCTGAGGAAGCCGCGCTCGCGGATCTGGCGGCGCTGCTCGACCATCGCCGCGCGCTGCTGCTCCTGGAGCGACACCAGCCAGGTGTCGCCGGCCATGTGGACCTCGGCCGACTCCTGGTGCAGGAAGACCGTCGCGCGCGACGTCGCCAGCCAGAAGACCAGGTAGAGGATCCCGCCGAAGAGCGGGAAGAAGACGATCACGAGCAGGAACAGCCACCAGCTGAACGGACGCCGCCCGATGAGCGACGCGCTGGTCTCCGTGGTGGTGACGGGCTCCCAGCCGATCTCCACGAGCTCGTCGATTCGCTTCGCCAGCGCGGTCTGCATGATGACCTCCGTCCGGATCTCGAGGGGGGCGCGAGCGTGGCAGGCCGTGCGCAGCGGGTCAATCGCGATCTCGACACGCGTATCCGCGCGCGGGGTAGAAGCGCCCCACGATTCCCGTTGCGCGCGCTCCGGGCTTGAGTCGCCGCGCCGATCCATGCAAAGTGGTCGCGAAACGAGGCGCCCTTGAATCACCCGACACTTCGCTCTGCACTGCTCACCCTGCCCTTCCTGCTGCCCGCGCTGCCGGCGTTCGCGCAGAGCGCGAAGTGGGATCAGACCAAGGTGACGGCGCTCGCCGTCGAGCTCTCCGAGGTGGCGGTCGAGCTCCGCAGCTCCTTCCGCCGCGAGCCGCGCGCGGCCGTCGGCACCGGTCAGGCACGCGCGCGCGCGATGTTCCAGGATTCGCTGCGCGTGCTCGGCACGGAGACGCGCGCGCTCGCCGCCGAGCTCGAGGCCGGCGGCGGTCTCGACGAGACGTGGCCGATCGCGCGGCGCCTGCGCGTCGTCGTGCGCGATCTGCGCGAGGAAGGACGGCGCATCAGCTTCAAGGATCCGGTGGCCTCGCAAGCGCGCCGCGCCGACGAGCTCGTCACGCAGCTCGCGCCGTTCTTCTTCGACGTCAACGCGCCGGTGCAGGAGAGCACGAGCGGCGAGCCCGCACCCGCAGAGCCGACCCGCTAGCCCGCTAGACGCCCCCCGCGCGGCCGCGCGCCCACGCGTCGGCGATCGCGCCGAGGATCCGCTCGTCCGTCACGACGTCGATCACGGCCATGCCGACGAACTGCACGCCGATGCAGACGAGGATGAAGCCCATGATGCGCGTCAGCACGTCGATGCCCTGCTCGCCGAGGAAGCGATTCACCGCGCGCGCGGCGCTGAGGACGAGCCACGAGACGGCGATCACGAGCACGATGCCGACGGCGATCGCGAGATCGTCCCAGGTCGACTCCGCGCCGGCCGCCATGCCGATGGTGACGGCGATGGAGCCCGGTCCCGAGAGCATCGGCATGGCGAGCGGCGTGAAGGCGATGTCGCGGCGCGCGGGCGCCGCCTCTTCGGTCTCCGCCTCGGGCTCCTGCGGAGTCAGCATCGAGAAGCCGACCCGCGCGACGATCAAGCCGCCCGCGAGCCGCAGCGCCGGGATGGAGATGCCGAAGAAGTTCATGATCAGCGCGCCGGCGACCAGGAACACGAGCAGGGTCGCGGTCGCGTAGACACAGGCGAGGGTCAGCTGGCGCCGCCGCTCCGCCTCCGACATACGGCCGGTCAGCGCCAGGAAGACGGCCGCCGTGCTGAAGGGGTTCACGATCGGCAGCAGGCCCGCGAAGGTCGCGGCGACCGTCGTGAGCCAGTCGCTCGCGCTCATGCGGCCGGAGCGGCCGTCGACGCGGCGTCGCGATCCTCGCGGCGGAACCACGCGTAGTAGACGGTCGGCAGGAAGACGAGCGTCAGCACGGTCGCGACCAGCAGTCCGCCCATGATCGCGATCGCCATCGGACCCCAGAACACGGTGAAAGCGATCGGGATGAGTCCCAGCACGGTCGACACCGCCGTCAGCATGATCGGGCGGAAGCGCGAGTCGCAGGCTGCGATCACCGCGTCGCGCACGGGCTTGCCCTCGCGCCGCTCCGCCTCGATCTGCTCGATCAGGATGACGGCGTTGCGCGCGATCACGCCCATCAGCGACAGGATGCCGAGGATCGCGACGAAGCCGAGCGGCCTGCCCGAGACGAGCAGCGCGCCGACCACGCCGATGAGTCCGAGGGGCACCACGGAGAGCACCAGGAACAGGCGCTGGAAGCTCCGCAGCTGCACGATCAGGAAGCTCAGCATGATGAAGAACATCAGCGGCACGACGGCGATCACCGAGGCGCGCGACGTGGCGCTCTCCTCCGCGATGCCGCCGAGCGCGATGTGGTAGGACGGCGGCAGCTCCGCGTCGAGCCTCGCGATGGCCGGCTCGAGCGCATCGACGACCGTGTCGGGCAGCACGCCCGGCGCAACATCGGCCTGCACCGTGAGGGTCGGCACGCGGTCGCGGCGCCACACGAGCGGGTAGTCCTGCCCGTACCCGATCCGCGCGAACTGGCTGAGCGGCACCGTGCGCCCGCCCGGCAGCGGCACCTGCAACGTGGCCAGGTTCGAGAGCCCGACGCGCTCCTCGGCGTTCGCGCGCGCGACCACGTCGATCAGGTAGATGTCGTCGCGCATCTGCGTGACCGTCGTGCCGGTGATGGCGGAGTTCAGCACCGACGCCACCGCCTCGGAGCCGAGCCCGAGCCGGCGCGCCTCGTCCTGGTCGACCTGGATGCGCACCTCGCGCGCCGGCTCCATCCAGTCGAAGTTGATGCGCCGCGTGGCGGGCTCGCTCGCCATCACGTCGCCGAGGCGCAGCGCGATCGCGCGCAGCTCGGTCGGATCGGGTCCGCTGATGCGGTACTGGACGGGCCAGCCGACGGGCGGACCGAGCTCGAGCGGCGAGACGCGCGCCACCACGTTCGGGAACTGCTCGTCGAGCGTCTTCTCGAGCCGATCCTGGAGGCGCTTGCGCGCGTCGACGTCCTTCGCGAGCACGACGGCCTGGCCGAAGAAGGGATTCGCGAGCTGCACGTCGAGCGGCAGGTAGAAGCGGATGGCGCCGCGCCCGACGTAGCTGCTCCAGCGGTCGACGTCCGGATCCTCCGCGAGGATCTCGTCGAGCCGCCCGACCACGCTCTCGGTCGCGTAGATCGAGGCGTTCTGCGGCAGGTTCAGATCCACGAGCAGCTCGACCCGATCGGACGGCGGGAAGAACTGCTGCGGCACGAAGCGCAGCGCGTAGACCGCCGCTCCGAACATCGCCAGCGAGATCGCGATCGTGAGCCAGCTCGCGCGCATCGCGCCCTGGAGGAAGCCGCGGTAGAGGCCCATCAGCCGGCTCGGCTTCGCGTCCTTCGCCTTCGCGGAGGGCTTCAGCAGCCAGACGCCGAGGAGCGGCGCGAAGATCACCGCGACGAACCAGGAGAGGATCAGCGCCGCGGAAACGACGGCGAAGATCGAGAAGGTGTACTCGCCGGCGGCGCTGCGCGCGAAGCCGATCGGCACGAAGCCCGCCATCGTCACGAAGCTGCCCGTCAGCATGGCGAAGGCCACGCTCGTGTAGGCGAAGCTCGCGGCCTTCTCGGAGCTGTCGCCGGCGTCGAGGCGGCGGCTCATCACGTCGACCGTCGTCATCGCGTCGTCGACGAGCAGGCCCAGCGCGATGATCAGCGCGCCGAGCGAGATGCGTTGCAGGTCGATGCTCATCGCCTGCATCACGGGGAAGACCATGAAGATCGTGAGCGGGATCGAGAGCGCGACCACCGCGCCCGGGCGGAAGCCGAGGCTCACGATGCTGCACGCGAGGATGATCGCTATCGCCTGCCACAGCGATTCCATGAACTCGCCGACGGCCTGGTCGACGGTCACGGGCTGGTCGGCCACCAGGTGCGGCTCGATGCCGACCGGCAGATCATCGGTGATCTCGCGCATCTCGTGCGCGACGTTCCTGCCGAGCTCGAGCACGTCGCCGCCGACCCGCATCGCGATGGCGAGGCCGATGGCGGGCTGGCCGTTCACGCGGAACATCGGCTGGGGCGGGTCCGCGAAGCCGCGCACGACCTCGGCGATGTCGCCGAGCCGCAGCATGCGCCCGCCGACGGAGAAGTTGACGTCGCGCACGTCCTGCTCGGAGGCGAAGGCGCCCGAGATGCGGAGCGACAGCGCCTCGTCGCCCGATTGGATCACGCCGGCCGGGCGCACGATGTTCTGCGCCTGGAGCGCCGTGATCAGCGCGCGGCGGTCGATGCCGAGGCCCGAGAGCTTCTCCATCGAGAACTCGACGTAGATGCGTTCGTCCTGCGCGCCGAGCAGCTCGATCTTCGAGACGTCACGCACGAGCAGCAGCCGCGAGCGCACGCCCTCGACGTAGTCGCGCAGCTCGCGCTGCGAGAAGCCGTCGGCCGTGAAGCCGTAGATGATCCCGAAGGTGTCGCCGAACTCGTCGTCGAAGGCCGGCCCCACGACGCCCTGCGGCAGGGTGTGCCGCATGTCGCCGATCTTCTTGCGGACCTGGTACCAGGTCTCGTGGACGTCGTCGGGCGGCGTGGCGCCCTCCAGGATCACGAAGATCGTCGTGGTACCGGCGACGGTGTAGCTCTGCACGTAGTCGAGGTTCGGCACCTCCTGGAGCGTGCGCTCGAGCCGCTCGGTGACCTGGAGGAGCGTCTCCTCCAGCGTGGCGCCCGGCCAGCCGGCCTGGACGACCATCGCGCGGAAGGTGAACTCCGGATCCTCGTTGCGGCCGAGCGCGAAGTACGACGAGACGCCCGCCGCGACCGTCGCCAGCATCAGGAAGACGACGATCGATCGCTCTTTGAGCGCCCAGCTGGAGAGGTTGAACGCCATCTACTGGAGCAGGCGGACCTGTTGGCCGGGCCGCAACGTCTGCACTCCCGCCGTCACCACGACGTCGTCGGCGGTGAGTCCCGACGCGAGCTCCACCTCGGCGAGGCCGAAGCTCGCGACCTCGACGTTGCGGAGCGACACCGTGCTGCTCTGCGGGTCGTAGACGAAGACCGCTGGCGAGCCCTGCGAAGAGGTCAGCGCCGACGCCGGGATGCGGATCCCCGGCGCCAGGCCCAGGTGGATCGAGCCCGTCACCGTCGAGCCGAGCCGCATCGCCTCGGGCGGGTCCGTGAGGCCGACCTTGACCTGGAAGGTGCGCGTGACGGGATCCGCCTGCGGCGAGACCTCGCGGATGCGGCCGGTCGTGCGCGTGGCGGGATTCGCGGTCAGCACGACCTCCACCTCGGGGTCGAGGCCGCCGAGCGCGTCCTTCACGCGCGCCGGCGCGTCGAAGACGGCGTCGCGGCCGCCCTTGCGCGCGACGCGCACGATCATCTGCCCGGCCGACACCACCTCGCCGGGCTCCGCGCCGACCGCCGTCACCACGCCGGGCGAATCCGCGAAGAGCTCCGTGAAGCCGAGCTGCTCGCGCGCGTTCGCGAGCTCGGCCTGCGCGGCGTCCACCTGCGCGACGGCCGAATCGCGCCGCTTCTGCGCGGTCTCGAAGCGCGCGCGCGGCGCGACGCCGCGCTCGAGCAAGGTGCGCTGGCGGTCGAACTCGAGGCGCGCGTCGGCGGCCGCGGCCTGCGCGGAGGTCACGTGCGCGCGCGCCGCCTGCATCGCGTTCTGCAACGTCGTCGACTCGAGGCGCGCGATCAGCTGGCCCGTCTCGACGCGATCGCCCACGTTGACCCGGCGCTCGACCATGCGCTGGCCGACGCGGAAGGCGAGCCGCACCTCCTCCTCGGCGTCGACGCGGCCGGTCAAGGTCACCGTCTCGCCGCCCGGCAGCTCCTCGACCGTCACGGTGCGGACGGGTCGGATCTCGGCAGCGGGCGGCTCCTCCGGCGCGCGACACGCCGCGAGTAGCAGCGCGAGCGCAATGGCGGCTCGGAACACGCACACCTCCTTCATCGGACCGCGGGCATCGTACACGTTCAACGCGCGAGCGCGGCGGCGCTGTCGAGGCTCTCCTCGATGTGTGCCATCTGCCACGCAAAGAAGGGATTCGACTTCATGCGCAGCAAGGCGCCCGGATTCATGGCGAGGACCCCCCGCTCGCCGCGCAGCGCCAGGGTCCCGAGCCGCACGCCGAAGTCCTCGCTCGGGTCGGGCGTCAGTCCGTAGAGGGGGTCGTCCTGCGCGAACGGCAGCGCGATGTGCGAGAGCGAGAACACGTCGTCCGGGAATGCGAGACCCATCGGCTCCGCGCGCTCGTCCTTCGCGCCGGCCTCGGTCACGCGCGCGACCACCTCGCGGCTGCCGGCGCTCGCGTTGCCGACGACGACCGTGCGCCACGTGCGCGGCAGCGGCGGCAGGATCTCCGACAGCTTCGCGTCGACGGCCGGCCGCAGCAGCGGTCCGAACTTGACGCTGCGGTTCACGTCGTAGAGGACGAGCTCGCTGCCGTTCGCGGGCAGCCGCGCGTAGAGCTCCTCGAGGATCGAGCGCGTGCTGACGGTGGAGTCGACGACGCTCTGGTACGTCGCGATCGGCGCGAGCTCGCTCCAGCTTCCCTCGCGAACCTGCCGCTCGATCTGGCGGTGCAGCACGTCGGTCAGCAGGACCGTCTGGCGCGCCGCGTGGATGGGGAACGAGTTGTACTTGAACGGATTGAACTCGGGCTCGACGCCGAGCCACGCGGCCCGTGCGAAGGCCGGCAGCACGGCCGGCCAGCCCGCGACGCCGGCGAAGCGCGCGAAGCGCGTGACGCCGAGCATCGGCGAGATCAGCACCACGCGCGCGGGCCGCGTCAGCCGGGGATCGTCGAGCGCGTCGAGCGCGTACTGGAGCGCGAGCGCGCCGCCGTTCGAGTAGCCGATCACGTGCAGCGGACGCGACGGCCCCGCGCGGCGCACGGCCTCGCGCACCGCGAGGCGCGTCGCCGCGGCCCAGTCCTCCCAGTCGGCGTCGGTGAGCCCGGCCGGCACGCTGCCGTGGCCCGGCAGGCGGATCGCGAGCGCGACGAAGCCGTGCGCGCGATAGCGCTCTGCGATCACGCGCCCGCTGTAGGGCGCGTCGGTGAGACCGTGCAGGAACACCATCGCGCCGGCCGGCTCGCCTGCGGGATCCAGCACGAAGGAGCGGTTCCAGTCCGTCGCGAAGCGGCCCGCATACATCGGGCTGCCCTCGAAGTAGCGGTTGATGGCGACGCGCTCTTCGGGCTCGAGCTTCTCGGTCACCTCGCGGCGCACGGACGCGAAGACCTCGTCTTCCGCCGCCAGCCAGGCGGGCCAGTCCGCGTGCGCGAGCGCGTCCGCGTGCAGCTCCTCCGGCACGAACTCGTGCCAGCGCGAGAGCGGCCGACCGCGCTGGCTCTCGAAGATCCGCAGCGCGAGCACGGCGAGCAGCAGGAGCGCCAGCAGGACCGCAGCGCGCTTCAGGAGCCGAAGCACGAACATCGGTGCAGGGTCGGGCTAGTAGTCGACGGCGTCCCGGATGATCGGGCAGGTCATGCAATGTCCTCCGCCCCGCCCGCGGCCGAGCTCGGCGCCGACGATCGTGATGACCTCGATGCCTGCCTTTCGCAGCAACGTGTTCGTGTAGGTGTTGCGGTCGTAGGCATAGACGACGCCCGGCGACGCGCACACCAGATTCGCGCCGCTGTCCCACTGCGTGCGCTCGCGCTGGTAGTCGCTGCCGCCCGCCTCGACGACGCGCATCTTCTTAAGCCCGAGCGCCTCGGTGACGACGTCCACGAACGGCTTCTTCTCGGGGTGCAGCTCCACGCCGCTCGGGTGGTTGCTCGGGCGGTAGGAGAAGGTCGTGGTCTTGTTCATGAAGTCGGGCGCCAGCAGCACGCAGTCCCGATCGGCGAAGGTGAACACCGTGTCGAGGTGCATCGCCGCGCGGATCTTCGGCATGGACGCCACGATCACGCGCTCGGCGGCCTTCTTCTTGAAGAGGGTCGCCGCGAGCTGGCTGATCGCCTGTCGCGACGTGCGCTCGCTCATCCCGATCAGCACGTTGCCCTTGCCGATCGGCATCACGTCGCCGCCCTCGAGCGTCGCGAGGCCGTGATCCTTGGTGGGATCCCCCCACCAGACGTTCACCTTGCCCTTGAAATCGGGGTGGAACTTGTAGATGGCCGTGGTGAGGATCGTCTCCTCGTGACGCGCCGGCCAATACAGCGCGTTCAAGGTGACGCCGCCGTAGATCCAGCAGGTGGTGTCGCGCGTGTAGAGCGTGTTCGGCAGCGGCGGCAGCAGATACTCGGTGGCGCCGGCGGCCTCCTTCACGACCTGCAGTGCTTTGCCGCCGATGGATTCGGGGAACTCCAAGGTCGAGAGACCGCCGATCAGCGTCTCCGCGAGATTGCGGTCGTCGAGGCCTTCGAGGTAGCTGCGCAGCTCGTCGATGAAGCCGAGGCCCACCTGGTTCGGCACGATCTGGTTGTCGAGGATCCACTTCTTGCCCTCGGGCACGGCGACCGTCTCGGCGAGCAGGTTGTGCATCTCGACGACGTCGACGCCGCGGTCGCGCATCTTCTGCACGAAGTCGAAGTGGTCGCGCTTCGCGTTGTCCACCCAGAGCACGTCGTCGAAGAGGAGCGCGTCGCAGTTGGAAGGCGTGAGGCGCTGGTGCGCGCGCCCCGGCGAGCAGACCATCACCTTGCGCAGCTGGCCGACTTCGGAGTGGACGCCGAAGGAAGTGGACGAGGAGGATTGCTTCTCAGCCATGGGAGGGACTCCTTGTGAGCGCAGCCTAGATCGTGATGTATCCCGTCGCGAGACCGTGGATGCCGACGACGGCGCCGACGACCGCGACGGCGAAGATCACCCACTCGACGGGCGTGAAGAGCGGCTTCCCCTGCTCACGGCGGGTCATGCGGTAGAGCAGCGTCCCCGGCGCGTAGACGATGAAGCCGAGCAGCAGGAACTTCATGCCCGCCGCGAAGACCAGGAAGACCGTGTAGATCACGGCCAATGCCGCGATCAGCCGGTCCTTGCCGAGATCGCCGGCGTCCCGTTCGTACGTCACGCCCTTCACGGTCAGCTGCAACAAGAACGCCGCAGAGAGCAGGTAAGGGAGCAGCGACAGGTGGCTGCAGAGCGACAGCGCGAGGGTGAAGGCGTCGTCGGAGAACAGCGTCGCGACGAGCACGAGCTGCACGAGGAGCGAGCTCAACAGCAGGGCCTTGGACGGCACCTGGTTCTCGTTCTCGTGCGCGAGGAAGGACGGCATGTCGCCCTTCTTCGCGGCAACCGACAGCACTTCGGCCGCCATCAACGTCCAGGCCAGATAAGCGCCCAGCACGGACAGGATCACGCCGAAGCCGATGAACGTCGCTCCCCACGGTCCGACCGCGGCCTCCAGCACGCCGCCCACCGAGGGCTGGCGCAGCTGCGCGATCTGGTCGGTGGGCAGGACGCCGTAGGACAGGATCGAGACCGACGCGAAGAGCGCCAGCACGCCGAGGAATCCCGTCACGGTGGCGATGCCCACGTCCTCGCGCCGCTTCGCCATGCGCGAGTAGTTGCTGGCGCCCTCGATGCCGAGGAACACGAACACGGTCACCAGCATCGTGTTCTTGACCTGGTTGAAGAGCGTCCCGTAGTTCTCGCCCGCGCCTCCCGACAGGTTCGCGGTGAACACGTCGAGCTTGAACGCGAAGATGGCGAGCACCAGGAACAGCAGCAGCGGCACCACCTTGGCGATCGTGACGATCTTGTTGATCCCCGCCGCCTCCTTCACGCCGCGCAACACCAGGAAGTGGAAGGCCCAGATGCCGACCGACGAGGCCAGCACCGCCGAGATCGTGTTGCCCTCGCCGAAGAAGGGAAAGAACGCTCCGAGCGTCGACTTGATCAGCACCCAGTAGGAGACGTTGCCGACGCACGCGCTGGCCCAGTAGCCGAAGGCGGACAAGAAGCCGAGGTAGGGCCCGAAGCCCGCCCGCGCGTAGGCGTAGACTCCGGCGTCGAGGTCCGGCTTGCGGTTCGCGAGCTTCTGGAAGACGAAGGCCAGCATCAGCATGCCGGCGCCCGCGATCGCCCATGCGATGAGCGCACCGTAGACGCCGGTGGCCTGCGCGAAGTTGCGGGGGATCGAGAAGACCCCGGCGCCGACCATGCCGCCGACGACCATGGCCGTCAGCGCCGGGAGCGGAAGCTTCGGATCGTCCTGGGCTGCCATCGGACCTCCTCGACGCATGGCCGCGTCGACATGCTCGTCGACGAGGGCGCGCGATGGAAGCAGAATCGAAATGCAACGTCGAGGTGTACAAAGCGCCCGAACCTGTACGGAGCGCCCACCTACCTGTACACGCGGCGCATCCGGGCACTCGGTCGATCCCCTCCGCGTTGACCTCGACTCGGCCGCTATTGCATGCTGCCGCGGCGAGCCAGGGAGGCCGATGCCCACGCGAATTCCGGCAGGCGCGACCCGTGGCGCGAGGTATTCGCTGCGATCGAGCGCGCTCCGCGCAGCCGGCCTGCTCGGCCTCTGGGTGTTTCTGATCGGCCCCAACCTCGCAGACCTCGCCGTCGGGGTCCCCACGGCCATCACGGCGGCATGGGTGAGCCTGCGCCTGCTGCCGCCGCGCGATCGGCGCAGCCGTGTCGCGCAGCTCGCGGCGATTGCGCTGCGCGTGCCGCCCCAGTCGATCGCGGCGGGATTCGACATCGCGCGTCGCGCGCTGGATCCGCGCCTGCCGCTGCGACCCGGCTACGTGTCGCATCCGCTGCGCCTCGCGCGCGGTCTCCCACGCGACGTGTTCTGCGCGCTGACGAGCGTGGTGCCCGGCACGGTGCCGTCCGGCACCGACGCGCGCGGCACGCTGCTCGTCCACTGCATCGACGCGAGTCGGCCCGTCGCGCAGCAGCTCGCAACCGACGAAGCGCGCATCGCGAACGCGTTCGGAGAAACCGCCGATGTCTGAGGGCCTGCTCGCGGCGGCGGCCTTCATCCTGGGCACCGCCGCGGTAGGCCTCGCGCGCGTGCTGCGCGGACCGGGCGACGTCGACCGCGTGATGGCCGCGCAGCTCCTCGGCACCGGCGGCGTCGCCGTGCTGCTCCTCGTGAGCTTCGCGACGCGCGTGCGGGCCGTCATCGACGTCGCGCTGGTGCTGACGGTGATCTCGGCCTTCGCATCGGCCGCCTTCGTCACCAGCGCGCCGGGAGACGGCGAGTGATCGACGTCTTCACGGCGGTCGCCGTGTGGGCGGGCGCCTTCTTCTTCCTCGCGGGCACCGTCGGGCTGCTGCGTTTCCCGGATCCGCCGAGCCGGCTGCACGCGCTGACCAAGGCGGACAACCTCGGCCTCGGGCTCGTCGTGGTCGGTCTGCTGCCGCACGCGGGCGCACTCGGCGCGGCCAAGCTCGTCGCGGTGTGGCTGCTCGCGCAGCTCGCCGCCACGACCGTCACGCAGCTCCTCGGACGCGCGACGCGCCCGCGCGCCGAGCGCCTGCCGTGAACGCGGACCTGATCTTCGATCCGCTGCTCGCCGCGCTCGTCCTCTTCGCCGCGATCTCGGCCGTCGCCGCGCGCCGGACCTTCGCGGGCGTCGTCGGCTTCGTCAGCTACGGGCTCGCGCTCTCGCTCGTCTGGGTGCGGCTCGCGGCGGTCGACGTCGCGCTGACCGAGGCCGCCATCGGCGCGCTCACGGGCGCGCTGCTCCTCGCGGCGGCCGCGCGTCTGCGCGCGAGCGAGGGCCTGTCGGAGTCCGAGCGCGCGGGGCGGGCGCTGCGCGCCGTCGCGGCGCTGCTCTGCGCGGCGGTCTCGGCGGCGCTCGCGGCCGCCGGCCTCTCGCTGCCCGAGAGCGCGCCCTCCCTCGCGCCCGCCGCCGCCGCGAGCCTGCCGCAGACGGGCGTCGGCAACCCCGTCACCGCGGCGCTGATGGCGTGGCGCGCCATCGACACCCTGCTCGAGAAGATCGTGGTGCTGATGGCGCTGCTCGCGGTGTGGTCGCTCGCGCGCGACGGCGCCTGGGGCGGGCGCCCCGGCGACGCGCCGAGCGCGCGCCGCGACGACGCGCTCGTCTTCCTCGCGCGCATGCTGCCGCCGCTCGGCATCGTCGTCGGCGTCTACCTCGTGTGGAACAGCGCCGACGAGCCGGGCGGCGCGTTCCAGGGCGGAGCGCTGCTCGCCGCGATGTGGCTGCTCGCGCGCATGGCCGGACTCGTCGACGCGCCGCGCATCGGCGCGCGCGGGCTGCGACTCCTGTTGGTGTCGGGCCCGCTCGCCTTCCTCGCGGTCGGTCTCGCCGGCTTCGCCTGGGCCGGCGGCTTCCTCGCCTATCCCGAAGGATGGGAGAAGCCGCTGATCCTGCTGGTCGAGGCGCCGATGCTGCTGATGATCGCTGCGGTCCTCGCGCTGCTGATCGACGGCCCGCCAACGCGGACCGACGACCGATGAGCGCCGCCTCGCTCTACGGCCTCTGCGCGGCGGCGCTGGTCGGCATCGGGCTCTACGGGCTCGTCGTGCAGCCGCATCCGCTGCGGAAGATCCTCGCCTTCAACGTGCTCGGCAGCGGCGTGTTCCTCTTCTTCG